>NZ_CP050831.1:308281-616562 GCF_012113595.1 Bacteroides faecium
TAAGTTTAGCGGATTTTCTTGGGAGTATGCTTACACGCACTATTGGATTGTTCCGAAGAACGCTCCATACTATCAGGTTCGACTCTTGCGGTGGATTTGCCTGCCACAATCAACGTCTACACCCTTCAACGGACTATTCCGTCAGTCCGCGGCGCTATCACTGCTCCGTCTCCACGTCACTCATTAAGGTAGTACAGGAATATTAACCTGTTCTGCCATCGGCCTCACCGTTCGGCTGAGCCTTAGGACCCGACTAACCCTGATCCGATTAGCGTTGATCAGGAAACCTTAGTCTTTCGGCGAGGGGGTTTCTCACCCCCTTTATCGTTACTTATACCTACATTTGCTTTTCCACACGCTCCAGCAAAGCTCACGCTTCACCTTCGACGCAGAGTGGAATGCTCCCCTACCGATCATTACTGATCCCATAGCTTCGGTAAATTGCTTGATGCCCGATTATTATCCACGCCAAACTCCTCGACTAGTGAGCTGTTACGCACTCTTTAAATGAATGGCTGCTTCCAAGCCAACATCCTAGCTGTCTTAGCAATCTGACTTCGTTAGTTCAACTTAGCAATTATTTGGGGACCTTAGCTGATGGTCTGGATTCTTCTCCTTTCGGACATGGACCTTAGCACCCATGCCCTCACTCCTGTGATAGAACTAATGCGCATTCGGAGTTTATCAAGACTTGATAGGCGGTGAAGCCCTCGCATCTTATCAGTCGCTCTACCTCACATTAGTAACTCACAAGGCTGCACCTAAATGCATTTCGGGGAGTACGAGCTATCTCCAAGTTTGATTAGCCTTTCACCCCCACCCTCAGGTCATCCGGAAGCTTTTCAACGCTTATCGGTTCGGTCCTCCAGTTAGTGTTACCTAACCTTCAACCTGCCCAAGGGTAGATCACTTGGTTTCGCGTCTACTCCTTCCGACTAATCGCCCTGTTCAGACTCGCTTTCGCTTCGGCTGCAAATCTCAAGATTCTTAACCTTGCCGGAAAAAGTAACTCGTAGGTTCATTATGCAAAAGGCACGCCGTCACTTCTTACGAAGCTCCGACCGCTTGTAGGCGCATGGTTTCAGGGACTATTTCACTCTTCTATTCGAAGTTCTTTTCACCTTTCCTTCACAGTACTGGTTCGCTATCGGTCTCTCGGGAGTATTTAGCCTTACCGGATGGTCCCGGCAGATTCACGCAAGATTTCTCGTGTCCCGCGCTACTCAGGATACCACTACGCTTAGTTTAGCTTCATATACAGGGCTATCACCGTCTATGGCCGTTCTTTCCAGAACGTTCTATTCACTAAATTTCATGCGATATCGTGGTCCTACAACCCCATAAATGCCGTAACATCTATGGTTTGGGCTAATCCCCGTTCGCTCGCCACTACTAGGGGAATCATTATTATTTTCTTTTCCTACAGGTACTAAGATGTTTCAGTTCCCTGTGTTAGCTTCCATCCAGGATGGATGACATTCCTTCAGAATGCCGGGTTGTCCCATTCGGAAATCTTCGGATTAAAGGTTATTTGCACCTACCCGAAGCTTATCGCAGCTTATCACGTCCTTCATCGCCTCCGAGAGCCAAGGCATCCGCCATGCGCCCTTGCTTACTTTCTTTCAAACGTTTACAAGTTGAGAGTTGAGAATGGAGAGTTGAGAGTGAATCCCACCTCTGATATTCTACAAACACGCAACTTACGTACGGTTCGATATATACTTTTAGCTCTTTACTAAAATTTTACTTTTTTGTTATCATCATGTCAAAGATCGTTTTTCCTGTCCGTTTCCGGTTCTTATGTGTCCGTTTCCTAGAAAGAGTGGAGAATAACGGATTCGAACCGTTGACCCTCTGCGTGCAAGGCAGATGCTCTAGCCAGCTGAGCTAATCCCCCAAGAGGTTATTCAAGAATTCTGTTTTTGCTTTCGCTTTTCTTTTTGCTTTCGCTTTCCTTCATTCTTGAGCTTGGTAGTCCCAGGCAGAGTTGAACTGCCGACCTCTACATTATCAGTGTAGCGCTCTAACCAACTGAGCTATAGGACTAGTTCAACCTTGTCTACCTTAGTTAGACTCGGCTTCGTTTTTCTCTTGTTTATCTCTATCTATATTATCTATAGATGGTTGATCTATATTTTATAAATAAACAAGTACCAGTAGTACAATAAAAACAGAACCTGAAAGTCATTTGTAACGACATCGCTCCAGAAAGGAGGTGTTCCAGCCGCACCTTCCGGTACGGCTACCTTGTTACGACTTAGCCCCAATTACCAGTTTTACCCTAGGACGCTCCTTGCGGTTACGTACTTCAGGTACCCCCGGCTTTCATGGCTTGACGGGCGGTGTGTACAAGGCCCGGGAACGTATTCACCGCGCCATGGCTGATGCGCGATTACTAGCGAATCCAGCTTCACGAAGTCGGGTTGCAGACTTCGATCCGAACTGAGAGAGGTTTTTGGGATTAGCATCCTGTCGCCAGGTAGCTGCCTTCTGTACCCCCCATTGTAACACGTGTGTAGCCCCGGACGTAAGGGCCGTGCTGATTTGACGTCATCCCCACCTTCCTCACATCTTACGACGGCAGTCTCTCTAGAGTCCTCAGCATGACCTGTTAGTAACTAAAGATAAGGGTTGCGCTCGTTATGGCACTTAAGCCGACACCTCACGGCACGAGCTGACGACAACCATGCAGCACCTTCACACCTGCCTTGCGGCTATAATGTTTCCAATATATTCAGGTGCAATTTAAGCCCGGGTAAGGTTCCTCGCGTATCATCGAATTAAACCACATGTTCCTCCGCTTGTGCGGGCCCCCGTCAATTCCTTTGAGTTTCACCGTTGCCGGCGTACTCCCCAGGTGGAATACTTAATGCTTTCGCTTGGCCGCTTGCTGTATATCGCAAACAGCGAGTATTCATCGTTTACTGTGTGGACTACCAGGGTATCTAATCCTGTTTGATACCCACACTTTCGAGCCTCAGTGTCAGTTGCAGTCTAGTGAGCTGCCTTCGCAATCGGAGTTCTTCGTGATATCTAAGCATTTCACCGCTACACCACGAATTCCGCCCACCTCTACTGTACTCAAGACTGCCAGTTTCAACTGCAATTTTACGGTTGAGCCGCAAACTTTCACAACTGACTTAACAATCCACCTACGCTCCCTTTAAACCCAATAAATCCGGATAACGCTCGGATCCTCCGTATTACCGCGGCTGCTGGCACGGAGTTAGCCGATCCTTATTCATATGGTACATACAAAAAAGTATACATACTCAACTTTATTCCCATATAAAAGAAGTTTACGACCCATAGAGCCTTCATCCTTCACGCTACTTGGCTGGTTCAGGCTATCGCCCATTGACCAATATTCCTCACTGCTGCCTCCCGTAGGAGTTTGGACCGTGTCTCAGTTCCAATGTGGGGGACCTTCCTCTCAGAACCCCTATCCATCGAAGACTTGGTGAGCCGTTACCTCACCAACTATCTAATGGAACGCATCCCCATCTCATACCGAAATTCTTTAATAGTCTCATCATGCGGTGAAACTATACTATCGGGTATTAATCTTTCTTTCGAAAGGCTATCCCCGAGTATGAGGCAGGTTGGATACGTGTTACTCACCCGTGCGCCGGTCGCCATCTTTTCTATTGCTAGAAAAATGCTGCCCCTCGACTTGCATGTGTTAAGCCTGTAGCTAGCGTTCATCCTGAGCCAGGATCAAACTCTTCATTGTAAAAGTATTGTTAATCTGCCGTTAGGCAGGTTTTTGCTCTGTTCAGGATGCCGTACAAAATTTATTGACTCTTTTCAATTGCCTGTGTTTCATTTGTATTGCTACTTTTGAAACAAGTATTGACGGTTCTATTTTTTAACTTGTACTACTTGTATTGTTTATCAATATTTCAAAGAACTTGTTGCTTTCGTTTTAAAAGCGGGTGCAAAGGTAAGAGGTTTAATTTTAACTACCAAACTTTTTCGGAAGTTTTTTTTGTTTTTCTTTTTAACTCGTTTCTCAGGCTCTCTTGCGAAAGGGAAAGAATAATTATAAAAGAAAAGCTAAAACCGTTTTCTTTGCGAATCGGACTGCAAAGATAAGAACTTTAAGTTATATCTTCCAAACTTTATCGGAAGTTTTTTGTTCTTATTTTTAAGCTGTCTTTCGCTTTATCACTAAGTCATTTTATCAAGGCTTTCTTCTCTTGGAAAGCGGGTGCAAAAGTAGTCCGTTTTGGGATATACTCCAAATATATTCAACGCTTTTTTCTAATTATTTTTGCATGTTTATGCTAACTGGCTGATTGATAACGATGTTGTAGAACATATTTTTTAATATAAGGCGGAGTGTGCGCGGGAACGGACACGGAAGTACACCTTATTATATTCACACGTGCGCGTAATGCGCGCGAAGAGATAAAGACCGGGGAGAAAAAAAAGAACGGAAATTGCAGGAGAAAAAAGATGGCGGGAAGTAAAAGACTACTAGAAAACAGAAAAACAAAGAAAGATACCAGAGGAATTTATCATAAACAAAGAAAGATTATTGTAGACAAAGGAGAGTTATTATAGACAAAATAGACTAAGAAGGCTTATTATAATCAAAGGAGATTTATTGCAGACAAGAAAGGCTAGGATAAAAAACAAGAGGATACCCGTAAGGGAAAAGTTGGGTATCCTCTCTAGGAGACAAACCAAACAAACTACTTTCACAAGCTGTCTGCCGGTTCGCGACCTCCGTCATATACACTGGTAGGATTACGAAAACTGATTCATCATTATGTCATACGTACGACAAAATTATGAATCCGGGCGCATACGGATGATTTTATCCGATTTACGCAATTCAACTCAGAGTTATTCAAATTATTGGATTTATTGAATTTATTGTTTTTATTGAATTCATTCAAATCTAATCAAAGTATTCATCGCTCCAAAGATTGACTTCATTACTCCGCAGATTGACGCAAATTAACCAGCTCTGCCCATTTGTTTAGACTCAAGTCAATGCCACCTTTCTCCAAGGAATGGAGAGAGAAAAGCAAATATCTAATTATACGTTCAGGATTACTGCACATAACATAGGCCAGCTCACCAAGGGCATAACGCAGACGGGACATTTGGATATAGTCTATCTGGGTACAGTTTTCATCCATTGAGCACTCATACAGGTTTTCAAGGATTTCACACGCCTGGCTCTGTTCAGAACTGGTCAGTTCATGAATGGGTTTACTCATGATGGGATGCTGCATCAAGCGGATGATGTTTTCTTTAAAATCAATGTCCATCGCCTTTTTGTTTTGTTGCCGCATCAGTTCCCGATGGTGCGAGGGTTTATATATAAAAAAATGAACGTGGAAACTATCTACTCATGTCATATATAGGTATCGGCTAGGACCCCTCGCGAACATAAGTGATAGTCCCACGCTCAATTGGGTATATAACAAGGTTATATATACAAAAGATGCGCGAGACCCGTCACTTATTACAATTCGCGAATAAAAATTAGCCGATTTTCATATATGAATGTAACAAATAACCGTTCTCAATAAAACTATCAAAAACTTACTTTCTTCGCTAGAAAGTAAACTACGACAAAAGTAGCAATTTATATTTAGCAAGCAAACAATATTGACAAAGAAATGAGCATGAGACATAAAATTATTTTGGTTATACACAAACTACTTTCAAATACACCCAATTAACCTTTTCAGCTTAAAGGCAACGCATTTATAAGTTAAACTCAACCTTTATTCCAAGGGAGAAGCAAGATGAAGAGTTTTTTCATCCGCTTCTCTCTAAAAATATTTTTCTACACTATATTCTCACTCAGCTGTCGCATTTATAAATTGAACTTAGGGGTTCCTAGAAATGATTTCGCAAAATCATTTCTCATATTCTCATAATTACAGGATAATTACATATTAATCAATCAGATAACACTATGAGAAATAAAATCAAATACGGTATTTCTCATACTTTTTTCACCATTTTACCTTAAAAACAGGGCATTTCTCATACGTTTATCAAGCATTTCTCATAAGAAAAGTAACACTTCTGAAACGAAAGAATCATTAAACAGCAACATATTTCAAGGTAAACATGAAGTCATGTACCGCTTAATTACATAGTATCAAGCGGTACTTTACAACACACAAAGCAGACATCAAGAGGTCATCCCACTAATATCCGGACATCTTTCCTTAGGCATCTATATATCTTCCCTTAGTCATTGTCAAGGGCTCACTGATGTGAACAAATAAGCTAACAGTTGTAAATAAATACGTCTACAACTGTGAACATATAAGCTCACAGTTGTGAGCCCTTTCACATGATTAAGGGAAAAGTAAGTATTCGGCCTTGTGCGTGTTTGTTTCCCTTGTTTTCCTTCCTACCTTTGTGACTTCATAATTATCTTACTCCATTATGTGTTCAGTCTTAGTATTTTCTAATGAAAGTGAAAAGCTGCGTAGTCTCTTGTCTGAGTCTAATCATTTTGATTCTGTTCTTTTCATATTTGATGGTGGTCGTCGTTATAAAGTATCGGCTTCCAGTCTTGGTATCCATTCCCCTCAGGACCTACTTCTCCCTTTAGGTCTTGGTCTTTTCCGTAGCAGTCCTTTCTGGTCTTATTACCTTTATCCCCAAGGTTGTAATTTCCATAAAGGAATTGACGGTCTTTGTGGTGAGGTCATCCGGCACACGGGTTCTTACGTGTCAGAGCAGAGCTGCCATATTTTTCTTGACCGTTCCCGTAGCAGGTTGCATATCCTTTATCGGTGCGACGATGAATACCGTCTGGAATGCCGTCGTCTGAACCACGGTTCTTTCCTCTTGAAAAAGGACGAACGGAAGAGGGATTTTCTTCAAATTTCCTGGAATCGCCTGAATGAGCTGCTTACTGTTAAAAAGTATCGGAAAACAGTTGAAAAGTAATCTCCCGTCCTATAAGCCGTACAGCTTTATTTTGATAACTTTGCCACATAATAAAAAAGTGGATATACAGTGAAAGAACCAGTCATTACCCTTACTTTGGAAGAGTACGAAGAGTTGCGCAAGGAACGTGAACGTCTTGAAAAGGAGCATGCGGAACTTCAGAGAAAATACGAAGCCTCTTTGCAGGAGTATTCCCGCCAGGCCGGGGAAATCTCAGCCTGTACAGCCGTCATAGCTGACTTGAGATGGAAATTGGCTGACTTGACACGCCGTTTATGGGGTAAATCCAGTGAAAAACGTCATCTTCCCGAAGATGCCAGCCAATTGAGCATCTGTTTCGAATCCCCGTCCGATGTCAATGACCCGGTAGCGGAAGAACAGAAAATAGCTGAGAAATCTGTCAAATCGGAGAATGGTTACAACCGTTTCCGTAAGAGCTTCACCCAAAAGATTACTCCCCACGCCCGTAAGCCCATCGACCCGTCCCTTCCCCGTGAGGAAATCATCATTCCCATGCCGGAAGGTCTTTCCCTGGAGGGAGCGACAAAGCTGGGGGAGGAAGTGAGCGAACAATATGCCGTCAGCCCTGCGCGATTCTATGTGAGACGCATCATCCGCCCTAAATACCGACTTGCCGACGGTCGTATCATGACTGCTCCCATGCCCGTAATGGCACACCCTCACAGCAATGCGTCGGAAAGTATACTGTCCCACATTGCTACCGCCAAATATTACGATCATCTGCCTCTGCACAGACAGCTGGACATTTTTGAGCGTGAAGGCATCCATCTGAGTCCTTCCACCGTAAGTAACTGGATGATGGCCGCCGCACAGCGTCTGGAGCCGGTCTATAATGAGCTTCGTGAACTGGTCAAGGACAGTTATTACGTCATGGCCGATGAGACGCCCCATCCCGTACTTGAAAGCGACCGTCCCGGTGCCCTTCACCGCGGGTATATGTGGAACTTCTATCTGCCCCGGTTCCATACCCCCTTCTTTGAATATCACAAGGGACGTGGCAGCAGTGGAATAGACACACTGCTGGCAGGACAGGTCCGGGTGGTACAGAGTGACGGTTTTGCAGTATATGACGAGTTCGACACGCTACCCGGAAAGTTGCACCTGTGCTGCTGGGCACACGTCAGGCGCAAGTTTGTGGAAGCGGAAGGAAATGACCCTCCCAGAGCAAGGCATGCACTTGAACAAATAGGCAGACTGTATGCTGTGGAGGAGAAAATCAGCATAGAACATCTGGAAGGCGGGGCTGTAGTAAAGCTTCGCCGGGAAGAATCGTACCCTATTATCAAAGGACTGGAAAAATGGTGCAAGGAGGAATATGAACATACGGTTGAGAAATCGCCTATTGCCAAGGCCATATTCTATATGTACACACGATTTGAACAACTGTCCGGATATGTCAACGATGCACAATTCTGCATTGACAATAATCCGGTGGAGCGTTCTATAAGACCATTGACTTTGAACAGAAAAAACACTCTTTTCTCCGGTTCACATGAGGCGGCACATGCAGCGGCAATATTCTTTTCACTGATGGGATGTTGCAGGGAAAATAAGGTGAACCCAAAACTATGGATGCAGGACGTGTTGATCAGGGTACAGGAGAAAGAAAGAGAAGAGAAAAACGACTACTCCGATTTACTGCCATTTAATTGGAAAGGATAAACAAGATAATTTAGTAAAGTCAAAAGCCAGACGAAGTATGTCTGGCTTTTGACTTTATTATAGCTTGGAGAGAAATACGCAAAAGGCCGAATGCTTACAGGGAAAACAGAAGAATACTTAAGGATTGACATACAATATACAAGGGCTGACATACAATATACAAAGGCTGACACATAATATATAAGGAACCGACATATAATACATAAGGAGTTAACGTATGATATATAGGAGAAAAAGGATAAAAACAGCTACTTGAAACCGAGACAAACATAAAATTATAGGCTATACGAAGCAAATAAAGCACAAAAAGCAGTCGACATGGAAGATGTTGACTTATCACAAGAAAATACATATTATACTGATTATAAATATATTATATATTAAAAGTAAAAAATTCAGTATGAGAGTAAAAGTTACTATCAGGGAGATATAAAGTCCTGCTCCCATAGCTGAAACTACGATGGATAAAGGGGTTCAGACGATTTATGAGAGTATGAGGGTAAAACTCAAAAAAACTTTTTATGGGAAGAGCCTGCCAACAGAAGGGCACTAACATAACTTGATAAGGCATCGAACCCATACTTTATAAATACAACAGAGCAAAAGAAGTAATAATTCGATATTAAAACAAGACTTCCACTTTCCGCAAGAACGTAAAGCATCATGTTGCATAAGCCGAAACAAATCATTTCGAAACATAAGCCCGGACGATTCTCAGTACATTTAAAAGCCATAGTATGCCGAGAAACAAAAAGCCTACAAATCAGAATGATACAGATAGAAATACAAAAATCCAAATTGAAAACTCCGTTTTTCCAATCCATCCCTATCTTTGGGGAACGAAGGAAAAAAGGGCGTATGATAAAAGAACAAACAAGAATAACGGTTTGCATACAAGAAACAAAAATAACGGTTAAAACAATACTTTGAAATGCAAAGATTGCACAAACGAATAAACAAGAAGCATACGTCTGCAATTGTTCCTTCAGTTTTTAATTGAAAAAACAATGGAATTATGAATGATTTAAAAAGTTTTATGGAGACAGTCATACGAAGACTGGAAAACGAGGGGCGGTATGGGACAGCCCACGTTTATCAAAGTACCCTGAATGCTATATCGCAATATTGGTGTAGCAAACAGAAAGGCACAATGAAGTTGGATAAAGTTTTCACTCCGGTCCTTTTGCAGGGCTTCGAGAGGTATCTATTTGAGAACATGCTCAGCATGAATACCGTATCTACCTATATGCGTATGCTGCGCGCCACTTATCACAGAGCCACCAAAGAGAGACGGCTCAAATGGAAGCAGGGATTGTTTGACAGTGTATATACCGGTGTACGGGCAGACACGAAACGCGCGCTGACACCCGGACATATGGGAAACATACTTGTTGCCCGCCAGACACTCCCCTCGCTAAGGGAAGCACAGTCATGGTTCGTACTCCTTTTCTTATTAAGAGGAATGCCGTTTATCGACCTTGCCCGCCTGAGGAAATGCGACCTGCACGGGAACACCCTTACCTATAAGAGACAAAAGACCGGACGGGTAATCACCGTGAACGTGACTCCCGAAGCAATGCGGCTTATCAACCAGTTGGCCAACCGGAATCCCAGGTCACCCTATCTATTATCTATCTTACCGGACAATCCGAAGACGCAAAATACAAACGGCTTCGGAAGTAAGGAAGAATACAAACTGTATCAAGCTATACTAAGAGGATTCAACAGAAAGCTGAATGAGCTTTCAAGAAGAATGAATCTCGGAGAAAAGCTATCATCTTATACAGCCCGCCACACATGGGCAACAACTGCCTATCAAAAGAAATGTGCGACAGGAGTTATCTGCAACGCCTTGGGACACTCGTCCGTGAAAGTGACGGAAACGTATTTAAAAGCCTTCGAGCAAAAGGAAATAGATAAGACAAACAGGATGATAATATCTTACATTAAAAAAGAAGCCGAGAAAGGATGCAAAAATCAATATTCGACAGCTACACTGTTGTAATTCAATTATTTACATAGACTATTACTTTGTAGGTAACGGTACACGAAAGATTCGGCAAATATATGCATTGAATTTGAAATAAGAAAACAAAACTAACATTTTTTTTGCAGGTTTTTATAAAAAAGCAAAGATTTTGCTAAAATGAAAACTTTCCTAAACTAAACCAAGCAACTTTATCGCATAAATATTCCAGTCGTATCCGGGTGTTGGATACGAAAACTAAACGTACGCAACTGTGCTCACAGTGGCGCGACTCTCCTTTTGTATTTTTATCCATGCCAACCGCGCTCAGAGGACGCTTCCGACTGCCTGGGGCGGCACGTGCCGTTACCTACAAAGTAACGGCGCACACCACAGAGAAACAAAAATTTAAAACCAGTATGGAATATTTAAGACGAAAGCTATGCCTATTAGCCGGAAGTATTCTGATGACGTGCGCCGCATGGGGACAAATACTCCCCGCCGACTCGCTGACAAAGGATCCGGAAGCCTGGTACATCCATTTCAAAACAGGAAAAAGTAACCTTGATTTGGAATACAACGGCAACAGAGGTACTCTACAACGATGTATCGACAGAGTACAAGAGATTATAGACAAAAATGAGTACGTCATCGACCACATCCGCATCATCGGATATGCATCCCCCGAAGGTCCGCTGGCACTGAACATGAAGCTCAGTGCAGCCAGAGCAGATGTGTTGAAAGACTATCTGGTAGCCAAGACAGGACTCGCGCCCGGACTATTTGAAGTAGTGGCAGGTGGGGAGAACTGGAACGAGCTGCGTGTCATGGTCGAAAAGAGTGATATGAAGGAGAAAGCCCGCATACTGGATATTCTCAACAATACGCCCGAAGGAACGGATCCGGAAATCGCCCTCAAGAAATTGCCCGGCGGCGCTTACCGCTATATGCTGAACACTTTCTATCCGAAGCTGAGAAGCGCAAGCAGTGTACAGTTACTAAAAATTGTGCCTGTGGTTGCTCCGCCCGTGGTGAAGGAAGAGATAAAAGTGGTAGAGGTGGATACGGTGAAAAGAACCCCGCAGAAACCGGTAGTACAAGAACCGGAACCTTGCCGGTGCGACCCGCCGTTTATGGCTATCAAAACGAATCTCGCTTCGTGGGCTGCGCTTATCACCCCGAACATCGAACTGGAAGCATACCTGGGCAACCGCTACTCTATCGCCGTAGAAGGTGCATACCGCTGGCTGAAAGACAGCAAAGCGAAAGGAAACAGCTACAACGTGGCATCCGTATCACCGGAAGTGCGCATGTATATACGCGACGACCGTTCTTTCCAGGGTTCTTACTGGGGACTGTACGGACTCTACGGTGAATATGACGTGAAATTCGGAAGCACGGGACGCCAGGGAAACATCCGCGGAATGGGTGTCTCTTACGGATACATCTTCAAATTCAACCGTTTCGACTGCCTCTATTTCGACCTCGGCATCTCTGCCGGATACAACCGTCTCAAATATGACAAGTATTTCTGGTACGACCCATGCAACGCGTACAAGGAGCATAAAGGCAAGAACTATTGGGGACCAAGCAAAATCAAGGCTTCACTCGTCTGGAGATTTTAAATCATAGGAGGACCTGATTATGAGAATAGAAAAAGATACTGAAACTATGGATTTATATAACAAATATAACGTGTCTGAATGGGGAAACCGGAAAGAGACGATACGACGTAAAAGGTTAACAACAATGATTTCCGCATCTGCGGCGGCACTGTTGATACTTTCCCTGCTACTGCTGAGTTCGTGTGAGAAGAAAGACCTTTGTTACCTGGATGCGCATCCGCACGTCTGCCACACCCGACTGACGCTCAAATTCAACACGGCGTGGGATAACGAACCTATTTATTCGAACTACACACGCACCGCGAGCAATGTATCGGTGCGCTATGTACTGGAATTCTGGACAATGGGCGATGACGGCAGACTGGAAACGCAACTGGAACGCAAAATTGTGAACGGCGGCGCACTGAACGAAGGCAACAACAGCCAGACAGTGAACGTAGACCTTCCTGCCACAAAGATTGCCGTGTTGGCATGGGCTGAACCATTGGCAAGCGGACAAACCTCGAACCCTTACTTCGACGTGGCTTCACTCAGCAGCGTCAAGATGCTGGAACCGTTCGGAGCGGGAGCCACCAAAGACGCTTTCAGCGGAAGCGCCACTTGGGATTACAGCGGATACGGAGTGCCGCACTCTCACGCAAACGACCTCGACTTTACGGAAGAACTGGAACTGTTGCGCCCCTTCGGCACATATACGGTGATTTCCAACGATATGGAAGAGTATTTTGAAAAAGAGGGAGCCGACGCGCCTGTGCCGCATACTGCCAAAGTGAATTACCAGATGTGGATACCGCCGATGTTCGACACGTTCCGCCAAGTGGCAAGCGGCTCGCAATCCGGCGCGGCATTCGACCATCCCGTAAGCATACATACGGAAGGGAAAGAATACAAACTGGCGGAAGACCTCATCTTTATAGGTCCGGGCGACGGAACGGACAACTATTATAACATTATAGTAGAAACTCACGCGGCAGACGGAAGCAGCATACACAAGAGCGGCAACGCGGAGATACGTATGCAACGCAACAAGCATACATTGGTATATGGCGCGTTCCTGACCGTCCGCAAGCCCAGTTCACCGGGTATCGACGATGATTTCGACGAAATAATAGAAATAGTGATACCTGATTAATGAATAATTTTAAGGATAGAATAAGATGAAAAAATACAGGCTTATGAATCATCAGAAGTATTTCCGGACAGTATGTTTCGGGCTGTCGTTTCTCGCTGCGGCATGCAGCAACGAATCGCCCTTGAATATAGAGCCGTCCGAATCACCGGAAACCCGCATTTCGATACAGGCAACAGTCGACACAAAGGCTGCGAACGAACCGGAAATAGCGACGGACTACGGAATTGTCACCCGTGCCGGCGGCGACAAGCAAGTGCCCGCGGGTTATCGCCTGCGCTGCAAAATCGAGGTTTACTCAACAACTACGAACCTGCGCGTGGCGCAAGCCCGCCAATTGATAGATGACAACAGCGGACTGACCGGCGCCATCACTTTCCCCGACTTGCGCCTGGCTCCCAACGACACGTACAAGGCTATCTGCTGGGCGGACTATATCGCGGCAGGAACGGATACGGACTTGATTTACAATACATCGAACGGATTGAATGATATACGCCTCATCGAAGTGATCGGAGCAGCGCACGCAGAAGCAGCCGCCAACGGCACGAACATAGAGGATGCTTATGCCGGACAATCCGAACCGTTTACCATCGAAGCGAACGGGGACATCAAGGAGGGAGACGAAGACAAGCTGACTTCCATCAAGCTGAGACGTCCGTTCGTGAAAGTGTCTCTCCCGTGGGTGAAGCTGACTGACGCAAGCGGTAGCGCATGGACGGAAAGCCTGAAGAATATCCGGATTGTATATGAAACGGGGAATACACTATATACCCGATTCAGCGTATGGGCCGGAACGGCTTCGGGAGCAAGGACAAACTCCATGTCGCTTTATCCCAAAGAGGTTTCCGCCTTTAACAAGACGTTTGCGCTGCACGACTATCTATTGGTGCCCGTACCGATGCCGGACGTGATTCCTTTATCTTTCCATATCGAAGCGGAAACAGCGACAGAAGGCGAGACGGTCACATTCAAACGTTACGGAAGCAATGCGGCGGATTATTCTTCTATCTCAATCAATCTGCCTAACCCGAATTATATGCTGCTAATCAAAGGAGCGACAGGAGAACCGGAAGATGGTGCGACTATATACCCATTGACATTCAAAGAGTATATCCCATAAAGATTCTCTTTACTATTACAAACAGTGATACATTTTTATTATTAACCAATTTTTTTTAAAGCATGAAAAAAAGTTTATTCTGGTCGTTAATAGCTGCAACAGCTATGATGACGGCGTGCGGTGACGATGCATTTGTTGACAACCAGCAGGTTGTGACAGGTGAGCAGACTCCTGTAGCGTTCAAAATTAACATGGGGAATGCGATCAGTACTTATGCGGGTACGGATTTCTCAAAAGGTGGATGGTCTAACTGGAAAGACTCCGATACTGAAATGATTGACATGGTGAATGTACGTGCAACTTTGCAGATATTCGCCAATGGTGGAACCTCTCCATACACTCAGGTGAGAACTGTATTGACAGAAGCTCCCAGCGGCAACGATATTGATCTTCCTGAATTCCGCCTGGCGGCAGGAAACAGCTATACCGCTGTGGTATGGGTAGACTTCGTTCCGAAATCGGTGACTTCTTCAAGCACTGAGAACCGTAACGACTACTACTGGAAGACTGAAAACCTTGCCAGCGTGTCGGAACTGGAATTCACTGACGGATTGATGCCTATCGTTGAAACTCCTGAAGCGCGCGACGCTTACACCGGACTTATCAAGTTCACCGTGAACGCAGACGGTACTTACAATATTGCAGACGGAGCAGAAAATAACAGTATTTCAACTGCAATTCCTATCACAGCTACCCGTAAGTTCGCTAAAATCAGCTTGATTTTGACCGACTACGACAACAAGACTGAATGGGCTGACGCTTTGAACAACATTGGTGAAGAAAATATCCTCGAATACCTGGGTATGGAAGTGACTAACTTGTCGACCGGCTACAACGCTTTGACACAGGCTCCGGTATCGGCAACTCCGACTACCAAGAGTTATTTCCACCGTCCGTTCGACGTAGCTTCCGCTACCAGCACTTCTGACGACGTAAACGGCGTAAAATGGTACAAAGACGGCGATAAGTATTATCCTATCTTCGACCTGAACTACGTTATCCCTGCAACGGCCGGCAAAGACGCTACCTACTCTTTGAGCTTCAAAGGTTACAACGTAGAAAGCACTCCGGACTTTACTGCCGACGCTGCCGCATTGACTACAATCAATGACGAAGCAGACGGTTACAAACTGGTAGCTATCCGCAACGCAAGCAACGTTCCTGTAAGAACAAACGCGCACACTATCATCAAGATGAACCTGTACAAGGCATATAGCTGCACAGTTACTATCGTTGACGAGTTCACCGGCGGTACTGAAAATGTAGTTATCACTGACGACGACAAGAAGCAAAGCACTGACGAGCACTTCATCCCTGAAGGTGACCAAAACGGCGCATACGTCAAAGTGGTACGCGGTGATGACGGTAAAGCAATCTCAATCGACATTACAGGTATCAACAAAGATAACTTCGACCTCGTTATCCAAGACCTCGTTGACATGAAGAACCTGGCTTCTGCTGCTGACGCAACAAAACCTGTCATCAACATGAGCGGTACGGACGTGCCCAACCCGGCAGATTTCTCACCTCTTAAAGGTAATGTAACCAATGACATCAAACTGACATTGACGAAAGACGGAGAAGACGTTGTATTAGAAGGCCTGGCAAACAACATCACTTTAGATTTGCCCAGTATCCAGAAATTTGAAGTAACCAGCAGCGCTAATGTTACTATTGAGAAAGTGGTATCTAACGGCTGGCCGACAAAAATTACTGCTAAAAACGTAACATTCGCAGGTACAACTTACAATTCTGTTGACATTATTGTAGAAGAAACTGCTACATTCAACGGTGGTTCATACAACTCTGAAGTTGCAGTAATCGGCGCTACGGACGCAACAAGCCCGGCAGCATTGATTACCGGCGGTACATTCAACAACAACTTCAAATCGAGTGTAAACACTACAGTAAACGGCGGTTCATTGCCTTATGTAAATGCAAACGGACTGCCGAAGTACCAATTGATTATGAATAACGGCAAGACGCTGACAATCAACAAGACTGGCAGCGCATTCGGTCCTTTATTCGCAACATCAGGTGCTGATTGCAAACTGGTATATGCCAGCCAGGACATCAAGGATCTTTATTCCGGTATGGAAGGAAGCAACTGGAGCAGCATTATTCCTAATTAATTATTCCCACTTTTTTATCTCAACAACCATAGCCGGGTATTGTCCTATTATAGCCTTACCCGGCTATATATTCTTATCTTTTCAAATTCAAGCTACAAACAAACTCTTACTTTGTGAAATATTTACTTCACATATTGTTTATTATCCGTTACCGGTTATTTTTCTTTTGCTGTTGCTGCCTGCTGTTCAGTTCGTGCAACGACGAAGGGTATCTCTACCCTATCAATCCCCGGCAGGAAAAAGACACGCAACGGATTATTATCGCCTATCTTGCCGGAGACAACAGTTTATCTTCGGAAATAGAGCAAAAAATCACAGCGCTTACAGCCGGTTTTCTCTCTGCCGATTATTCGCAAAACCGTCTGTTTGTCTATTATGACCGCAGAAATGTATCACCCCAACTGCTGGAAATCAGTGCCGCCACTGAGAATCCACGACAGGTATTGAAAACTTATACGACGCAAAACTCCGCCTCAGCAGAAGTGATGGAGCAAGTGTTGAACGATATTTTGAAAAACTATTCCGCCCCAAGCTACGGGCTTATCCTGTTTTCGCATGGAACTGCATGGTTGCCGGCAGGCGGTTTGGAAGAGCCTTATGACTACCGACCCGGGACGCGTAGTGTCGGCACCGACGGAGAGGATGAGATGGAATTAGCGGATTTTGCTTCTGCCCTGCCCCTGCCCGGCAACAAGAAATGGGATTTTATCCTTTTCGAGGGTTGCTACATGGGAAGTGTGGAAGTGGCTTATGAACTGAAAGACAAGACGGAAGCTATCATCGCTTCGCCTACGGAGATTGTCAGTCCGGGAATGACGGAAGTGTATCCGTCCGCCTTACCTTTTCTCTTTCAGCCGACACCCGAACTGGAAAAATTTGCCCAAGCCTATTTCAATGCATGGGACGGCAAAACGGGAGATTACCGCTCAGCCACTATCAGCGTTGTCCGAACCGGACATTTGGAAGAACTGGCACTGCTTGCGCGTGCCGCTTTTCTACGTTGGGAGCCGGACGCCGGAACAATTTCCGCCTTGCAGTGTTTTAACCGCAACGAATGGCACTTGTTTTTCGACCTTAAAGAAGCATTGCTGACTGCCAATCCGGCATTAAAGACCTATGTGGACGGCTTATGGAAGAACATTGTTACTTATTCTGCCGCCACGCCGAGCTTCCTTCCGGGACTGGCATACGGCTTTACGATACATACACATAGCGGACTGAGTTGCTATGTGCCACAAAGAGATTTCTTGTATGTAAATCAAGGATACACGCAAACTACATGGTGTGGGACGGTATACCAATAGCTAATTCCCAAGAAAGAGTTCAGGGATTCCCACTTTAGCTATCAGGAAGCTGTCACCCCTAATACCACACTGTGTTTTATTTTTGTTTGTTTGTATGCTAATGCCCTGCGCTGTGAAGCGCGGGGCATTCATTTATTTTACCTATATCTTATATTCTTCTATCTTCCGATACAGTGTAGTAAGCCCTATTTTCAACAAGCGGGCTGCCTCTGTCTTATTCCCTTTTGTATATTCCAACACACGGGCAATATGCCGACGCTCCATCGCAGCCAATTCAAAGCTGCCCGCCGTATCGTCCGAACATTCATAGTGAGTGTTCTGAATCTCCAAAGGAAGGTCGCAGACGTCCAATCGTCCGCCTTCACAAACGATCAGGCTGCGTTCGATGACGTTTCTCAGTTCGCGGATATTTCCTTTCCAGGGTTGTTGCTCCAACGCTTGAAGAAAGGCGGGAGTCATTTCATTGATTGCGTACGAGAGCTTTTCAGAGAAACTTTTGGCGAAAGCGGTGGCAAGGATTTTAATATCTCCCGCACGTTCGCGCAGTGCAGGAAGATGTACCTGGAATACGGAAAGGCGGTAGAACAGGTCTTCACGGAATCGCCCTGCCTTGATTTCTTCCTGCAAGTTGCGATTGGTGGCGGCAATGATACGTACATTGACCCGTGTCGGTTTGGTGTCGCCTATCTTTATATATTCGCCCGTTTCGAGAATACGCAATAACTTGGCTTGCAGTTCGAAAGCCATCTCGCCGATTTCATCCAGAAAGATGGTGCCGTTGTTGGCTTCTTCAAAAAGTCCCTTCTTGTCTTTCAATGCGCCGGTGAACGAACCGGCTCTATGCCCGAACATTTCGCTTTCCAGCAATTCCTTACTGAAAGAGGAACAGTTGACTGCCACAAAATTCTGTTTGCTCCGTTTGCTATTATAATGTATGGCTTGCGCAAATACTTCTTTTCCCGTTCCGGTTTCTCCGGTCAGCAATACAGGTACATCTGTCACGGATACCTTTTGCGCCAGCAGGACTGCGTCTTTCAATGTTTTCGACTCTCCCAAAATAGAATCGAACGAATACATCTGCCCGACTTTCTTTTCCAGTTTCTCCAGACGGACGTTCATCTTCGCCTTTTCTACGGCACGGCTAATCAGGGGGATAATCTTATTGTTATCGTCTCCTTTCGTTATATAATCAAACGCACCGTTCTTGATAGCCTGCACGCCGTCGGGGATATTGCCATGGGCAGTGAGAAGAATCACTTCAACATTGGGAGCTGTCTTTTTAATGTTCAACACCAGGTCTACACCATTTCCGTCCGGAAGAAAAACATCGCACAAAGCCACGTCGGGCGACTGGGCTTCCAATTGTTTGATAGCAGTTTTACAGTCACCTGCCTGACATACTTCATACCCTTCGAGCCCCAACATACGAGCCAGAAGGCTGCGAATCTGGACTTCATCGTCAATAATAAGAATTTTACTCATACAATTTTGTCTATATTAAATAGAAGAATGAAAAACAGGGTGTGCAAATATAAGTTTTTTCAATGAATCCATGAACATTTTGCTTACGTAGTTCGTTATTTCCTTAGGAAACTATTTACACTAATAAATATATGAAAATAATCATCATCGGAGGCGTTGCAGGCGGAGCTACCACTGCTGCCCGAATCAGACGAGTAGACGAGTCAGCAGAAATCATCCTTTTGGAAAAAGGAAAGTATATATCGTATGCCAATTGCGGCTTACCTTATTATATAGGTGGAGTCATCGAAGAACGTGAAAAACTGTTCGTTCAGACTCCCGAAGCATTTTCTACACGCTTCCGCGTTGATGTCCGGACGGAGAATGAAGTGATTTTTATCGACCGGAAAAGAAAGACGGTCACAGTGCGGCAAAGCAGTGAAGATACGTATGAGGAAAGTTACGACAAGTTGTTAATATCAACCGGGGCTTCTCCTGTACGCCCGCCCCTGCCGGGAATAGACCTGAGCGGAATCTTCACGCTAAGAAACGTTGCGGATACGGACAAAATCAAAGCATATATCGACAGCCATGCTCCGCGGCAAGCGGTAGTGGTAGGAGCCGGATTTATCGGACTCGAAATGGCGGAGAACCTGCATGCACAGGGGGCGAAGGTGTCGATTGTGGAAATGGGCAATCAAGTGATGGCGCCTATTGACTTCTCAATGGCTTCACTGGTACATCAGCATTTGATGGATAAGGGAGTCAACCTGTATTTGGAGCAGGCAGTAGCTTCTTTCGAACGGGACGGAAAAGGATTGAAGGTCAACTTTAAGAATGGTCAGTCCATTGCTGCCGATATTGTTATTTTATCTATCGGTGTACGCCCGGAAACGAATCTGGCACGGGCTGCCGAACTGACTATCGGCCCTGCCGGCGGTATTGCCGTAAACGATTATTTGCAGACGTCCGATGAATCTATTTATGCTATCGGCGACGCGATTGAATATCGCCATCCGATTACAGGAAAGCCCTGGCTTAACTATCTTGCCGGGCCTGCCAATCGTCAGGGACGTATCGCTGCGGATAATATACTGGGATCGAAGATTCCTTATGAAGGCTCTATCGGTACTTCCATCGCCAAGGTTTTCGATATGACGGTAGCTTCTACCGGATTACCCGGAAAGCGGCTGCGGGTGGAAGGGATTGATTATATGTCGTCTACCATTCATCCGTCTTCCCATGCCGGATATTACCCGGATGCCATGCCGATGAGTATCAAAATTACTTTCGACAAACAGACGGGACGGCTATATGGCGGACAGATTGTGGGCTATGACGGAGTGGACAAGCGGATTGACGAGCTCGCGCTTGTCATCAAACATGAGGGAACAATCTATGACTTGATGAAAGTAGAGCAGGCTTACGCACCGCCGTTCTCTTCCGCCAAAGATCCGGTAGCCCTTGCGGGATATGTGGCAGAGGATATTATCACCGGTAAAACGAACCCTGTCTATTGGAGAGAACTGCGAGACATTGAGATGGAGAATAAATTCCTGCTGGATGTCCGTACTTCGGACGAATTTGCTTTAGGTACTTTGCCGGGAGCGGTGAATATTCCGTTGGATGAGCTGCGCGACCGACTGACGGAACTGCCGAAAGACCGGATGATTTATACGTTCTGTGCTGTCGGACTGCGGGGATATCTTGCTTACCGCATCTTGATACAACACGGATTTGAGAAGGTACGTAATCTTTCGGGCGGGCTCAAGACATATCGTGCTGCCACAGCTCCTATTATTATACACGAAGATAATGGAAGCGAAATAGAGACTTCTGCCGCTACCGTCACCGCCGCCAAAACCATCCGGGTAGATGCCTGCGGATTGCAATGTCCCGGCCCAATTCTGAAAATGAAGAAAACAATGGACGGATTGGCTTCGGGCGAACGGGTGGAGATTACGGCAACCGACCCGGGATTCCCGCGCGATGCCGCCGCATGGTGCAGTTCGACTGGTAATCAACTGATTTCTAAAGAAGCATCCGGTGGAAAATCTGTCGTTATTATTGAAAAAGGAGAACCAAAATCATGCAATATTGTTACTACTTGTGAGGGCAAAGGAAAAACTTTTATCATGTTCAGTGATGATTTAGATAAAGCTTTAGCTACCTTTGTACTCGCTAACGGCGCAGCAGCCACGGGACAGAAAGTTACAATCTTCTTTACCTTTTGGGGATTGAACGTTATCAAGAAGTTGCAAAAGCCGAAAGTAGAAAAAGATATTTTTGGAAAAATGTTTGGTATGATGCTGCCGTCAAGCTCTAAGAAGCTAAAACTTTCGAAGATGAGCATGGGCGGAATAGGTGGAAAAATGATGCGGTATATCATGAAGGAGAAGGGAATCGACTCACTTGAATCGCTGCGTCAACAAGCTCTGGAGAACGGAGTGGAATTTATTGCTTGCCAGATGTCGATGGACGTGATGGGAGTAAAACAAGAAGAACTCCTGGACGATGTGACCATCGGCGGTGTTGCAACGTATATGGAACGAGCGGATAATGCCAACGTTAATCTGTTTATTTAACGGAAGTAACTAATAAAATTTATTCAAATAAGATATGAAAACAATATGTGCAATGCGAGATGTATTCAGAGCCATGACAAGCTTTGAATCTGCATTTGAAAAAGTCTACCGGATATCACTGAACGAGGCCATGATATTGTGTACTCTCAAATGCTCTACGGAGAGAATGACGGCTACTAACCTGTCAAAACAAACGGACTTGAGCCCGTCACATACATCGAAGATGCTTCGGATACTGGAAGAAAAAGAACTGATTGTCCGGACACTCGGAAACGAAGACCGCCGGCAAATGTATTTTCACCTGTCCCCGGCAGGCAAACAACGGGTGAATGAACTGGAACTTGATAAAGTGGAGATACCGGAATTATTAAAACCTCTGTTTTAACAAGAGATTTTCAAACAAATTTCAGTAAACAATAAAAAGATGAGCAATCCGCCTAACCATCGGCAGATTGCTCATCTTTTTTGATGGCGGGAGCGAAAAGAAAGATGTTAATTTTCCGGCAAAACTATTTTTCAAGCGAACCTTTTTATTTTTTTCTTGTTGTTTCTTGCAAAAGCCCCAAGGTACCAGGGCATGATTTTTATATAACCTAAACATTATAAAGATATGAAGAAATTAATTCCTATTTTATTGGCGGTCTTTGCACTCGCTTCTTGCGAAAAAGACCCGGACATGGGTAAGCTGGATGACAACTATCTGGTGTACACTAACCACGACGAGAAAGCTGACTTCAAAGTTCCTACATTCTTTCTGGCACCTCAAATCCTGGTGATCAGTGATAGTAAAGAACCGGAATATCTCGAAGGAGAAGGCGCTGAACAAATTCTGGCTGCTTACACGGAAAACATGGAAGCCAGAGGGTATGCAGTCGCTGATACGAAAGAAGATGCTGACCTTGGTATCCAAGTAAGCTACATCGCAAGTACTTATTATTTCACCAGCTACGCTCAACCTGAATGGTGGTGGGGTTATCCCGGTTACTGGGGTCCGAACTACTGGGGCGGAAACTGGGGTGGCGGATGGTACTACCCGTATGCTGTGACTTACAGTTATAGTACCAACTCATTCCTGACAGAAATGGTGAACTTGAATGCCGACCAAGGTGAAAGCAAAAAACTGCCTGTTGTATGGACAAGCTACCTGACCGGATTTGACACTGGATCCAAAGCTATCAACCGCACTCTTGCTGTGGAAGCTGTCAACCAGTCATTCGTTCAGTCACCTTATCTTACTAACAAATAATCAACTACAACTGTTATGAAAACAAGAAAAAATATATACTTCAAGGTGGTAGCCTTGGCGGCTATTGCCATCGCCTTCGCCATGCCGGCTAAGGCACAGTTATCAGACAATGGATATGCCAATATCGACTGGCAGTTCAATGCTCCGCTAAGCAATCATTTTGCCGACAAGGCAAGTGGCTGGGGTATGAACTTCGAAGGTGGTTATTTCGTAACTCCGAACATCGGTTTGGGACTTTTCCTCAACTACCACAGCAACCACGAATATGTAGGTCGTGAAACATTCAAAATGGCAAACGGTGATGTCACTACCGACCAGCAACATACTATTTTCCAGTTGCCTTTCGGTGCTGCTGCACGCTACCAATGGAACCGCGGCGGTTCTTTCCAACCTTATGTCAGCGCTAAACTCGGTGCTGAATATGCGAAAGTACGCTCTAACTTCAATATGCTTGAAGCAAGAGAAAACAGTTGGGGCTTCTATGCTTCTCCTGAAGTGGGTATCAACGTATTCCCTTGGGTGTACGGTCCGGGCTTGCACTTTGCTTTGTACTACAGCTATGGTACCAACAAGGCTGACGTACTGCATTACAGTGTAGACGGATTGAGCAACTTCGGCTTCCGCCTGGGTGTATCGTTCTAAAAAAGAATTGCAACTATCAGAATATTACGTTAATAATAAAAAAGTAAAAGGTGACTTTTTAATATAGCCGCCTTTTACTTTCTTTTTTTAAATATTTAGGCGCGGATTACGCGGATTTCACGGTTCCAATTAATTAGAAACCGTGTTATCCGTGTAATCCGTGCCTATTTTTCTTGCTTACTTTTTCTTCATCGCACCATAAATCGCTTCCTGTATCCGTTCACGAATATGCAGTTGGTTCAGCTTTCGGTTGGTGACATTGGGATAAATACGGTTGCTCAGAAAGACATAGACTAATTCGTTCACCGGGTCTGCCCAAGCACACGTACCGGTAAAGCCTGTATGACCGTAGGTTCCGGCAGGAGCTTCGGACGCGCAGTTTCCTTTCTTCGAGTCTTCCATATCCGGTTTATCAAATCCTAAACCACGACGGCTTATCTTCGACACTTCTGTCGTAAACAGTTGGCAGGTTTCTTTGCTCAGATAGCGTTGTCCGCCTATCTCTCCCCCATTCAGCAACATCTGATAGACACGCGCCACTTCTCGGGCAGTAGAGAAAAGTCCGGCATTTCCGGCAAGTCCGCCGAAGAAAGCGGAAGCCTCATCATGAACGAATCCCTGTAAAGTCTCTTTCCGTAAAAAACGGTCTTTGTTGGAAGGGACAATTTCTGATTTGGCGAAACGGCGCAAAGGCAGGTAGCCTGTACGTTCCAGCCCCATCGGTTCGTAAAATTCACGTTGCAAGTAGGCTTCCATAGGCATACCTGCCAGTTGCTCTACCAACATTCCCAACAGAATAAATCCTATATCGCTATATACGTAGCGTTTCTGTTTCAGCGGAGCTTCCACTATTTTTTCTTCTATCACTTTCCGGAAAGAACGGTTCAACCACAGGCTGTCGCAAATCTGAATTGTATAGTCGCCGGTTTTGACAGGAGAGATGTATTCGCTTTTAAACTTGAATTTCGGATTCGCCCATGTAGTTGTTCCAATCCGCACCGGATGCTGCGCATCTTTGCGTGCGCTGAACAACCTTCCATCGTAACTGTCCTTATCAATAACCTCTTGATAGAAAGGAAGCCAGGACGGCAGCCCGGACTGGTGGTACAGTATTTCCTGAATCGTTATATCTTTTTTATCAGTACGTTGCAGGAACGGCAGATAATCGGAAATCTTATCGGCCAGATTGAAACGTCCCTTATCGTAGAGTTTCATGACGGCAAGCAGAGTGCCCGTTGTCTTGGAGAGGGAAGCCAAGTCATAGATGTCCGTAGATTCGACACGGGGACTTCCTTTTCCAGTATAAGTGCCGAACGACTTATCAACCATGACATGCCCGTTTTTCAGGACTACTATCTGACAACCGGGATAGGCTCCCTGCTGAATACCGTCCAATGCAATGGTGTCAATCTTTTTAAGAAGAGCGGATGAAAGGCCGTATTCTTCCGGGATGAAGTGCAAAGGAGTTTTTGGCGTGATAGTCACTCCCGCACCTGTCGGGAATAATCCGCCCACGCTTGCTGATAATCGTCCGTCGGCAGTAGCTTTGGCAAATAAGATATCGGCTGTCTGACGCTGTACGTCGCTATTGTGGCTATGTCCCAGCACTACGGCAGAAGCGTGAGACACCGCACGGTGAATCTGCAACATCATTTTGCCAGGAGTGAAGAACAGGTAGATAGCCGGACTTTCGGGAGCGAACTTAGCAAAGAACGGGTGATAAGGAGACAGCCGCTGCTCGCTTACGGCTATGACTATTCGTTTATAAGTAGCCAGTGAATCACGCAATCGTTTATTTTCTTCTTCTGTCTGATTGGGACGGAGACGAAAACGCGCCAGTGATGTATAGCGGGACATTTGCTTAGCTAATGCTTCCGTTTCACCCGGTTTTCCCACTTCGAGCAGTGCAATCGTCTGCGCCTTGTCGGCATGAAGTGGCAGGATATGATTCTTATTGTTCAGAACTGTAATTGCCGCCTGGTTCAGCCGACGAATCAAATCACGTGCCTGAGGGCTGTTGACTCGCTGTTCCAGACCGGATAATTGTATGTGCGGCTTTTTCCTGAGTCCTAATACATATTTATAAGTCAGTACTTTACGACATTTATTTTCAATATCCTCTTTACTTAGTTCTCCTTTTTCAACGGCTTCGAGCACGGCAGGAACCTCTACTTTCAGATTGCGCGGAGCCAGTACCATATCATTGCCTGCTTTCAGTGCTTGCAAGCTGACATTGCCGTTGCCCGCTACTCCTTTCATGGCAAGTGCGTCGGTGAATATCAATCCTTTGAAAGCTAACTCGTCCGTCAGCAAATCGTACACGACATTGCGGGATAAGGAAGAAGGCAGTCCGCCTATCGGCTCGATAACAGGCACTTGCAGATGCCCCACCATCATGCCGCCCAGTCCGGCACGAATTGCTTTCTTAAAAGGGTAAAGTTCTACGCTGTCCAGGCGTTCGCGGGTGAAAGGAAGCACCGGAAGTGCTTTATGCGAATCGACATCAGTATCGCCATGACCGGGAAAATGTTTGCATACGGATAATACTCCCCCACCTTCCAGACCGGAAGCGTAAGCGATTACTTTGTCTGCTACCTGTATCGGGTCTTCTCCGAAGGAACGGGTGTTGATGACCGGATTCTTGGGATTGATATTCACATCCGCCACCGGAGCAAAATTGACCTGTACACCAATCTGCCGGCATTGACGGGCTACTTCACTCCCATATTCATAAATCAGTTGATTGTCACGGATACATCCCAGTACCATATTTCTCGGAAAAACAGGTGTTCCGCGCAAACGCATCGCCAAGCCCCATTCTCCGTCGAAGGTTATCATTATAGGTACTTTCGCCATTTTTTGCGCCCGGTTTGTCAAGTCGACCTGGGTTTGCATCTTTCCACCGGAGAAGAGAAGTCCGCCCACCTTATAGGTATCGACGGCTTCGCGCAGCAGTTCCAGGTTTCGCTTGGTATCTACCGGAGCAATGGTGTAGATAAATAACTGTCCCACCTTTTCTTTAAAGGAGAGTTTGTTCATCACCGAGTCTACCCAGTGACGGCAATCTTCATCCTGAAGAGCTTTATAAACTAGCAGTGGTTCGACAGTGGCAGTGTTAGTATTCTGAGCCGAACTTGTGACCTGTCCGGCTGAGAGTAGAAATAAAATCGCTAAAATTGAGGGAATTATCTTCATTTACGTTTCAAAGTCAAATCGAGACGACCTACACGCACACCGCTTTTGCCGGTATGCATGATGGACACCTCTTTTCCGTCCATATTCAAATAAGTTTTCGGGCCTTTCATAAAGGTATGTGAATGTCCGCCCAGAATCACGTCGATATTGCGTGTTTTCGCAACCAGGCGTTCGTCCATCTGAATACCCAGATGAGACAGGCATACTATTACGTCGCATCCTTTCTTTTTCAGCAAGGCTGCTATTTCATTCGATACTTCGATAGGGTTTTCATAAACGACTCCTTCGCATTTGTTTGCCTGAATCAGACCTTCGGGCTTAGCCCCCAAGCCGAATACGCCAATCTTCAAGCCATATTTTTCGAGGATTACATAAGGCTTTACGATGTCTTTCAAGGGAGTGGCGTCCAGGTTGTAGTTGGCACAAACGACCGGGAACTTCGCCATTTTGAAAAGGCGTGCCATATTATCCATGCCGAAATCAAATTCATGGTTGCCGATAGTCATGGCTTCGTAGCCCATTTCATTCATTAATTTCACTTCCACTTCTCCCTGGAACATATTATAATAAGGTGTACCTTGGGAAATATCTCCGCAATCGAACAACAGGACATTCTTATGTTCCTTGCGGAACTGGTCGAGGAAAGTAGCCCGGCGGACAAATCCGCCTTCATCGTAGTTGCGGTCACCTTTCTGGTTGATAGGTTCGATGCGGCTATGTACGTCGCTGGTCTGTAAAAGTATAAGCTCTTTGGTATCCTGCGCAAATAGGGAAAAAGCAAAGCTCAATGCAAGGCATAGCAGGAATGATATTTGAATTCTTTTCATATTCAATGTTTTTAGATTCTCCTTTTTATTTTATGGTAATGCGTCCATCCAGTTTGGAAGTAATCATTTTGCCTTCGGCAGTCTGCTTACGGACATAGTCGAGGAATAATCCGCGCAGGGTAGCGCCGTCCGGACATTCCCGTTTCTCCGCTTGCAGGAAAGCATCCATTCGCCCGTTGCCGTCTGCCAGATAGTCGATAGTGGCTACCGTATAGAGCTGGTTGTCGTCTACGGGTTTACCGCCGATTGTTGCATTCAGCAGTTCTCCTTTCTTCGTGATTTCCAAACGGATACCGCTCACTCCTTCTCCGCGCAAAGAAGCAATCGCTTTAAAAAGCCGTTTCATGTCCGAGCCTTTCATTGTCAGGATGCAAAGGGAGTTCTCAAAAGGAAGTATTTCAAAGATTTCACTTACAGTGATTTCACCTTTCGGCAGGATATTACGCAATCCGCCCATATTCACCAGTCCCATATCGGCAGGTTTCCCCAATGTCGGTGTGGCAGCCTGCTGCAAGACACTTGCAACGAGATTGGAAAGCAGACTTTCAGGCCCGCCCTTATCCATTTTCATTTCGCTGGTACCGATGACTTCATACATCATCCCGTCAACTTTATCCTTATAAGGTTTCAATACCTCGGTAGTTTTTTTGTCGGGATTAGCGTCCCAGGCAGAGTCAATCTTAATCATACTACCTTCTACTTTCGTCACTTGATAGTGAGCCGTAGCCTCTCGTGTCGTGCGGCAGGATGTGAACAGGATACCACCTGCCAATGCTGCCACAATCAGATACTTTACATAAGTCTGTTTCATGTTCGTTATTTTTATATATGCTACAAATATACAAAAAACATTTGGCTATCTGCCAAATAATTCGTTACTTTGCACCGCTTTCGCGCAATCGCTGTCAAGAGACGAGATACTTGGTATGTTGCGTTGTAACGATGAAACAATTTAATAATAACAACAATGGATTTAATTAAAATTGCAGAAGAAGCATTCGCTACCGGTAAACAGCACCCGAGCTTCAAAGCAGGAGACACTGTAACAGTAGCATATCGTATTATTGAAGGTAACAAAGAACGTGTACAGTTGTACCGTGGTGTTGTTATCAAAATCGCCGGTCATGGAGACAAGAAACGTTTTACTGTACGTAAAATGTCAGGTACTATCGGTGTAGAAAGAATTTTCCCAATCGAATCACCGGCTATCGACAGCATCGAAGTGAACAAGGTAGGTAAAGTTCGTCGCGCTAAATTGTACTACCTGCGTGCTCTTACTGGTAAGAAAGCTAGAATCAAAGAAAAAAGAGTTAATAACTAAGCGTTACTCTAAGATTCGAAATAAAAAAGGGAGCTTCATTCAATATGAAGTTCCCTTTTTTATTGGCTATTTAACCCCAGCGCTTTTACCTCACCGACCAAGGAGTTGTTCCTCGGTGAGAAACTGTTGTTTCCTCGGTGTGGAAACTGTTGTTTCTCGGTGCCGAAACTCATCTTCATCTCAAGCCCTTTATACAGTACACTACACCTTCTTCCGGCAGAGACAAAAAAAATCCCCGAAAGCAATAGCTCCCAGGGATTTTCATTACCTTTATTATAAAATTGATATTATTCCTTAATATCTTTCAGTTCCCAAGCCAAAGCACTGGCACCCAATACGGCAGCATCAGAGTCTTTCAGTTCGGAAACAAGTAATTTTGTTTTGCCTTTATAGATATTCAGCACGTTATCGTCGATTGACTTCAGAATCGGCTTCATGATATAATCACCCGATTTAGCCAAACCACCGAATAATACGATAGCTTCGGGGCTGGAGAACGCGATAGCATCTGCTAATGCCTCACCCAAAATGTTACCTGTAAATTCAAAGATTTCCTGTGCAAGTTTATCTCCTTGTACGGCTGCGTCATATACATCTTTTGAAGTGATGTTTTCTGCAGGAATGTTACGAAGTAAGCTGCCGTCTGTACGAGCAGCCAAGAATTCACGTGCAGTACGGGCTACACCGGTAGCCGAGCAGTAAGTTTCCAGACAACCTTTACGACCGCAACCGCAGATACGACCGTCACGACGAGCAATCACGTGACCTAATTCACCTGCAAAACCATCATGTCCATACACCATCTGACCGTTGATAACGATACCGCTACCTACACCGGTACCCAGTGTAATCATGATAAAGTCTTTCATACCACGGGCAGCACCGTAAGTCATTTCACCGATAGCGGCAGCATTAGCGTCGTTTGTCAAAGCAGTAGGGATGCCCAGTCTTTCTTCAAACATAGCAGCCAACGGAAGGATTCCTTTCCATGGCAAGTTCGGAGCAAATTCAATAGTTCCCGTATAGTAGTTACCATTCGGAGCACCGACACCGATACCTCTGATTTTATCAACACCACCATTAGCGATAATCAACGGTAGCAAGTTCTTGCAAACTTCGTCAGCATACTCTTCGGCAGTAGGATAACCGGCAGTTTTGATTGAGCTACTGGCAATAATAGTTCCGCGTGCGTCAACAATTCCAAAGACGGTGTTCGTTCCGCCGATGTCGATACCTACTACGTAGGGTCTTTCCATGTTTGAATTCATGATACTTTTATTTAAAAGGGTTAGTTAATCATTAAGTTTACTGCACACAAATTACGTAAAGAAGATTGAGTCTACAAAATGTTTTTCAAAAAAAGTTCACCCTCTTTGCAACTTTTCGTATCTTGCAGCCGTCTAATAGTAGAAAATCATAAGAAAACAGAAACTAAATAAAGGAAATTGTGATACAACTTACAAACGTCAACAAGACTTACAACAACGGAGCACCGCTCCATGTGCTCAAAGGCATCAATCTCAAAATAGAACGGGGCGAGTTTGTTTCCATCATGGGAGCGTCAGGTTCGGGCAAATCAACCTTACTTAATATATTAGGTATCCTTGATAATTACGATACCGGAGATTATTATCTGAATAATGTACTTATCAAAAATCTGAGCGAGACCAAAGCTGCCGAATACCGGAACCGTATGATAGGATTTATTTTCCAGTCATTCAACCTGATTTCCTTTAAAGATGCCGTAGAAAATGTAGCACTTCCTTTATTCTACCAGGGGGTAAGTCGCAAAAAGAGAAATGCACTTGCACTGGAATATCTCAACCGGCTGGGTTTGAAAGACTGGGCACATCATATGCCCAACGAAATGAGCGGCGGTCAGAAACAACGTGTAGCCATCGCACGTGCACTCATCACCCAGCCACAAATTATCCTGGCGGACGAACCGACCGGAGCATTGGACAGCAAGACGTCTGTGGAAGTGATGCAGATTCTGAAAGATTTGCACCGGATGGGTATGACAATTATAGTCGTCACCCATGAGAGTGGTGTTGCCAACCAAACAGACAAGATTATACATATCAAAGATGGCATTATCGAACGAATCGAGGATAACATCGACCACGACGCTTCTCCTTTCGGCAAGGACGGCATTATGAAATAAATCAAAATCCACCACCTACTATACAAACATTATCATGATTGATATTTGGCAAGAAATATACAGTACCATCAAACGTAACAAGCTGAGGACTTTTCTCACCGGATTTGCCGTAGCATGGGGTATCTTTATGCTTATCGTCCTGCTGGGTGCAGGCAACGGGCTGATTCATGCATTCGAAGAATCGGCTTCCGAGCGGGCTATGAACTCCATCAAGATTTTTCCGGGATGGACGAGCAAGTCTTATGATGGCCTGAAAGAAGGAAGACGGGTACAGTTGGACAATAAAGATGTGGACGCCACCGACCGTTATTTCCCCGACCATGTAATTAAAGCCGGAGCAACTGTCTGGCAAGGCGGAGTAAACCTCAGTTTCGGACAGGAGTATGTGAGTCTGAGCCTTTCCGGCGTATACCCCAATCATACGGAAGTGGAAGTTGTGAAACTCTTCAAAGGGCGTTTCATCAACGAGATTGACATTAAGGAACGGCGCAAAGTAATCGTACTTCACAAGAAAACAGCGGAAATCCTTTTCGATAAAACCCACACGGAGCCTATCGGACAGTTTGTGAATGCAGGCAATGTCGTGTATCAGGTAGTAGGGCTCTATAATGATAAGGGAGACAGCGGAGACAGCGATGCATATATTCCTTTTACCACCCTGCAAACGATTTATAATAAAGGAGATAAGCTGAATAACCTTATCATGACAACCAAAAATCTGGAGACAATAGAAGCGAATGAAGCATTCGAAGCTCATTATCGCAAGGTAATAGGAGCCAATCATCGTTTTGACCCGACCGACCACAGCGCTATCTGGATATGGAATCGTTTTACCAACTATTTGCAACAGCAGAAGGGCTCGGGTATGCTTCGCATAGCGATTTGGGTAATTGGTATCTTCACGTTGCTGAGCGGGATTGTCGGGGTTTCCAATATCATGCTGATTACCGTAAAAGAACGTACCCGCGAATTTGGTATCCGCAAGGCTCTGGGAGCCAAGCCTCTTTCTATCCTTTGGCTGATTATCGTAGAAAGTGTCACCATCACTACTATATTCGGATATATCGGCATGGTAGCCGGTATTGGGGTGACCGAATGGATGAACAATGCTTTCGGAAATCAGACTATGGATACCGGAATGTGGACAGAAACGGTTTTCCTGAATCCTACCGTCGATATAAGAATTGCCATACAGGCTACACTCACATTAGTAATAGCTGGTACGTTAGCCGGATTGTTCCCTGCCCGCAAAGCAGTCAGCATCCGACCGATCGAAGCACTTAGAGCAGATTAAGAGTATGAGAATAGACATGGATACCTGTGAGGAAATCCTCATAACCATCACAAGAAATAAAACAAGAAGTCTGCTGACCGCATTCGGTGTGTTTTGGGGAATTTTCATGCTTGTCGCCCTTATCGGCGGCGGGCAGGGATTGGAAGATATGATGAAAAAGAACTTTGAAGGATTCGCCACCAATTCCGGTTTCCTTGCTTCACAAAGAACGGGTGAGGCGTACAAAGGTTTCCGTAAAGGAAGATGGTGGGACTTGGAAGCTGTCGACATTGAACGCCTGCGTTCGCAAGTCAAAGATGTGGAAGTCATTACTCCTTCTATCGCCCGTTGGGGGTCGAAAGCCGTATATGAAGATAAAAAATATGATTGCAGCGTAAAAGGACTGTATCCCGACTACCTTCACATCGAATCACAGGAAATGGCTTATGGCAGATTTATCAATGATGTAGATATCAAGGAAGCGCGCAAAGTGTGTGTCATCGGAAAACGGGTTTATGAAAGTCTTTTCAAAGCAGGAGAAGACCCGTGCGGGAAATACATACGTGTAGACGGAATTTATTACCGGATCATCGGCATGTCTTCTTCCGAAGGGGATATGAACATACAGGGACGGGCTTCGGAAGCTGTCACCCTACCTTTCACCACCATGCAGCAAACGTACAACTTGGGCGGAAGAATTGATGTTATCTGTTTTACCGCAAAGCATGGAGTCAAAGTGTCTGACCTGCAACCGAAAATGGAAGAGATTATCAAAGCGGCACATTATATTGCTCCCAATGACAAACAGGCCGTCATGTACCTGAATGCGGAAGCTATGTTTTCCATGGTTGATAACTTATTTACGGGCATCAATATACTGGTCTGGATGGTCGGTTTGGGAACTTTGCTCGCCGGTGCTATCGGCGTATCGAATATCATGATGGTAACGGTGAAAGAGCGTACTACTGAGATTGGTATCCGCCGGGCTATCGGAGCACGACCGAGAGACATCATGCAGCAAATTCTCTCTGAGAGTATGGTGCTGACAACCATTGCGGGGATGTGTGGAATCTCCTTTGCCGTCATGATACTGCAACTGTTGGAAATGGGAGTAAACTCAGGCGGTAGTGACTCTCATTTTCAAGTCAGCTTCGGACTGGCAATCGGTACTTGTGCCTTGTTGATTGCACTAGGAATGCTGGCAGGACTGGCACCCGCTTATCGGGCTATGGCTATCAAGCCGATCGAGGCCATCCGCGACGAGTAGAGGGATTGGACGATTGGAAAATTTACGATTTACGATTGGAAAATCATTGTAAACCGGAAGTTGTTCAGATGTTCAGAAATGTGAGGGAGTTCAATTGTAAATAATAAAATCATAAATAAAATCATGAAAAAGTATCTGAAAATCGCATTATTGGTAATCATTGCCGTAATCCTTATTGGAACGTTCGTATTCCTGTATCAGAAATCGCAGCCTAAAATTACTGTTTATGAAACAGTGAAGGCGGAAATAACAGACTTGCAAAAGACTACCGTAGCTACCGGAAAGGTAGAACCGAGAGACGAAATCTTAATCAAGCCGCAAATTTCCGGTATCATCGACGAATTGTACAAAGAAGCAGGACAAAGCGTAAAGAAAGGTGAAGTGATTGCCAAAGTTAAAGTTATCCCCGAACTCGGGCAATTGAACTCGGCTGAAAGCCGTGTACGGTTGGCAGAGATTAATGCGGCACAGGCTGAGACTGACTTTAACCGTATTAAAAAGCTGTATGAGGATCAATTAATCAGCCGGGAAGAGTACGAGAAAAGTGAAGTTGCCGTAAAGCAGGCACGTGAAGAAAAACAGACTGCCAAAGATAATTTGGAAATCGTAAAGGAAGGAATTACCAAGAACAGCGCATCTTTCAGTAGTACCATGATTCGTTCTACGATTGACGGGTTGATACTGGATGTACCTGTAAAAGCGGGAAACTCGGTTATTATGAGTAATACTTTTAATGACGGAACGACTATCGCGACGGTAGCCAATATGAATGACCTGATTTTCCGTGGTAACATTGATGAAACCGAAGTAGGACGTATCCACGAACAAATGCCGATAAAACTTACAATCGGTGCTTTACAGAATCTGACTTTCAACGCTATTTTGGAATATATCTCTCCGAAAGGAGTAGAAACAAACGGAGCCAATCAGTTTGAAATCAAGGCGGCTATTTCCGTACCGGATTCCGTACAGATTCGTTCCGGTTACTCTGCCAATGCAGAAATCGTGCTGCAACGCGCCAATCAGGTATTGGCCGTGCCCGAAAGTACGATTGAATTTAGCGGAGACTCTACCTTTGTATATCTCATGACGGATTCCGTACCCCAACAAAAGTTCCAGCGCACGCAGGTGACTGCCGGCATGAGCGACGGTATCAAGATAGAAATAAAGAAAGGAATAACTGCACAGGACAAAATACGTGGCGCAGAGAAAAAAGACAAATAATAGACTTCTATGAAAACAATCCGTAAAACCATATCAGTGCTCCTGCTCTCAGGAATAGGAATAACTTCCATTCAGGCACAGGACAACAACTCGCCGCAAGCATGGACATTGCGGCAATGTATCGACTACGCCATCGAGCATAATATAGGGATTCGCAAATCCGCTAACGATGCCGAAATAAGTAAGGTAGATGTACATACTAGCAAGTGGGCACGTCTTCCGAATCTGAGTGGTAGTGCCAGTCAGAATTGGAGTTGGGGACGTACAGCTTCTCCGGTAGACAATTCATATAGTGATATTAACAGTGCTAACACGAGCCTTAGCTTAGGTACAAACATACCTATATTTACCGGTTTGCAATTATCCAACCAATATTCACTAGCCAAACTAGACTTGAAAGCAACTATTGAAGACCTCAACAAAGCCAAAGAAGATATTGCCATCAATGTCACCTCTGCCTATTTGCAGGTACTGTTCAACTTGGAATTAAGTAAAGTAGCTTATAATCAAGTAAATCTGAGCAAAGACCAACTGAAACGTATTCAGGGACTTTTCGGAGTAGGCAAAGCATCTCCGTCCGAAGTAGCTGAAGCACAAGCTCGTGTAGCACAAGATGAAATGACTGCCGTACAGTCTGACAATAAATACAAATTATCATTGCTGGATCTCAGCCAACTCTTGGAATTGCCGACACCGGAAGGATTCGTCCTTGAAAATCCAAAAGAAGAATTGGATTTTTCTCCTCTCACCCCACCGGATGATATTTATACACAGGCACTTGCCTACAAGCCAAGTATTAAATCCGCAGAATACAGGTTACAAGGTAGTATCAACAGTATCCGTATTGCCCAAAGCAGCTTCTACCCGCAGTTATCTTTCAGCGCCGGTCTGGGAAGTAATTATTATACAGTCAGCGGAAGATCGGAAGGAAGTTTCGGCAATCAGATGAAAAACAATCTGAATAAATATGTAGGATTCAATCTCAGTGTTCCGCTCTTCAACCGTTTTTCTACACGTAATAAAGTACGGACAGCCCGCTTACAGCAGAATAATCTTACACTGCAACTTGACAATGCTAAAAAAACGCTCTACAAGGAAATTCAACAATCTTGGTATAACGCTTTGGCTGCAGAAAGTAAATATAATTCCAGTGAAGTGGCAGTGAAAGCCAATGAAGAGTCTTTCCGCCTTATGAGTGAAAAGTTCAACAATGGTAAAGCTACATTTGTAGAATACAATGAATCAAAGTTGAACTTGACTAAAGCACTTTCCGACAGGCTGCAAGCCAAATATGATTATCTGTTCTGTACTAAAATCCTGGATTTCTATAAAGGACAGATTATAGAATAAGTCTCCACACACAATAAGACTGTGTCATCCGTGTATCTCAATCTCAAAACAGATACAAACGTTTGGCGCAGTCTTTTGTTATTTATTTCGGGCAAATATGAACCACGAGACACCTACCCTGCCGAATCCCCCCATTATTAACAGAAACCTTCCATATCACCTTTGTATATATAAAAATAAGCTGGAAAACGAACATTATTATTCACCGACTAAGCGTTAAATCCAGCCAAATAAGCAGCATTTCATTGTTTTCACAAACAACCGTCCGCATAAAAGACAAAATTTTAGTTTACTTTTGCAGTAAACAAATAGATAAGGGAATTCAAAACATGAAAAATAGCAAATCAATGAAGAACATGATAGTGGGAGGAATTTGTGCACTTTTATTTCTAGCATGTACTTCAGAACAAAAAAGAAATATAGAACCGACAGACAGGATAACAGTGGACAGCATTGTACTCTCACGAATCGATTCCATTTATACCCATCCACAAAAGATAAGAGAGCTATTCGCACACACACAACAGCACTTGACGGACAGCATAGCTTACTATAAACTTGAACTGTTTATCGGCTTTTGTCTATACTATGAAGGAAAGCCGGAAAGTATCCGGCCTATCCAACAGCGGGTTTTGAGCTTTTGTGAACGAACTCCGGAAGCGAAAGAATTGGAAGCCATGTGTTGGAATCATCATGCCATGCTCCTGCAGTTTGAAAGCAAAATAGATTCCGCACTGATTTGTTTGCATCACGCTTACGATGCCCTGCAATTTGCAAATAACCATGGCGAATTAATAAGCGTCTGTATCAATATCGCCGATATGTACAACATCAACGGCAATCTTCCTAAATCAGCCGACTTCTATCTAAAAGCACTCGCCGTAGCAGATTCACTCCATTCACCAAGAGAATATTTCTCTATATATACCGGGCTGGCGCAAACATACACCTACTTGAACAACTATCCACAAGCCGACCGTTATTTTCAACTCGCAGAGAAATCCATTGCCAGCGCACTGGCACAAGAACAGGTATTCTTCTATAACAATAAAGGCAACAGTCTCTATCTGCGGGAAGATTATAATGAATCGCTCAAATGCTTTCAGGAAGCCTATAAGATATCAAACAAATTCAAATACGATTATTTCAATATAAGTATCGAAATTAACATGGGGGAACTATACACCCTATTGGACCAACCGGATTCGGCACATTATTACCTGGATAAAGCTAACCTTGCCTTATCAAAAGCGCCTAATGGCAATCAAGACCAGATATTTTACCTGAACAGCCTATACGCAGGGCTGGCACTGAAAGAAAACAATCTTACCGCTGCCGACTACTATCTGTCAAAACCATGCACAACTTCCAGAGCAACCTCTATCCACCTGCACAACAAACGCCTGATGGATTATTACGCCCGGAAACGGAACTTTGAAAAAGCCTATCGATACCGGGAAATTGTGAACCAGTATGATGACTCCCTGCGAAATGCCCGCAACGTTGCCAACATCACCGAAATAAGCTATCGCTACAGCCAGGACACCACCCTGCTTAAACGAAACATTACCATAGCCAACAATGAGACACAAATTTCCCAACAACAAGGAGCTATCGTCCTATCCACCGCCCTGTTAGTCATTTCCGTACTTCTCGCATTCACCATCATCCTGCATATCCGCCGGAAAAGCGAACGCAAATACAACAAACAAATGGCAATGGTAGCAGAACTACGTATGGAGAATATCCGTAACCGCATCTCTCCACATTTTGTATTCAATGTTCTCAACGCTATCATGCCCACTTTCAAACAGTACTCTGAACTGGCACACCCATTACAATTACTAATTGAAGTGCTCCGTGGGAATCTGCTTGTCTCAGATAAAATCGCAGTAGAATTGGGAGAAGAAGTTGAACTTGTAAAAAAGTATGTCACACTGCGGAAAGAGACGAATCCTAATACAGCCAACGTGTTATGGGACATCGATAAGGATATTTCCACGAATACTTTAATTCCCTCCATGATTATCCAAATACCGGTAGAGAACTCACTCAAATATGCCTTTGATACAATAGAAAATGAAGACAATCAGGTTTCTATATTAATTTCCCAAACAGAAGACGGTTTATCAATCCGCATTGAGGACAACGGAAGCGGCTACCAACCCGGCACACATAAAGAATCCAAACGAGGCACAGGCAACGGACTAAAGGTTCTGTTCCGTACTATTGAATTACTAAACAGCAAAAACGAACAAAAAGCAACATTCGACATTCAAAACATTCAACCAAATAATTCCGGACAACACGGAACATTAGTCACCATTTTCATTCCATTCAACTATCAAATTAAATTTTAATATATGAACACAAGAACCATCACCACTATCATTGTTGACGATGAGATTAATGCTATCCAAAACTTATCAGAAGATTTAAATGCCTATCCGGACATTAATATATTAGAAACCACAACATCAGCGCTGAAAGCTCAAAAAAGTATTATCAAATTCCAACCCGATCTGCTGTTTCTGGATGTAGAAATGCCTAAAATGAACGGAATTGAACTACTACAAGAAATACGTCCATACATACATTCAAATATGCATGTCGTTTTTTATAGCGCATTCGACAAATATATGCTTGACGCTCTCCGGGCTTCAGCCTTCGACTATTTGCTTAAGCCCTACCAACCTTGTGAACTCAAGCAAATCATTGACAGAGTACATAAAAGAATAGAGTCAAGCAGTAATAACTTTGAGCAATCCATGCGTCGATTGTTAAATGACGGCAGCAAGTTTGCTTTACAGACAATGACCAGCCTGTTGCTCTTGCGCTGCTCTGATATTCTTTGTTTCCGTTATCTGGATGAGATACGTTGCTGGCAAGTTACACTTACCAGCCTGGAGCATCATCGCCTGCGAATGACTATCAAGGCAAAAGATATACTCAATCTTAGCCAATCATTCGCCCGCATAAATTCCAACTGTATCTTAAACATTGAATATTTATCTTCTATAGAGAACAATAGCTTACGTTGTATTCTTTATCCGCCATTCACCAACATGGAAATGATGGCATCCAGAAGATATTATTCCAAACTCAAAGAAACACTCGAAATGTTATAGGACGAGAGGGTAAAAAGAACAGAACAAAAAAAACACCAATAAAACATCAGTTCCGACCGGTTAAGCGTAATCGCTCCACATCCAGGCAGTTTTCCCAAAAACGGCATTTTATCATCTTCTCATTTTATACTAATTTTGACATTGTGACAATACAAAAAAGGCGTTTCCACCAGAAATAGTTCCACGCCCTACACAATGTAAAATCTACCTCGGAACTAAGTAGAACATAACAAACTAAAATGAGAAAATTAGCATTATTTTTATCATGTTGCTTGTGCTTTCCCTATATGTTTGCCCAAGTGACAACGCAAAAGGAAACACAGCAGAAATACATTTATCCACAAAAGGTAGTCCCTATGGGAATGGATAATTACCTGTTTTCTACTTACTTTCATAATGGTAAGAAGAGCTACAATCTACGCAATTCCATGCTCAGTTCTTCCGATCCGGTCATTTCATTAAAGATCAATCCCTCGGGCTCCTCATTTGCTGTCCTCAGTGGGAAAGGCAACAAAAGAAAAGTAAGCATTCATAACCTTTGGCAGTCGGAGAAAGCGATACACAAATTCCCGAAGACATTCTCACCAATAGCTATTTGCTACGCTCCGAATGCAAAAAAGTTTGTCATTTCCGATTCTAAGAAGAGAATACACTTTTTCGATACGAAAGAGTATGCACTACTGCAAGAAGTCACTCTTCCACTGACAGCCGAACGGATGGCTATCAGCAACAATAATTACTTTCTAGCCGCGTCGAATGGAAATGAGTTGTCCGTTTGGAATATCGAGAGCAAGGCGGAAAAGAAAAGACTCACATTCACCGCACCAATTAATTGTTTCGACTTTTCAGATGACAGCAACCAACTGGCTATTGTCACAGCCGACGGCATTCTATCCATATACGACACACGGACGTTATTGATACAGCAAACCATTGACGCCATGGGAAAAGCATTGTTCTGCAGCTATCATCCCGAAGGGAAATACATTGCTATCGTAACAGGAGACAATCGCATATCCATCCTCAACCTCATGAACGGTGAGGATCGTCGCTATATTGAAAACCCGCAAGGAGGCATCACTGACGCCCTGTTCGTGAAAGATGGAAAAGGAACTGTTTATCTTGCTTATAATACCCGTAATGATATTACTTACGAAAATATAGCAAACCTGGCTCCTTGTTATACCAATCTGATTGCAGATGAAGTTAACGACCGCATGAATGAATGGATGAAAATGAAAGAAGGAGAAACGATGGAAGAATATAATCTTCGTGTAAACGACAAAACACGCGCCGAGCAACAAATGCTGTTCGAACAAGAGGTGGCAACCCGTATGGCTGAAAATCTGGTAGACAAATCAGAGGTCAAATTCGGAGAATATAATCCAACTTCTAATATGTTGGCTGTGGATTTCAACTCCATGCCACCCATTTATCTTCCTATTCCGACTGAAGAAGTATCCGATTTTATGGATCCCGGTAATCTCGAATTCCGCAATGCCGTATATGGAGTCAACAAGGATGACAAGTTTGAATTAATCTATGCCGATGTCTACAATAAAGCTTCCGGAAAGACCTATACATTCGACAACCTGGAAAGGGAATCACTCGATTATCTGAAGTCCGAAGAAGACTTCGTACCATTAGAGATGGTTCAACAGTCCAACATGGACGAAATCAAACTGAAAGAAATCAAGGACGATATCGTAAAAATGGCTATGGAAAACAAATCAATTTCCGAGCACACCAACATTGCCGTAGATGCAGGTATCATAGCCGGTGTAGATGCTGACGGCAAAAAAATCATGAATTACAAAATCGATTATTCATATACCGTCGACCAGACTTTCTCCGCAAAAGAAGACTTTAAGCCGGGGAAATATATATCCAGTGAATCAGCAGCGGCCCTTTCCATGCTAAATATTATGAAACAGGCGTTCAAAGAAAGATTCTCGCAATATATCAAAGACGATAAAAAACTTGAAATCAAGATTACCGGTGTGGCAGACGCTTCTCCTATCCGAAGAAAGATTGCTTATGACGGACATTACGGTGATTTCACAAACGAACCGATTTATAAAGATGGAAACTTATCCAACATCACTGTTACACGAAAAAGCGGAATCACAGAAAATGAACAACTCGCTTTCTTGCGTGCGGCAGGTGTGAAAGATTATATCGAAAAGAATATACCCGAACTTTCGAAAATGAATACCAATTATAAATACGATATCGAAGTTACTGAAAAAGAAGGAAGCGAATTCAGAAGAATCAGTGTTGAACTATTATTCGTAGACGCACTTTAATTCATAAGACTTATGAGAAAACAGCTATTATTAGTCGGTTTATTAGCTTGTGCCGGAATGACGTGCCAGACAATTCGCGCCCAGTCATTGGAAAGCGCTGCCAGCGCATACAAGACTTTTGTCCGTCTCAATAATGAAAATGGTGACAAGGCGGCGATGTATTCCACGCTATACCAAGGCTACAAAGAGTATGTTGCCATACTGAACTCATCTTCACGAGGCAGCGCAGCCTACAATCAGGCAAAAGGTGCTCTGCGGGATATGTTTCCTTATTTGCAAAAAGGAGCCATATTCAACTCACAAAGGGGAACACAACAAAATGCACTCCTGTTTGCACAAGCCTATGTGGACATACCAATTATGAAAGCCTTCAAAGGTGAACAGTTGCCGAAGGACAGCTATTACCCCACTATGGTATATTTTGCCGCATCGGGAACCTATAATTCAAAAAATTATGCGAAGGCAATTCCATATTTTAGAGAATATCTGGACACCCATGACACTAAAAAACGGCAAAGCGTATTTGTCTTCATGGCCAAAGCATGTGGAGCTATTAGAGATTACGCGCAAGCCAGAAGCGTGTTGGAGGAAGCGATAGCCAGCTATCCTTCTGATTTCAATATGCTCTCTACAGCTATTAACTGCTGCATTGACAATGGAGACAATGAAGGACTTCAAGTATTTGTGAACAAAGCATTGACCATCAAGCCGAATGACCCTACGTTACTTAACATACAGGGGAAACTGTATGAAGAAACACACAACTATCAGCAGGCACTGAACATTTATACCACATTACGGAATTCCAACCCGCGTAGCCTGGAAGTTGCCAAACATTTAGGGTTGAACTACTACAACCTTGGAGTAATCTGCTACAATAAAAGTGTGATGGAAGGAAATAAATCATTTAAAAAGCAGTCCGAAGAGTACTTTACCGCCGCAATCGCCACTTTTAAAGAAGTGTTGGCAGCCGATCCCACTTCCTTAAAATATATGCAAGCATTGGCCACAGCCTATAGTTGTTTGGAAAATAGCAACGAGCTAAGTGCCATCAACCGGAAAATCGCCTCTTTAGGCGGAAGTACGGTGGTTGCTTCTTCTGCTCCGGCACTGGTAGATTTTTCGGGAAATACCCCTGCAAAAAGCGGACACACTGTAGACAGTCCTTCACTTGCCTCCAGTAGCCAACAATCAGCCGGGAATAATCCAAACGCTCCATTCACTTCTTCAACCTATGACATTCCGGGATATTCTCAGTTTGCCAAAAGTTATATAGAAAAGAAAATCAGTATCTGGCAGACGAAAGACCCTTATGAGACGGTAGAAGAATACAAAGAGCGAGTGACAGAATCCAAACGTGAAGAAAAAGTAAAAGCACTGCTCAAAGAAGCTGAAGCAAATTATATAAACAGCTATGCGGGAAGCGTACAGCTAAGTGATATGCAGTTGAAACCATACGATGCCGACAATCAGGTATTCCTGATTCAGTCCAGATTCGGTGAAGTCATCCTTCCCGTCCCTCGCGAAAACAATGAAGCCAAAATTTTTGCCAGCAACTGGAACGGGATGCAACTCAAAGAACCTAAGTTTTTCATCAACAATGATCGGCTGGCTCTTTCAAGCGTAACGTTCGTTACACCGATGGGAAATTCTTACTGTTACAGCGACAAGGCTTCGCTCAACTATACAGAAACATCTGTCGATATGCACTTTGACGCTATTGATTATGGTTCTCTCGCACAGACCGGCACGTCGGCGTCTCCAGCATCGAGAGTACAAAAGAACGAAATAAAGATTGGAAGTTCGGATGTAGATATAAATATACCGGAAGCTAAGGTGGATAACAATAAAACATTTGCCGTAATTATCTCCAACGAGAATTACAGTATGGTCACCAAAGTTCCGATGGCATTGAGTGACGGGAAGACTTTCAGCCGCTATTGCGAAAAGACGCTGGGAATGCCTCAGAACAATATCCGTTTCTATCCCGATGCCTCATACGGGACAATGCTACGCGCTATGCGTGACATAAAGGATATAGCCTCAGCATATTCAGGAGATATACAAATAGTCTTCTACTATGCTGGGCATGGCATTCCGAATGAAGCGACCAAAGACGCTTATCTGCTTCCCATCGATGCAGACGGCACACAGACAGAAGGTTGCTATCCGCTTAGTAAACTCTACGCAGAGTTAGGCAGCCTGAGTGCCAAATCGGTAGTTGTCTTTCTGGATGCTTGTTTCAGCGGTGCCAAACGTGATGGCGGCATGCTTGCTTCCGCCCGTGGAGTGGCGTTGAAGGCTAAAAAAGAAGATCCAAAAGGAAATATGGTAATTTTCAGTGCGGCATCGGACGATGAAACGGCTTTTCCATATAAAGAAAAAGGACACGGTCTGTTTACTTACTTTCTACTCAAAAAACTACAGGAGACCAAAGGTAATGTAACGCTTCAGGAACTGGGGAATTACATCACGACAAATGTAAAGCAGCAGTCTGTTGTCGTAAACCGGAAAGTACAAACAGCAACAGTTTCTTCTTCCGTTTCTCTCACAGAGAGCTGGAAGACGCTGAAACTGAAACCATAATATCAATCAACAATAAAAAAATAAAACAAATGAAGAATCTATTGATGTCAGGGCTATTCCTTTTATTAGGAAACATCTACCTGTCTGCACAGAATACGGTTAGCGGCACTGTTACAGATAAAAAGGGGAACCCGATACCGGGAGCGAAAGTCGTCGTAAAAGGAGACACGGAAGCTACACTTTCAGAACTAGACGGAACGTTCAAACTGGAAAGTAACAAACCGATAAAGAAAATCAAAATTTTCTATGGAGGAATGCGCCCCAAAGAACTGAATGTAGCACCTCTGAGCGTGCAACTTTATAAAGAAAGTTGGTGGACTCAAAAACCGGAGAAATACCAATGGTTTGCAAGCCTGCAAGTCGGATTACCGGAGAATGACTTTGGAAGCCCTTCTTTCGGGCTCATGGTGGGCGGAGTAAAGAATCTCGGCTGGTATGTGAAAGGGCTCTACCGTCCGTTGCAGTCTACTGATTATGAATCTGACTCGGAAACCAGTAACCACTGGTACACCGGTAAAAGCAAGAATAGTTTTTACTCTGCAACGGGAGGTCTTATCCTGCGTCTTTGGTGCCCTGTCCATATCTATTTTGGAGCCGGTTATGCCAAGCGAAAAATAGCTTGGGAAATGACAGGAGACAAATATCTGAGATATGATCCCGACTGTTATGACGGTGCCGCACTGGATTTCGGTCTTATGTTCCGCGTAAAAAACATTCTCGTCAATGCAGGTAGCATTTATACGATTAAAAATGGAGATAAAGGAAACGAATTTGTAGGAAACATCGGAATCGGCTATTGCTTTTAAATAAAACAGAAATAGAAAATATGAAAAAGATACAATATATATTGAGCAGCATGGCGCTAGGCGTATGCATATTGCTCAGCGGTTGTCAGGATTTGGATGAACCGACACGTACTGTTCCAGTAATAGGGGAGATAGGGACAAGTAATATCAGTGCCACATCTATCACTCTTACGGGATCTGTTTACGGCTCTTATGACAAGTGCTATTTCCTTCTTTCCACCTCACAGGATATGAGCAACGCGGAAGAATATTCCGCCAATGTAATTGGCGGTAATGCCAGTACAACGATTTATGAACTGCGCCCCAACACGACTTATTATTATGTATTGGTTGTCACAAAAGGCGACGACGAAGCACGGGGAAAAGTATCTTCCGCGACAACATCGGACAATATTTTTAAAATAGGTAACGTAACGTTCGGCAACGGAGAAAGTGGAGAGATGCCGACAGAGATTGGAACGTGTATATGGAGAATGCCCCAACAGCCAATAAGTGATTATGTGAATGCAAAACTCTCCAAGAATGGAGATTCATGGGAAATTCCTTATTCATGGGAAATGATATCGAATGGAAATTATGTGATGTATGCGTATGCACCATATGATGAAAGTCTCACAGAAAATGAGAACTTTTATTCCGGAGGACGTATCCCTGTAGCAACTTATAAATACAATGCCATCGATTATCTGTATGGTCAAAGCAACGAATTCAATGTAAACCAGACTACGGCAAATGTCACGATGTATCATGCTTTGGCTAAAGTTGTCTTTAAATTTAAATTAGCAGAATATTATCAGAATGATAACGCTGTCATTACCGACATTACATTGAGTAACCAGAAAGATGGCGGAAACATATTACCTACTACCGGATATATAAATCTTCGAAACGGCGGTTTTGAGACAGACGGATATTCATATAGCGAACCGTTAAAATACTCTACAGAAATATCGGTAAATAAAGCCACAACCACCGAAGTGGTAATAATGTCTATCCCCACAATGGCATATGGCACTATAACCATAACTATCACCATAGACGGTCATACATATTCTCAACCATTGACAATAAATGGAGAGACGGCATGGAAAAGAGGACAACAATATTCTTTTGATGCTACCGTGAATGAATCAGAACTCGTTCTTGGTAATGTAGAGGTAGAAGCATGGCACAATAATAACAGTGGTGACATCACAATAAACAATTAAAGAAAAGAAAGTTATGAAAAGAATTCAATCTATACTGATAGCTACTTTAACAGGCTGCGCACTGTCCGTCTCTTCCTGTAGCAATGAAGACGAAACTCTTCAGACAAGTAATGACAAAAAAGCTCCTTTGGAAATAGATGTCAATATATCACAGACCCGTTCCATTATTTACGGTACAAATCTGCCGGAAGAATGCGACTTTGGTATATTTGCCATAAAAGGGAATGGTAATGAAGCCCTCACTTATGGCTACAATAATAGAGTTACTTATGTAGATGGTAATTGCACACTCAATAATAAGATATACTTGACGGAAGATATAGACGTACCCATCTACGCTTATTATCCATATAGAGAAGAATGCAATCTTCACTCAATTCCAATTGAGACAGCATCGCAAACGGATTATTTATATGGATATAGCGCAAACTCGGACAATCAACTAACCTATGTAAAGGCTAGCAATCCTAAAGCTAAGATACTGTTTAAGCATGGATTATCCCGCATTACTTTCAATATTAAAAAGGCGGAAAATAATACCAAAGAATATAATCTTTCATCTGTAGGGGTATCCGGTGTTCCTACTCATGCGTATTTGAATGTAATGGATGGTGGGAGTATTCTCGACCCTTCCGAAGAAAGCGACATTGCTATAGAGTCAAATATCACTATCAGCCAGACTAATAGTTCTGTAGATTTATTGGCAATCCCCATGAATATGGACGAGAAGACTGTAACATTAAAGTTATCATTCGGTAATCAGGATGAAGCTATCGTTACTATTCCTCAGACTAACTGGCAATCGGGACAGCAATATACATATAATGTACTCATCAAGGAAGGGCAGTTGCAAATCAGTGAAGCGGTAATTACAGCATGGAACAATACTAATCAGACCGGAATCGAAGTTGGAGATAATAATTATGCAGGTGCCACTATTGGAGATATCTATTATAGTGACAATACTTATTCCTCTTCATCCAACATCAATCCATACAAAACGCCCATAGGTATTGTATTCGCACTCACTGACGAAAAAGACGGAGATATCAATCGGACATTAAGACATTCAGAGCATGGAAGAATCATTGCATTACAAGATATAAGTGAAGATAGATATGCATGGTCAACTGAATCCAATGACGTAACAGAACTCTACAATTATACAGCAACTTCAGGTGTCGAAACGACGAAGATAAACGCACAAGGAATGATTGTACAATGGGATATAAATAAAGACCAAGCATGGGGTGATTTCAATGGGCAAGCAAACACCTCAAAGATCTGCACAGAAGCATATCCTGCCGCCTATGCATGCTACACCTATCAAACCGAAGGAAGAACAGCAGGAAGTTGGTATTTACCTGCATCAGGCGAATTAAAGTTATTAGAGCTACTCTACAATGCTAAAATCATCTATAATGTCTCAAATGACTGGTTCACCGCAGCAGGTGGAATATATTGGTCATCAACAGAAAGAGGAATTGAAAACGCTGTTTCTTGGGATAGTAGCGAACCTTATCAGATACCGGGGAACAACAAGAAAACAACTTTGCCAGTCCGTGCTGCCAGTACATTTTAAACAATAAATAGAATAGAACTCATGAAAGCAAATATAAAATCATTACTTCTCTGCTTGAGTATAATAACTTATTGTTCTTGTAGCGAAAACTATGAAGAAGAAAACAGCAACAAAAGCAGTATACTAGAAATCACAACAGGTATTCAAACCCGCTCCGTTATAGAGTCGACTTCTTTCTCCGGCGGAGAACAAATCGGAGTATATGCTTCAGATACGGAAGGGGAAGACTATGCAGAAGGAAGTTGGAATATGAAAGCTGTATATAACAATAAATGGTATTTTGACAATCCACTTATTCTGTCCGAACAAAAGGCAACCATTTACGCTTATTACCCTTATAATGAAAAAGCCACCATTGGCAAGAGCACATTTGTAAACATCACCCCTAACGTCTATGAAGCTATAGGTGGTCAAGCAGATTACCTATATGGACAAGGAGAAGCAGACGCAACGTATCCGACAGCAAAGATTACATTCAAGCATGCATTGGCACGCATCACCTTTGCCATCAAAAGGGACAAGAACGACGCAGGCAATGGAGTGTTAAACAAAATAACTTTAAGAAATGCATTAGGAAAGAAAACGATTTCCACCACTGGAACAATGGATATTACCACTGGAACAATTACTCCGAATGTAAAGGAAAATGCTTCTGTTATATTATCCACGAACTATACCCTCAATAACTCTACAGAACAAAAGGTGGATATACTTGTGATTCCCACAGAAATAACAGAAGGTGATGTTGAATTAGTATTAACCATCGATGAAGGACTATATGTCATTAAAATGCCTGCTACCAAATGGGAAAAAGGGCAACAATATACGTACCCAATCATCATCAACAGAACAGATGCACACATGGGGGAAATCACCAAAGCTCAAATTGGAGATTACTACTATAAAGACGGCACATGGTCTACAGAATATAATAGCCAAAAAGTCTGCATAGGTATTATTTTTGCTTTGAGTGATGAAAAAGACGGTGATATTAATATCTCATTAAAAGCATCTGAGCATGGTAGAATTGTTGCATTAAATGATATAGAAGGAGACTACCTTTGGATAGACAGAGATTATATTGATGTAGAAGGTATCCCTAACTACTCTTCAGTAGACGGATATATCAAAAATGGATATCTACCGCATGACGGCAATGATAACTATCAGACAGAAAAAGAACATATTCAACCATGGAATCTTAACAGTTGGCCGGAAATAAATGGTAAATACTATGCATTCACAGACTATACAGGCAGACAACATAATAGCTATTTAAAACAAACAGATTATCCTGCTGCACTAAATTGTGATTCTTCAAGAGACGGATTTTGGTATCTACCATCCATCGGAGAGATGGCAAGGTTAGGAATGGCATATAGCGCCGGATTGATTAGTAGTGTCAAACAAGATAACTTCTCTAATTTCCACGAAGTAGATTATTGGACATCTTCCGAATATAATGAAGAAATGGCCTGGAGATATAATCCCAGCAATGCATACGTCGGGCAATATAACAAAAAGAGTAGATTACGTGTCCGTCCTGTCTCTTCATTCTAATCACAAAACAGAACAAAATTATCTATTATAAAAAAGACATCATCATGAAAAAGATTATTTTACTTTGCCTTGCTTTCCTTGCCATGACTGCAGGAAGCCTTTACGCCCAGTCCACCAATGATTTAGCCAAAGAAAGAAAAGAAAACGCTAAAATGACCCGTGCCGAACTCAAACAGAAAGCATCTAAATCCGCCCGCAAAGAAGCTAAAAAGCTTCAGAAAGAAAGATGGCAAACTGCACCGGGAGCACTTCCTATCGACAAGCAGCTCGATAAGTCATATAATATGCAATATGAATATGATGAATCAGGCTATCCTAAATATTTGATGGGAGAAGCCATGAGTATCGGTGAGAACTACGACGGTGCCAAGATGCAAGCCCTCGAGCTAGCCAAGCAAAATCTAGCCGGACAAATACAAACTGAAATCACCGCTTTGGTAGAGAATCAAGTCTCCAACCAGCAATTGTCCGCCGAAGAAGCAGCCACCGTCACTAAAAGTGTAATGGCTAGCAAAAATCTGATTTCACAAAGTATCGGACGTATTCTTCCTGTCATGGAAGTATATCGTACTCTAAGTAATAAGAATAAAGAAGTACTAACCCGCATCGCTTACAATAGTGCGATGGCTAAAGAAGCGGCTAAAAAAGCCATCCGCAAAGACTTAGAAAAACAAGGTGACCAACTAAAAGGGCAACTCGACAAATTATTGAACTGGTAAAAATGAAGAAATACACTTCTTTGTTATTTTTATTAATTTTCCCGCTCACCCTCTCCGCCCAAAAGACGGAGAAGGTCTGTGGGGAATACACTTATTATGCCCCGGCAGACAAAACACTGGAACAAGCAAAACAAATCGCCTTGGAGCGAGCAAAAATACAAGCCTTGGCAGATGAATTCGGAACGATTGTTTCGCAAAGTAACGCCACTCTGATGCAGAACGAAAATGGAAAAACAGACAGTCATTTCTTCTCACTTAGCAACAGCGAAGTAAAAGGCGAATGGTTGGAAGACCAAGGAGAACCGGAATATCAAATCAACTATGAACAAGGGATGCTGGTTATTAAATGTTCTGTCTGCGGAAAAGCACGTGCCATCACCAACAAAGCTGTAGACTTTACGGCACTGATACTCCGCAACGGAACGGAAGAAAAGTTTGCCAGTGTGGATTTTCGTAACGGCGACGACATGTTCTTGTTCTTTCAAGCTCCTACCGACGGCTATATAGCAGTTTACTTGGTAGACCAAACACCTACTGCCTATTGCCTGCTCCCCTATCAAAGTGACGGAAACGGACAACAGCCTGTGAAACATGGAGAAAAATATGTGTTCTTCTCACCAAAGCTTGCCAAAGATACAAAATCTCTCGTCGATGAATATACACTTACTTGCAGCGGAACAATAGAGCACAATCAAGTTTATGTTATTTTCTCACCCAACCCTTTCACTAAAGCCTTAGACAGTCAGCAAAATTCATCACTTCCCCGTCAACTAAGTTATGAGGATTTCTCCAAGTGGCTGGGAAAATGTAGAAAACGAGATGAAAAGATGGGGATGAAAAGGATGGATATAGAAATAAAAAAGAACTAAAGAAGAAAGCAGACCTTATGCTTCATTATGCATAATAAATTTAATAACTCCTTGATATGAAGTATCTGAATCTCACATTATTATTAGCGATTTGTCCTTTTTATTGTCTAGCTCAGAATAATACATTCAGGGAACAATACGAAGCTTTCAAGCAACAAAAAAACATTGAGTATGATGATTTCCGGCAAAAAGCAAATCGGGATTACGCAGAGTTTATGCGGAAAGCATGGGTATGGCATCAAGCAAAACCGGGATTACTGATGCCCATACAGCCCGATCCGCCCATGCCGGCTCCCGCTCCCCCGACATTGGATAAAGGACAATCCCTAAAAGAAAAAATAACTCCTTATAGAGCCATTTTCAACACCCCTCCTGTCATTGAGCAACCGACGCCTATTGCTCCTATTCCTGAAATGAAGCAAACTGAAGGAAACTTTCATTTTCGCAGCTACGGAACTGAAATGCAGGTACGTCTTAATGAAAACAACCGCTTCACCTTGCAAAGCACGGGAGAAGCAGATGTGGCAGATGCATGGGAACTTCTATCCGGCACTGCATATAACAACCTCATTAAAGAATGCTTGGCGATACGCGCCAATTATCAATTGTGTGACTGGGCATACCTAAATACATTGGAACAATTGGCAAATAGCTTTTTGGGCGCAGGAACTCCGGAAGCCACATTACTGCAAGCTTTCCTTTTTCATCAATCCGGCTATCAAGTAAGACTGGGACGTTCTAAAAGCAACGGACTTTACATGCTGGTAGCCAGCCGCCATATTATCTATAATATGAACTTTTTCGATATAGACGGAAAACAATTCTACCCGCTTCACTATAAGGAAAACGGACTTTATATATACAACAATGCTTTTCCAAAAGAACAGCAGTTATCCTTAGAAGTAAACCGAGAACAACGATTCGACGAAAATCCCCTGCCCGCACGAATATTGCAATCAAAAGGAGAATATTCATTGAGCGTGACACTGGTATTCAATAAAAACTTGCTCGATTTCTACAACACTTATCCACAGTCATATATTAATAATGACGGCACTACCAAATGGCGCTTTTATGCCCAAACACCGATTAGTCAAACAATAAAAGAGAAGCTATACCCCGTTTTACAAACAGCAATAAGCGGAAAAAGTGAACAGGAGGCTGCCAATATCCTCATCAACTTTGTACAAACATCTCTAACCTATGGTTACGATGACGAAATATGGGGAGGTGACCGCCCGTTCTTCGCCGACGAAACTCTTTATTATCCATATAGTGACTGCGAGGACAGGGCAATCTTATTCTCAAACCTAATCCGCGACCTGCTACATTTGGATACCGTACTGCTTTATTATCCCGGTCATTTGGCAATGGCTATTTGCTTCCACAAAGAAACAGGTGGGCAGACACTAATCATTAATAACAGAAAGTTTACGTACTGCGAACCGACTTGTAGCGGTTATGCACCGGTAGGATGGTGTCCCCAAGAACTTGTTTCAATGCAACCGGAAGTGATACTCTATTAAACATGTAATGCCGGATAAGTTCTGATATCATACGTATTAATTCACAACAGTACTGTTTTGTTCATTAGAGCACGGAATAGAATCTTTTGTCATCTTCTACATGGATGTCAAGCATATCTTTGACCTTTTCATTTAATCGTTTGCATTTATGCCCGTTTTCATGTATCTTCGTCTAGTGATTCATAAAAAGCTAATGAAAAGATGAAATATCCTATTGGAATACAGAGTTTCGACCAAATACGCGAAGACGGATTCGTTTATGTAGACAAGACGGACTTGGTTTATAATCTCGTTACGAATGGAAAAACTTATTTCTTGAGCCGTCCCCGCCGCTTCGGAAAGAGCTTGCTGATAAGCACATTAGCCTGTTACTTTCAAGGGCGAAAAGAACTCTTTGAGGGACTCGCAATCGCTAATCTTGAAAAGGACTGGTTACAATATCCTATCTTCCGCGTGGACTTCAATGGCGGGAACTACACCCGTGAAGGAGAATTGGAAAAAAGCATCGAAACATACATAGCCAAATGGGAAGTTGAATATGGTAAAGACCCTCTTGAAACCACCACAGGCGACCGCTTCAAGGGAGTGTTACAACGTGCCTACCAAAAGACCGGACAGCGCGCCGTAGTGCTAATTGATGAATATGACAAACCCATCCTCGATGTGCTGGACACCGGAGCTTTTACACGCAACCACGAAGGAGAAAAACGACTGCTCGAGGATCATCACAGGGAAATTCTAAAGTCGTTCTATTCTACCTTCAAAGGAGCCGACGAGTACCTGAAATTCGTACTGCTGACGGGAGTCACGAAATTCTCGCAAGTAAGTGTATTCAGCGGTTTCAACCAACCGGACGACATCAGTATGGACGAACGCTATGAATCATTGTGCGGAATCACACAAGAAGAAATAGAAAGTTATTTCACCGAATCAATTTTGGAACTGGCAGAGTCAGAACAAACCACCGTAGAAGAAATGAAGGAATGGTTGAAACGCCAATACGACGGTTATCACTTTGGGAGAACCATGAAGGATATTTATAACCCGTTCAGCATACTCAACGCATTCAACAAGAAACAGATTCGTGATTACTGGTTTGCCACCGGTACCCCCACCTATCTGATACGCCTGCTGCAACACAGCCGTGAACAGATGAACGAACTGACAGGAAAGTTCTATAAGCCATCCTTATTTGTAGACTATAAGGCGAACGTAGAACAACCCCTACCGATGATTTACCAAAGTGGATACCTCACCATCAAGGAGTATAACAAAAGAATGGGAACCTATCTGCTCGATTTTCCGAATAATGAAGTACGTGAAGGATTTTTGTCCGTGTTGGCAGCCAGCTATATGAAGCCGAAGAGCAAGGAAGTGACGAGTTGGATAACGGAAGCCGTAATGGATCTTGAACGAGGCGACACAGATACATTCCGCCGTTCGCTCACTTCTTTCCTGGCAAGTATTCCCTATGATTCACACGGATCGTTGAAGGATATGGATATCACTGAGAAACATTTTCAATACACTTTCTATCTATTGCTTCGACTCATAGGGGTATATTGCAATGCCATCCATTGCGAAGACCGCCAAAGCTACGGACGGGTGGATTGCACACTGGAGATGGAGAACTACGTCTATATCTTTGAATTCAAAATGGACGGAACAGCACAGGAAGCTTTGGAACAAATAGAGAAGACCGGCTATGCCAAACCTTATCTGGCAGACAAACGAAAAGTGGTTTGCATCGGAGTGAACTTTTCATCCGTCACACGGACAGTAGAAGATTGGGAAGAAATTTCCATCGCATGAAAAAAGCTACAACTCCTCTAAAACATATCCGTTGGTTTATTCGTTATTATAAAAAGAACCAACGGATATGAAACATTTTATTATCTTAGTGATTCTGATGATTAGTAATATATTTTTAGGAGTTGCTAAACCAATGAAAAATCAAGCAGAAATCTATTTCGCAGGGGGATGTTTTTGGGGAACAGAACATTTTCTGAAGCAAATAAGAGGAGTAGAAAGTACTCAGGCAGGATATGCCAACAGTATTGTAGATAATCCTAGTTATGAACAGGTATGTTCGGGAAAGACGAATGCAGCCGAAACGGTGAAAGTGGTCTATGATCCCGAAGTCGTCAATTTGACTTTATTGCTCGATTTGTATTTTAAAACAATCGACCCGACTAGTCTCAACCGACAAGGCAATGACCGTGGTACACAGTACAGAACAGGAATTTATTATACCGATAAAGCCGATGTGCCTGTCATTAATCAGGCTATTCAGGTGCTGGCAACCCAATATAGAAGCCCTATTGCCATAGAAGTGAAGCCACTGACCAACTTCTATCCGGCAGAAACTTATCATCAGGATTATTTGGACAAAAATCCAAACGGATATTGTCATATCAATCCGGCTTTATTCGAAATGGCACGAAAGGCCAACGCTCCCCAAACGAAGAGTTATCAAAAGCCGGATGATGCAACTTTACGGAAAAAGCTATCAGCAGAACAATACGCTGTTACTCAAAAAAGCGCTACTGAACCAGCATTCCATAACGAATACTGGAACGAGCATCGCCCGGGTATTTATGTCGATATCACTACCGGTGAGCCACTGTTTGTTTCCACTGACAAGTTCGATTCGGGTTGTGGATGGCCTAGCTTCTCCAAACCGATTCAAAAAGACTTGATTGCAGAGAAAAAAGACTCTTCTTATGGAATGCTCCGGACAGAGGTACGCAGTAAAAGTGGTGACGCTCATTTGGGACATGTATTCACAGACGGTCCAAAAGACAAAGGCGGACTTCGCTATTGCATTAACAGTGCTTCACTCCGCTTTATCCCAAAAGAAAAGATGAAAGAAGAAGGTTATGGAGAATATTTGCCGCTCGTCAAGTAAACGCTGCGTAGATAGACTGAAATAGATAATACTTTATTCAGATAATTATAAACGGTGGATTATCCCGAAAAGGACATCCACCGTCTTTTTAATGCAAATTAAATTAGAGAGAGAAAAAAGAGTTTCACAACTCCATATATTTTATCTGTCGGCAATCAACAGACTGGCTTCATTCATAGCCGGTGTAGCTGTATTAATAGCCCAGTTGGCACCGGCTTCTTCAGTCCATTTATAGTCATTCCATTTGTAGTTCATATAAGCTATCGGCATATTAGCATCATTCAGTTCATATACGCTCTTTTCTACCGATGCATCGTAAGCTTTGTGAGAGTCGTTCCAACGTGCATATACCAATGTGATTTCATTAGAAGTATAGGTATAGTTTATCTTGAAGTACGGAGTCCATTTTTCACTGGCAGCATCCCATTTGAAAGCCTCTTTTGCAGACATTCTCTTCTGATCGTCATAAGTAAAATCATATTTCATGTGACGGTAAAGAGAACCGTCCAGTCTGTAAATCACCTTCGAAACAACAAGATCACCCACTTTTTCTTCATTAGTAATGAAGTTATTGTCTTGTGCTTTCACTTCCGCATTAGCAATACCTGCAAATACCATAGCAACTAAAACGATTATTCTGAATAATACTGTAGTTTTCATAATTGTATATTTTTTATTGTTCAACATTCTGTTTTTGCTCTTCTGTATGTTAGACGGAACGTCCACCTCAAACGGTTGCAACTTTCTGAACTTTTTTCTTCTTTTTTTGCTTTCCGCTTTCGGCTATATAAATGCAATGGACGTGCCAAATAGATAACTATCTAATAATCAGCGAGAACATCAAACAATCAGGTGTACGGAAATGAACAGTTGTACGCTTATAAGCGAACACACAAATAAAAAATAGGGCACTTATATACGACCCGACACCAATTAGTTAGGCCATAACAAAAAGTAATAACAATTAAAAATTAAAGATTATGGAAAAGAAAATTGAAGAAGAAGTAATAACTATTACAATAAAGTATATTTATAATGATAGTGGTTCTTTCTTTTATAAAAAGGAAAGGACTGTAAAAGTAGGTGATACTATAGTTTATACAGATAGTATGCCTATTGATGCAGACGTTCCCAATTTTAACACACTAGTGGATAAATTTGTTGAATGGTGTAGAAATGCTTCATTCTCCATTAATAAATGGAAGAGCTGTTGATATTGAGCCAACAATAGAAGCCATTTTTTGCACACTATCTAATGTTTCTCCAGATGTTTTTCCCGACAAATGCTTTAACTCTGCTGCCAATTTATCTAAATTAGAATTTAAAATATCTTCTTGAAAGGTAAATCCACCACGAAATAACATATCATCGGCTTCTGTTTGTGCAGTTATATCGTATGTACTTCCATAATGTATGTTTATTTTGCATAAGTTAAGTCGTGCAAACTGATTTATCATTTTTTCAATACAAATTGATGTGGTATTCAATTCATTCGCCATTAAATTGCAATCAATCGGTATGCGAATATTATCGTTGTTAACAATATAATCTAAAAGCTGGTCTTTCATCTGCGGGGTTATCATACTTTCTGTGTTTATATTTCTGCAAAAATACTGTTTATAGTTTATAAACGGTAATAGTTCTGTATGTTCTGCAAGGATGTTTTTTAGCATCCTTGAAGAACTTCTCTGAAAATATGTGGCAAATTACTTGCATATGTCGTTGAGTTTTAGTATATTTAGGTAGTTAAAACATTGACATTATGAAAGGCAAGAGTTTATACACAATGTTCTCAGAAGCTCTTTCAAGTGAAGAAAAAGCTATCAAGTACTTTGAGAAAATGAGATGGGACGGCAAGATAGTATCACCATTTGACCCGACATCTAAGGTGTACAAATGTGGTAATGGGAAATATAAATGCAAGAATACTGGAAGATACTTCGATGTAAAAACAGGTACTCCACTTGCAAATACCAAATTGCCTATGACAAAGTGGTTACTTGCAATGTTTTTGTTCCAAGCGGATAAAGGTGGCATTTCTTCGTGTCAATTAGCTCGTATCTTAGAGATAACTCAAAAATCCGCTTGGCATATGCTTATGAAAATTAGAGAGTTCGCTGCAAAAGCAAATGTAAATAATTCTAAGTTATCGGGTGAAGTTGAGATAGACGAAACATTTGTAGGTGGTAAAAACAAGAATCGCCATAAAGACAAGAAAGTAGAAAAATGTCAAGGACGTAGTTACAAGGATAAAGTCCCTGTATTTGGAATATTAGAAAGAGATGGAAAGGTAATAGCTAAAGTCGTTCCTAATACCCAATGCAAAACATTAGTCCCAATCATTAAAGAATGTGTTGAGGAAGGAAGTGTTGTATATACCGATGGATGGGATTATAACGGTTTACATGGAAAATATGAACAAAGGTCTGTTGACCATGAGAGCCATTTCTACGGTACAACTTATGCGACTGAGTTTGGAGAGATAATAATGGTTAGCACTAATGGTATCGAAAATGTATGGTCGCATTTTGACAGAATGATGTTAGGAACGTATATTCGAGTAAGCAAAAAACATTTGCAAAAGTATATTGATGAATTTATTTTCCGATTTAACACTCGGAATTTCACCGATTCTCAAAGATTTAATTTACTTTTGCGTAATGTTGCTTAATTATGGGAAAGAAAAAGTTTAATAGTATAGCAGAAGCCTATTGGGAGATGAAGAAACAAAAAATCTCCGAAGAGGAATTTCAGGAAATTCTAGAAGGAATGAATGAAACACTTAAAAAGTATCCTTACCCGGAGAAGGTTGCAGGTCTGAAAGAAATCGTATCAGTATCTACAAAGATGCCCAAACAGAAAAAGAAGAAGGATTAACCGTTTGTAATTTATGAAGTTATTCTTATATTTGCAGCGTATCATCGAATAGGTGGTACGCTTTTTACATATTATAGCCTAATCGCCATCGAACTACCACCTTGAAAGCAATAAGGCTATTTGAACTCACTTATGGGTGTATTGCGTTTATACGCCAATATACTGGCGTGGACTTTTGCCTATAAGTGAGTAGGGTGTGGTAGCCCTCGATGGCGTTAGGCATTAGCTCTACGCCTTTTTCATATATATGCGTGAGATTAATGCTAATAGATTAGAAACATTATTTTTTAGTATTAACCAATAAAACACAAGTGTTATGAAAAAGATTTTTATCCTTGCAGCATCAGTATTGTTCATCTCTAGCTGTAATATGAAGAAAAGCAATCCTGAACAAGCATTACAAGATTCAATTAAAGTAGCCGATTCGATTTCCGTATTAGAATACGAAAAAGAACAAGCAATGGACGACGATGATGAAATTAGAACTTCAAGAGGTTATTCTACTGACCCTAACTACAAGCCTACAATTAGTTCTGATGGTAAATATCACACAATAGATGGTAAGGCTAGGCAAAAACAGTTCCAAGGTAGTTTAGAACAAAAACAACAACTTGAAATGATGGATAATTATTAATCAATTATTATGGAAACAAACATGGAGACACAAGAAGATAAACTGTATTGCCCAGTTTGCGGTAGTACACAACTTACAGCCAATAAAAAGGGCTTTGGGGCAGGAAAAGCAGTTGCAGGAGCAGTATTAACAGGTGGAGTCGGATTACTAGCAGGATTTATAGGTAGTGGAGATGTGAAAATAACCTGTTTAAATTGTGGATGCCAATGTAAGCCGGGACAACTTAAAACATCTCCATTGAGTGAATATGAAAAACAAGGTTATTATAATATGCTTAGAATAAAAGCAGAAGAAAAGAAAAAAGCGGAAGAACCCATGAGTACTGGCGGTTGTATAGTATTAGTCATTTGTGTTCTAGTTTGGATATTAATAGGAGTAGCAACATGTAAATAAGTTATAATTAAACATCAACATCAATAGGCATTTTGCTTGAAAATGTCTTTAGATGTATTTTGATTTAATTTAGATATGTAATTTAGTATATTATTTAGTATTGGTACTACTAAACTGACACAATGCCTACTACTAAACTGACAGTTTACCCTACTACTAAATTGACACACTATACTACTAAATTGACATATGCCTACTACTAAATTGACAGTAATATTTTGCTTAACCAAAAGCAATTAGTATATTTGCAAAGTGAACAGGGGTAGACATGGAGTAGCTACCTGTCGAAAGAGTCCGCAACTACTTTCCCCTGTCGCTTTGTATAATAGTTGCGTCAATTTAGTTGCAATGAATGTTATATTTTACACTTGTCTTTTCGGCAATAAGAATCTGCCGGAAATTAATGATAAGATTATATACTCTTATCTAGTTTATAAATCAATATCAGAAATCGAAAGTGTCTTTGATTATGAAGGTAGTTTTAATCAAGAAACACTAATGGAATATTTTGACGAGTATAATTATTCTACTTTGTATGAAATATCACCTTATAAAATAGCAAAAGATTTATCATTATCTATAAATACGGTAAAAGCTAGATTACGTTATTTAATTCATTCCAACATTTTAGATTGCGACAATAATATATACATATTGCCTAAAATTAAAAATAGCACATATTTTAAATTAGAAATGGAAACTGGATTGAAGGGTAATGATTTAGTCGTTTATTCATTTTTACTTGGAAAGGCAGAAAGATTTCATGGGAAAATAACAACTTATAATGGAATACAATGTAAAGAATTGGGCATGAGTAAGAAAAACTACGAGAAAGTATTATGTAGTTTATCACAAAAAGGATTTATTTACAGAGATAAAAATAACGCATTATTAATAAACTAAATCAAAAAAAAGTATGAGACAAAAGTGGAAGATTGAAAAATAATTGCTATCTTAGCGGTCGAAAAAGAAACAGGCTCTTTCCAGTTAACACCAACTAGGAAGAGCTTTTTTATTTATAAGTATAAATGAAACAAATATGGCTGATAAAGAACCAAACTTTCAAATGACATTTGCCTTTATTGATAGGCAAATAGATAACAATGTTATCCAACAAAGGTTGTTAGATGGATACATTAATGGTACTGCTATATGTAAGTCTGCTGGAAAGGAAATGAAACATTATCTTTCTAATCAGACAACAAAAGAGTATCTATTTGAATTATCTTCCGAAGTCGGAATTCCGACTTCGGCTTTAATTCAGATAGTTAGAGGTGGAATTCCTGAATTACAAGGAACTTGGGTACATCCTTATGTCGCTACACATTTAGCACAATGGTGTGGAAAATTTCACACCATTCCAAGAGATAATTAACAAAAGTATAACTAAAAGTTATGGCACAAGGCTAGGTGTGGAGTCGGATATAAGTGCCAAAAATAGATGTATAGCTCTAAAAATGAGCCAATTCACATTTTGTTGCCCGAATTATTATCTACCTTTGCAACGATTACTACATCAAGAAAAGAAGATGGAAACATCCAGTAAAAAAAGAATTGTCATTCTGTCGGCCATCGGTATCCTGTTTACCAGCCTCATCTGCCTTTACGGATTCCGCAATGTCATTTTACGTAATATAGTTGATAAACGCACCGCACGTATCGAACAAACTCACGGTTTGCGACTTCATTATCAGCAACTGCAAATGAAAGGATGCAACGAGATTGTCTTGCAAGGACTTTCTGCCGTACCCGAGCAGCGCGATACTCTCCTAGAGTTACAATCTGTCAACGTAAAACTAAACTTTTGGAAATTACTTAAAGGAAATATCGAAGTACGCAACGTTCGCATGGATGGTCTGGCAATCAACTTTATCAAGCGCGACACAATAGCCAACTACGACTTTCTTTTTCTAAAACGACAGCAACAAGCAGAACCGGAACCAGTCATAGAAAGCAACTATGCCGGTCGCATTGACCGGATATTAAACCTGATTTACGGTTTCCTGCCCGAAAACGGACAACTTATCAACCTTGATATAACCGAACGCAAAGATAGCAATTTTGTTGCAGTACATATCCCGTCTTTCGTTATCGAGAATAATCGCTTCCAATCAGCGATTAAGATTCAGGAAGATACGCTCTCACAACAACAATGGCAAGCGACAGGAGAACTGAACAGAAAAGTGCATACATTAAAAGCAACTCTCTTTGCCCCGGCGAAAAAGAAAGTATCACTACCTTATATTGCCCGCCGTTTTGGAGCAGAAGTCACTTTCGACACCCTGTCTTATAGCATGACCAAAGAGAAACGCGCCGATAACCAACTATTTCTTAATGGAAAAGCCAAAGTAAACGGATTGGATGTTTATCACAAAGCCCTCTCTCCCGAAGTTATCCATCTTGACCGTGGACAACTTAGCTATGAAATGAATGTGAGCAACCATGCTTTCGAACTGGACAGCACTACCACCGTCGCATTCAACAAACTCCAGTTTCACCCTTACTTACGTGCCGAAAAAGAAAAAGGAAACTGGCATTTCACCGCAGCAGTCGATAAATCATGGTTTCCGGCAGATAACCTGTTCAGTTCCTTACCCAAAGGATTATTCAACAACCTGGAAGGCATGAAGACCAGCGGCGAATTAGCTTATCACTTCTTGCTGGATATTGATTTTGCCCAACCGGACAGTCTTAAACTGGAATCGGAACTGAAAGAGAAGAATTTCCGGATTATAGAATTCGGCACCACGCCGCTTTCCAAGATGTCAGGAGAATTTATATATACGGCTTATGAAAACGGAATACCGGTACGCACTTTCCCCATCGGACCGTCTTGGGAGCATTTCACTCCTTTGGACAGCATTTCACCTATCCTGCGAATGTCCATGATGCAAAGTGAAGACGGAGCTTTCTTTTATCATCATGGCTTTCTGCCCGATGCCTTACGTGAAGCGTTGATTTATGATTTGCAAGTAAAACGTTTTGCCCGTGGTGGAAGTACGATTACGATGCAGCTAGTGAAAAATGTATTCCTGAACAGAAATAAGAATTTTGCCCGTAAACTGGAAGAAGCGCTTATCGTATGGCTTATAGAAAGCCAAAGACTGACTTCTAAAGAACGGATGTACGAAGTATATCTGAATATTGCCGAATGGGGACCACTTATTTACGGCATCCGGGAAGCTTCCGCTTTTTACTTCAATAAACGTCCTTCACAACTAAATACCGAAGAAAGTATCTTCCTTGCTTCCATCATTCCCAAGCCAAAGCATTTCCGCAGTTCCTTCACCGAAGACGGACAATTGAAAGAGACTATGGAAGGCTATTATAAACTGATTGCCGGACGTCTCGCACAGAAAGGGCTGATAAGTGAAATCGAGGCGGATACTATCCGCCCCGATATCCAAGTTACGGGCGATGCCCGGAATAGTCTAGCCGGCGAGAAGCCGGAGTCTAGTTCTCCTACCGCTGAGGAGCAATGATAATGATATTAATAATAAAGGAATAGGTTATCTTCTTGAACCGTTACCTCTTTCAGATGAACGGGAAGAGCTTGTGTTACTGCTTCTCGTACTTCCTGAAGAAGAACGTTTTTCTGTTTGTCCTCTGGAAACATTACTCCGGCTGGAGCTACTATTGCTTCGGGCGGAACCGGAATTTCTGTTACCCCGGCTGGAACTGGTGCTACTGCTACTACGGCTGGAACTATCGGTTATCCGACTGGAAGAACTATTGGTTCTTTCGGAACTGCCGTTTCTATTAGAGGAACGACTTTCACTTCGTCTGCTTGAGCTTCCCGTTGAACTATTATTTGTACGTCCACTTTCACGATTGGAACTTGAAGTAGTAGAGCTTCCACTTGTTGGTCTACGACTTGAGCCAGTTGAGCTTGAATTCGTCTCCGGTCGACGATGGGAATTTCCCTCGCCTCTGTTATTGTTTCTATCAGGCTTAACCTCTTTATTCGGTTTTTCATTCCCGGACGGAGTCGATGGTCTGGTAGAAGTTGATGGTCTATGTTCTGTTCCGGGACGAGAACCTGTTGACGTTCCGGGACGTGAAGAATTGCCGGGGCGCGATGAGGAACCGGGACGCGTTGTTGTTCCAGGTCGGGTTGACGTCCCCGGACGAGTAGTAGTCGATGAACCCGGACGGGAAGAATTCCCCGGACGTACAGCAACTCCCGGACGGGTAGGCGCATTGTGCGGACGATTGGAAGAATTCGGACGAAAATGAACCGACCCAAAATCCGAACGGCGATAAGAGTGATATACTCTCTCATCCCTCACCCGATGCGGCGTAGAATAATGGTGGAAATTATTATACCGCCCCCGATAATAACTTGTATGATGGATATACGGGCGATAATGTGCTCCACAATAAGTACGATAATGATAAGGTACTCCGAAATAGAACAAGCTACGATTCGGATAATTGACATAAACACGGAAATTCCATCTTCCTCCGGTTACGTATATCGGCCGATAGAAATAATCAGCTCCCATAAACCGGCGATACTGTACATCACTCAATACCCAACGAAGATCATCATTACGAATATCCAATGCTTCATAGTAATCATCCAATGCCCATTCATAGCCACGTGCCACATAATCCATTATATTACGGACAGAATAAATAAAGTCGTAATTAATCTCATATGCATCATTATATTGTTGAGTGCTCAAATTCATCTCATATGCCATCTTATCTGTAAGAAAACGTGTTTCCTTACGCACTTTGCTGGTACTCATTCCAGCCATCACGGTCATACTGGCACCCAGACCGACAGCAAAGAGTAAAAACAGTATTCGCTTCATAATTCAACCTCCTATCATTTATTATTCTGATGATACTCCTTGATAAACTTACGCACCTCATCTTTATATATATTAGTGAATAAGATATCAATCACCTTGTTAAAATTCTGCTTATCCCTTACATACGGATACAACATCTTCATCACATCCACTTGATCGGGAGTATAAGAAAATTCTTTTACTATTGCCACACATTGAGTTGAATTGACATCATGATTTCCTAGCATACCGTTAATCAACTTCTTTTGGTCATCACTCATAATCGTGAATTTCAACTTATCTATGAAAGCATCAAACTCCTTCTCAGTCATCAAACGTATTTCCTTGACCGGTTCATTGCCGGGAAAGACTTGAACGGTATTGCTGACAGGCGGGGGGACAACGACCGGATGCGGCGAAGGTCTGCCGTAACCTCTGAATGTATCCATACTTGACACTTCACCGTTTGAAAATTGGACGACAATCGTCATCGGTTCGCTCGTTAAGACAGGTGTTCCGCCGTCACGATGAAATTCCCACTCTTCCATATCTCCGTCAAACCGCCGATAGTCGGGCTTGCCTAAAATAGCTTCTACCTCCCGTTGAGACATTCCCTGATGTATCCCCATCACTTGTTTGGTAGATATGTAGCTCGTAAAACAACTACTGACCAGTAGCCCTACTGCCAAACACAGGATAATATGTATCTTTTTCATAACTGTATCGTTTTTAATTAGTTAACCAATATCAGCGTCTTCCATAGTTCTGAACAAACTTATTCATCTCATCCTTATTTGAAGAGAATGTCAGCGTAGAAATTACCGTAAAGAAAGCCTCTTTATCAACAATCCGGGGATACATCATCTTCATAATCTCCATCCGGTCATCATCAAAAGTATAGAGTTTCGTCAGTTGGAGACATTGACCGGAAGTAAAATCCGAACTTGCCAATGCTGCATTTATCAACGCTATGCGGTCATCTTTGAAAGGTTCTTTCTTCACATTACTAAGGAATGTCTGGAAGAGTCGGTTGTCCATCACTCTGTCGTGTCGGTCATAATCCGGACGATGTACACCGTGTCCCGGACGTCCGGGTCTGTTGTCCGGGCGTATCTCGTCACGTCCATCCACCATTATCTCTTTTACACCATTTCCGTCGAAATAAACACGTTCATTATACAATCTCTCCCCTCTCCATGCCCGCTCTCCCGGACGGGTAAAACGGGTAGCATACACTTCAACAGTATAATATCCCGATCTCAGGTTGGCAACGAAACAAGTAGTAGTCGGCAGGCACATCTGATTTCCGCCAAAGTAAACAAGAATCGGAGTGTTTCCGCCGTCGATACGGATTCCGCTGATAGATTGTGCCTTTAAGGAGAGAGCAGCGAACAGGATACAGAAACTTATTATTATCTTACGCATAGCATATCTAGTTTTTTATTATTAATATCTTTAATCTTATACCACAAAAATAGGGCGAGGAAACTCCCCACCCCAATGATTCTCTCTATTCGTATGTAGGGATTTCCCTATTCTGTTTAGGATTCCGCCAAAGTAATGCCATCCTCGTGCAGAGAAATCAAACGTTTCTTATACAAGTCGCCCACTCCTTTTTTGAAGGTCTTCTTGCTCACACCGAACGTATCATAAATATCTTCCGCAGGGCTTTTATCATTCAGATTGATTCGTCCGCCCTGCTCTTTGATATAATCCAGCAATATTATCGAGAAATCATCAATCTTCTCAAAACCCGGTTTCTGAAGAATCAAGTCTACCTTACCATCTTCACGCACCTGTTTCACGAAAGCTTTCATCTCCATCCCTGTCTCCAGCGAAGTGAATATTTCATTCTCATACAGCAAGCCGCTATACTTATTATCTATAATAGCCTTAAAACCCAAGTCTGTTTTCTGCCAGATAAGGATATTCACCTCATCGCCCGAAGCATACTCCGGTTTGTCTTTCGACAGATAACGTTCCACCTTTGCGGAAGCCACGATACGATAACTTTCCTCGTCCAGGTGCGCATGAACCACATACTTGCGTCCCACCTGCATTTTCATCTTCTGTTCTCTGAACGGAACAAACAAGTCCTTCATCAGTCCCCAGTTCAAAAAAGCCCCGTATTCATTTACCCACGATACTTCGAGACAAGCAAACTGACCGACCTGCACATACGGGGTCAACGTCGTCGCAATCAGTCTTTCATCCATATCCAGATAAAGAAACACATTCAAAAAATCTCCGATATTACAATCCTCAGGCACATAGCGGGTGGGCAACAAAATCTCACCTTCCTCTCCACCATCAAGATACATACCGAAGTCTACTTCCTTCACAACTTCAAGCTGATTGTATTTTCCTAATTCGATGCTCATATTCTTATTATACTCTATTTTATTACTCTTATTAAATACAAAGATAGTCTATTTTGAACAGAACTTTCTATCAAGTTACTATAACTTTTCGTTATCGTACAAAACTATTTACTATGAACAATCGGGACTATAATGTGTTATCTTTGTAGCGACAAAAAGAAATAACAGATTATTCACCTTTAAATAGATAGCTTTATGGAATTTTTAACCAACGAGAAACTTACGATTGTAGGAGCTGCCGGAATGATCGGCTCTAATATGGCGCAAACTGCCATGATGATGAAACTCACTCCGAATATTTGTCTGTACGACCCGTTCGCTCCTGCTTTGGAAGGAGTAGCCGAGGAATTGTATCACTGCGGCTTCGAAGGTGTCAACCTTACTTATACGTCCGACATCAAAGAAGCATTGACCGGAGCATCGTATATCGTATCTTCCGGTGGAGCAGCCCGCAAAGCTGGTATGACTCGTGAAGATTTGCTGAAAGGAAACGCAGAAATTGCCGCTCAATTCGGTAAAGACGTCCGTCAATATTGCCCGAATGTGAAACATATCGTTGTCATCTTCAATCCGGCAGATATCACCGGGCTGATTACCTTATTATATTCAGGCTTGAAACCTTCACAGGTTTCTACCTTAGCTGCACTGGACAGCACCCGCCTGCAGAACGAACTGGTGAAATATTTCCATATTCCTGCTTCCGACATTCAGAATTGCCGCACCTACGGCGGACATGGCGAGCAAATGGCTGTATTCGCATCTACAACCAAAGTAAAAGGAGAACCGCTGACTGATTTCATCGGTACTACCCGTCTCCCGCTGACCGAATGGGAAGCACTGAAAGTACGTGTCATCCAAGGCGGAAAGCACATCATCGACCTTCGCGGACGTTCTTCATTCCAAAGCCCGGCTTATCTTTCTATCGAAATGATTGCTGCCGCTATGGGCGGACAACCTTTCCGCTGGCCTGCCGGAACGTATGTTTCCAACGGCAAATTCGACCATATCATGATGGCAATGGAAACTTCAATTACTAAAGACGGTGTTACCTATAAAGAAGTAGCCGGAACTCCCGCCGAACAGCAGGAACTGGAAAAGAGCTACGAACATCTGTGCAAACTTCGTGACGAAGTCATCGAAATGGGAATTATCCCTGCCATCAAGGACTGGCATACGCTGAATCCTAACATCAAGTAAACATACAATATTAGCAAGAAGCCGGAACTCAACGATAATTCAGTTATCAGAGTTCCGGCTTTTTTATTTATAAACTAAATTGTCAAGCTATTTGTTGCGAGAAGAACATTCCGGACAAATTCCCTTTAATACATAGTTTATGCTATGCAAAGTAAACCCTTTCGGCAAATCAATAACAGGAATATGCGTACCTTCCAGACAGAATGTCTTATGGCATTTCTCACAATAGAAGTGTGAATGTAAATCCTGCACCACACAATTGCAGGAATTATCACAAACGGCATATTTCAACGAACCGCTTCCATCATCTATGCTATGTATAAGGTGATGAGACAAAAAGAGGGCTATTGTCCGGGAGATGGTCGATTTATCCACCGTATCCAGCAGAGTTTCCAAATCGAGCAATGATACCGCACGTTCAACTTCCATCATATTCTTTAGTATGAGAAGCCTTATTGCTGTCGGCTTGATATCTCTCCGTGCCAACTTATCCAAATAAATATTCTCTTCCATAATCTCTTATTTTATCATTTTCTGTATTCTTACAGCATTCATAATGGCGAGTAATGCAACACCGACGTCTGCAAAGACCGCTTCCCAAAGGGTAGCTATACCACCGGCTCCCAATATCAGTACGAGCAGTTTCACTCCGAATGCCAGCGAAACATTCTGCCAGATAATCCTGCGTGTCAACTTGCCTACCTTTATGGCTTCGGCCACTTTAGAAGGCTGGTCTGTCTGTATCACTACATCGGCAGTTTCAATTGCCGCATCGCTACCCAATCCCCCCATGGCAATACCGACATGACTCAGTGCAAGCACCGGCGCATCATTCATTCCATCACCGACAAATGCAATCTGATTCGTCCCGTCCTGCCGCAGTTCTTCCAAATGCTGCACTTTTCCTTCCGGCAACAAATCTCCATAAGCACTTGTGATACCGAGCTTTTCCGCAAAGTTAGTAACAATACTCTGTTTATCACCGGATAATATCTGAATGTTTTTGATATGCAACATTTTTAAATCATCAATAGCTTTCTTTGCATCATCTTTCAGTGTATCAGCCAATAACAAATAACCTGCATAGTCGGTTCCAATGGCGCAGACTACAATCGTATCGGTAATCTGTAATAACTCTGCCGGATATTCGATATTAAAATTGGATAGTAAACGACAGTTTCCGACCAATACCGGAGTTCCGTTAATCATTGCTTCCAAGCCAAATCCGGCATACTCTTTTGTACCGGTAACCGGTGACAGTTCTACACTTTGCTGCTTTGCATAGTTTACTATGGCTTTAGCTATCGGATGAGTACTGTCGCTCTCCACCGAAGCTACCATTCCAATCAGTTCTTTTTCTGAAATACCGGATGCGGATTTACACTCCTGCACTTCAAATGTTCCTTTAGTCAGTGTACCTGTTTTATCGAGCACAACCGTATTGATTTTAGTAATCGCATCCAGATAATTACCGCCTTTGAATAAGATTCCCAACCGGGAAGCAGCTCCGATGCCACCAAAATATCCCAATGGAATACTCACTACCAAAGCACACGGGCACGAAATCACCAGAAAGACGAGAGCCCTGTACAGCCAGTCATTAAACACAAATGCAAACTGAGTATCAATGAATGAATAAACAAACGGAAGGATAACTATCAATACCGCCAGTCCTATTACAATAGGTGTATAGATGCGTGCAAATTTACGGATAAACAATTCTGCCGGGGCTTTTCGTTCCGAAGCATTCTGGACAAGTTCCAATATCCGGGCAAGTGCACTCTTATCGAATGGCCTTGTCACCTTGATTCGAATCACTTTATCCGTCACAATCATTCCGGCAAGCACTTCTTCGCCTTCGCGAATATTGCGGGGAACGCTTTCACCTGTCAATGCCGCCGTATTAAAAGCAGCAACTTCGTTGAGCATCACTCCGTCCAAAGGGACTCTCTCGCCCGATTTTATCTCTATAATCTCGCCGACCTTTACATTCTTCGGGCTTTCTGTAATCAGACTGTTATCTCTCAGTACCAAAGCCTTCTCCGGCCTTACATCCAATAAAGCGCCGATATTGCGTTTTGCTTTATCGACCGCCTTGTCTTGAAACAGTTCGCCGATGGTATAAAACAGCATCACGGCTACCCCCTCCGGGTATTCGCCAATATAGAAAGCCCCGATTGTGGCAACAATCATTAGAGTAAATTCACTGAAATAGTCTTTCTCTTTCATGCTCTCCCACGCTTCTTTCATAACAGGGAGTCCGACCGGAAGATAAGCTACAATATACCAGATTAAAGCTACATACTCTTTATGAAAAAAAGAGGAATCCAGGGCATTCATTATAATACCACTTATCAGCAATATAAATGAAAGCCCTGCTTTCCAGTATTCTTGAAATATAGAATTCCTAACTTCAACTTCCTTCTTAGGCGCACATTCGTGTCCACAGCAACTACAATGTCCCATATCTTTCATCTTTTAGTTGCTGCAAAGGTAGTGAATGATTCGTGCAACAAAGTTGCAAATTATCATCAACAACAGATTGTCCTACCGCAACAACCATTTCCAAACAGGCACGACTTCTATGTCCAACTCATTTCCTGAAATTGTCCTTTCATCATCCCAAGTAATGACAAAGGCTTTTTTGATGCCAAAAACTTCCGACATTTTACATAAAGCCCTGACTTCCCGCTCCCGAGTAATCAGATCATCAATGCTATATGATACTTGTATAGCCATTTCTTCATCAGGAAGAAATGCGCTCATCTTCAAAATTAATATAAAGGCAATCTTCAAGAGTCGCTTTACCCGATCTCACAAGATTCTGTATACCCTGATACATCTGATAAGATTTACCTGCCCGACGAATACCGACCAGCACATAATTCGCCTGCTCTTCAAAATATATCGGTCTTTCAACCAACTGAATCTTACCGATTTCTTGCTGACGTTCGGCTATAATTGCCTTTATTATCCGTTTTTCCATAAAATATGCTTTTTATATTGCACAAATATAGCATAATTATGCTCAATATATTAAGCAACACTTTCTTTTTCTCTATCATAACAATCATTTCCGGTATAGTTCTGATAACAGAGAAACTCTCAATAATCATCTCCCCGCATAAAACGTGCTATGAAATCCATATTTTCCTGAACGAGCTGCCTCCCTCTTTCCATTCCTTTTATGGAATTAATACAAGCATCGGGAAGCATATTATGTTCTATCAGGTAATGCAACATTTCTTTAGAAGTTGTTTCAGCAGAAACAATATAGTTAATACCCTGTTCTTCCGCTGTTTTCCTACTATAATAAGGATTATGATCATCTTTTATCACCAAAGCACCATCAGGAAGCATAGCCATATCCCGCACTCTATCCACATATATAGCAAAGAAACGTTGTTTCTTCATCTGTTCAGGCAAAGTAAATCTTTCGTCCAAACCAATATGTCTGTCGAACCATCCCAACATCTCTTCATAGTCCTTAAAATATAACATAGGATGATTCTCATTGATTTCCATAATCTTATTATAGACTACGGAGTCACCCCCCGTCATGGTCATCTTCTCCTTATAAGCATCAAAAAGTTTTGTTCCCAAACTCCATGAACTCACACCATTCACCAACCATTCGCCGTCATATTTTACCAATGAACCGATAAAGCTTTTATTATCCAGCAAAGTACTATCCGGTAATTCTTTAAAAGAATCGCGTGAAATAACATACTCTTCCCCTTTAATATCCTCCAGACAAATTGCTTCCGAATCATAGCGCTTCAACAGATAAACGGCATACTTTAAGGATTCGATCGTTGCAAGACGTTCGCTCTCTTCCGTCATTCCCCAATGGGTCAACATAGCTGCCAGCCAATCTTTAGTATAAAGAGCCAATGGACCGGTCTTTTCACAACACGCCATAATTGATTCTACAGCATAAGCAAACGATGAGTCATCCAAACTATCTCCCAACACCCCCTTCACTTCATCTTCCACTTTGGCTGTCCGCCCAGTTGCGAAAGGTTTCAACAAGTAAAGATCATCGTTCAAACGAGTCAGCATAAACTTCACTGAATAGAAATCCTGAAAATAAGATTGATCCTTCAGACGTTCCAACATCTCTGCATTGATAGGAGCCTTCTCAAACTCAGCATCTAACACATTGTAAATCATTGAGGCCATTTTTACCAAATACGGATTCTCCGGATTCAAGAAAGTTCCTTTCTTTTCTTTTTGAAGAATCATCCACATAAGAAAACATATATCTTCGAAATTTATTTCGTCCTGATAATATTCTTCTTCATCCAAATCATAAAAAGGAAGATATTTGCCATACAACTCCTTATGTTTGGAAGTAAAGGTCTGCCATACACCGATACCGGACACAACATCTTCAAAATAATAAGTCGCAGCCATAGCAAAACGTTCGCATAAAACCCTTCCTTCATCTCTCCCGACTTCTGAGAAGTGGATGATATCATACAGTTTACGCACCAGCTTTACATAATAATAATCAGAAGCATTGGTTTCGACATCGAGATGCCCCAAACTCCATGAATTTACATTTATCAGATTTTTCATTGTAGTATGTCTATCTTGTTTTTTCACCTGCAAAGATAAGTAAAAGTTTAAGACTCTGTACTAAATATGGAAAGCTTAATATAGAAATGCTCTACAATAAAGTTTGAAAAACATTTTTGGAGAAAATCAGCGCAAACAAATACCATAACACTAATTACAAAATTGTTTCACTTCACTAAATAGAAATACTCATTAAAGCTAGAAATAGTTGAATATTCTGTGGAATCCATCCCGCAAAATATTCCATAAATCATGGAATGTATTCCGCAATTTATTATCTTTGTAGTCCTAAATACAACAATCATGGAAAAACTTATTCAACGATTTCAGGCTCTTTTAGCAGCAACAGATACTAGTTTCCTACGCTATAGCTACCAATCAATAGACTGGAATGATAGGATGACAGCTATCATTGGTGCAAGAGGTATAGGTAAAACCACTCTATTACTACAACACATCAAGCTAAATCTCTCTACTAAAGAAACATTATATGTATCTGCTGACGACTTCTACTTTGCAGAACATCGGCTATTGGACTTTGCTGAAGAATTTCATAAAATGGGCGGCAAATATCTTTTTGTTGATGAAATTCATAAATACATAGGATGGTCGAAAGAGATGAAGCTGATCTATGACTATCTGCCCAATCTACATATCACATTCACGGGCTCCTCCATTCTGGATATTTTCAAAGGAACGGACGACTTGAGCCGCCGTGTACTTTTATATCGTATGCACGGAATGTCATTCCGAGAATACTTGAATATGCACTATCACTTGGATTTACCCGCATATTCTTTGGAACAAATCTTGAATCAAGAAGTCGGGAATACACATATAGAATTCCCCTTAGCAGCCTTCAAGGAATATCTAAAGAATGGTTATTATCCGTTTGCAAATCAAGGGAACTATGAAGAGCGGCTGTTACAAATTATAAATACAGTACTGGAAACAGATATTCCATTATTTGCCCGGCTAAACGCAAGTACTGCCATTAAAATGAAACGACTGATGGCAATACTTGCACAAAGCGTTCCCTTCAAACCAAACTATTCAAAACTAGCCGAGATAATTGGAATTGACAGACAAACCCTGTCGGATTACATCACTTACATAGAAAAAGCCGGTCTACTGAAACAGCTTTATGATGAGACAAAAGGAGTCAGAGGGTTGGGAAAAGTTACAAAACTTTATCTCGAAAACACGAATCTCGCTTATGTATTAGGAAAAGATACACCTGATATAGGTAATCTCAGAGAGACATTCTTTTTTAATCAATTAGCAGTCATGTATGAAGTAGCCGCCTCTTCTCAGTCTGATTTTCAAGTGGATGGATACACATTTGAAATAGGTGGACGCAATAAAGGGAATGCGCAGATTCAAGGCTTAGACAAAGCATATGTAGTAAAAGACGATATAGAATATGGCTTCGGGAATACGATTCCTTTATGGCATTTCGGTTTTTTATATTGATTTCCTACCCTCTACTATGAAGTTTGAAAAACGTAAAACATCTTGCACCTTGCACTATCGGCATTTACCAATCTAATATATAGCATTTTACAGAGTGTAAGATACAGTTGCAGATATGTGCAAGATACATTTATCTTGCACTCGGGTAAAGTTCAAAAAGAACCGCAATAAATTCATAAAACCTACGTAGTAATTTACAGAATCCATGCAGAGAATGAGTTGTTCATGCCTGCAAACAATCTGTTTTGTACTTTGAAACAAAGTGTTTGCTATAGGGAAACAAAGTGTTTCAAGCCTATGAACACTTTGTTTCAAGCCTACGAACAAGGTGTTTCAAGCGCTTGAAACAAACCGGAACTGCAATCAACCGGAAGCAAGCTGTTAAGTAAGTGTGGAGAAGTCTTTATTTAATGAATTAAACAACCGGATTTACTTGCCAGACCAGATAGATATAGCTACCTTTACGGAGTATTTAATTCAATAAAAATCATGAAGGTTACTCAATTGAGAGTCAAGGAAAGAACCACTGCTTTAACTACAATGGAAATCGAAACATGGATAGAAAAAACACGAACTGAAACAAAAGCACAGCCCGTATCCGCTTTCAGAGAAGTGTTACGATATAGCCTCCCCGACTCACGCTGCTATGAAGCAGACAAATTACCGAAGATTCTTCCTGCCGCAGAATTCCGCAGAACGGAAGGTGGCATACAGATGAAAAGCTATAACGGTATAGTAGAACTCACCGTCGGTCCGCTGGCAGGCAGTTCGGAAATCGTATTAGTGAAACAACTCGCTTGGGAACAACCGCAAACGTACTGCGTTTTTACCGGTTCCAGCAAACGGACCGTGAAGATTTGGGTGAAATTTACCCGTCCCGACAATTCACTTCCTCAAAAAAGAGAGGAAGCAGAAATATTCCACGCACATGCCTATCGACTCGCCGTGAAATGTTACCAGCCGCAAATTCCATTCAATATCTTATCGAAAGAGCCTTCGCTGGAACAATATTCACGACTATCATACGATACGGAGCTCAAGTACCGACCGAACTCTGTCCCGTTTTATCTGTCGCAGCCCATGGGAATGCCCGAAGAACTATCTTATCGGGAAGCCGTACGTTCTGAAAAGTCACCGTTGACACGAGCCGTACCGGGATACGATACGGAGAGAGCTATATTTATGCTCTTCGAAGCGGCGCTGAGAAAAACACATGAAGAGATTTACAAAGCAGAAGACGAAGGCGCACGTCCGAGAGAGGGAGACTTTCAAGCAATAGTGACACAATTGGCCGTCAACTGCTTTCAGTCGGGAATTCCTGAAGAAGAAACCGTGAAACGCACTATTTTTCACTACTATTTGCAAAATCAGGAAGCAATTATCCGTCAGTTAATCAAAAATGTATATAACGAGTGCGAAGGATTTGGCAAGAAAAGTAGTCTGAGCAAAGAACAGACACTGGCTTTTCAAACCGAGGAGTTTATGAAGCGGCGTTACGAGTTCCGCTACAACACCCAGATAGGTGAGGTGGAATATCGCGAACGAAATTCATTCCGGTTTTACTTCAATCCGATTGACAAACGGGTATTAAACAGCATCGCACTAGACGCACAGACAGAAGGCATCCCCTTGTGGGACAGAGATATCAGCCGGTATATCTACTCCAATCGCGTACCGGTATTCAATCCGTTGGAAGATTTCCTTTACCATCTCCCGATTTGGGACGGACGTGACCGTATCCGTGGACTTGCGCAAACTGTACCCTGCCGGAATCCGTATTGGACGGATCTGTTTCACCGCTGGTTCCTGAATATGGTGATGCATTGGCGCGGAACAGATAAAAAATATGCGAACAACGTGTCTCCCCTATTGGTAGGCGGACAAGGAACTCGTAAATCCACATTTTGCCGAAGCATTATTCCGCCTGCCATACGGGCATATTATACAGATAGTATCGATTTCTCACAAAAAAAGGAAGCTGAACGGTATCTAAATCGGTTTGCGCTGATAAACATCGATGAGTTCGACCAGATAAGCACCAATCAGCAAGGATACTTGAAGCATATTCTTCAGAAACCGGTGGTAAACATGCGCAAACCTTACGGAAATGCCGTATTGGAAATGCGACGCTATGCATCTTTCATCGCTACGAGTAATCAGAAAGACTTGCTCACCGACCCATCGGGTAGCCGTCGTTTTATCTGCATCGAAGTGACGGATACAATAGACAACAGTCATGCCATAGACTATGAACAACTTTACGCACAAGCTATGTATGAGCTGGATCATAACGAACGTTATTGGTTTGACCGTGCAGAGGAACGGATGATGACAGAAAACAACCGGGAATTTGAACAGACTACACTTGAAGAGCAACTGTTCTATCGTTATTTTCGTCCGGCCAAAGAACAGGAAGAGGGTGGCGAATGGCTTTCTCCGGCAGAAATACTGGAAGATATCAACAAAAACAGTACTATTTCATTGTCTAACAAGCGGACAAGTGTATTCGGCAGGATACTCTGCAAGCACAATATTCCTTCCAAACGTGCCAATCGAGGTACTCTCTATCATGTTGTAAGGCTTTCATTATAAAAATAGATGCGTGCAAGATACTTTTATCTTGCACGCATCTGCAACCGTATCTTACACTCAATAATCAATTATCATTCAGAGGATTAACCGTTAAAAGTGCAAGGTGGCAGATAATTACCACTTATATTCTTCTGTGTAGGATTCAAAAGCCGGTTCCTCCGTAATCCCTTTCTGACGGAAAATTCTACGAATATATTCCTGTTGTTCAGGAGACAGATATTTTTCTTTACGATAGAAGCGGTAATACAGTCCCCGCCCGAAATGGCTTAACATCAAACTTTTAAGTTGTTCCGCATCCTTATGGGGCACATTATCCAACAAGTGCTTAACTCCCCACGCCACGCGTATTTTCTGTATCGACTTATAAAAAGAACAAGTATTCGCATCCCCCGGAATACAATGGGGGTTTACCACAGACAGAGTGGGATACTGATCAGTACTATGCATTGCTACCAAGCGATGCAGACATTTTTCTCCTTTCGGACATTGGTTATTGAAGCAGTGGGTAAAACCATAGGGCACTGCCTGGTAGTCAAAATCATCTTCCATTATCATATTTTATTTTGCTTTCTTATTTGACGAAACAAAGTTACAGCAAATTGATTAGTAAGACAATTTATATCGCAATTTATTATCCGTCTTTTCAATAAAAGGAAAGAAAACTTTGTTATTCTCTAAAGAATACATACTTTTGTAACAGCCGTTACTGTAACCGGCGTTACTAACACTAAATCATTGATTATGAGATTTCATAATAGAGAAGAGGAGCTTAAAGAGTTGAAGAGAATTCAGCAATTGGCATTCGAGGAGAATTCAAGAATGACAGTCGTCACGGGGCGTCGTAGGATTGGAAAAACAAGTCTTATTATGAAAGCAGTCGAACAATCGCCCACTGTTTACCTGTTTGTAGGCCGTAAGAATGAAGCTACTCTATGCGAGGAGTTCATACCACTTATCACACAGTCCTTACAAACTTTTGTGCCGGGAGAAATCCGGAGTTTCCGAAGCTTGTTTCAATACCTGATGCAACTTGCCACCCAACAAGCTTTCAATCTGGTTATTGACGAGTTTCAGGAATTTTATAATATCAATGAATCCATATTCAGCGATATGCAAAATATATGGGATCAACATCGGAAATCCTCACACATGAATTTAATCGTCAGCGGTTCCATCTACTCTCTGATGCAAAAGATTTTTCAAGATAATAAAGAGCCACTTTTCGGGCGGGCGGACAATATTATTAAACTGTCAGCGTTCAGCCTTCCTGTTTTAAAGGAAATAATGCATGAGTATGCGCCGGCACATTCGAATGACGACCTTTTAGCTCTTTATACTTTTACCGGTGGAGTCCCTAAATACGTAGAACTCTTTTGCGACAATCATGCACTTAGCGTAGAAAGCATGATTCATTTTATGGTTCGCGACAATTCTCCCTTTACCGAAGAAGGAAAAAATCTACTGGTGGAAGAATTCGGGAAGAATTACGGAACCTATTTCTCTATTCTGAGTGCGATTGCCGGGGGAAGAAACACACAAGCCGAAATCGAGGCAACACTAGGGGAAAAAAGCATAGGCGGATACTTGAAGCGTCTGATAAATGATTATAATATCATCATTCGTCAACGTCCGATTCTGGCAAAAGAAGGTTCGACAACTGTCCGGTACGAGATATGCGATAATTTTATCAGACTTTGGTTCAACTATTTCGACCGCAACCGTTCATTGATAGAAATTAAAAACTTTGTAGGATTACGCACTATTATAGAAACCGATTATCCTACTTATAGTGGAAAAATACTGGAACTTTACTTCAAACAAAAATTTGCAGAGAGTTATCAATTCCGCGCCATCGGTTCGTGGTGGGAAGCCAAAGGTAATCTAAATGAAATAGACATCGTCGCACTCCGTTTGGAAAAGAATAAAGCAGTAGTTGCAGAAGTTAAACGCCAACGCAAAAACTTTAAACCGGAGTTACTGGCACAGAAAGTTGAACATCTAAAGAAAAAATTATTACCCCGATATTCTATTGAGACAATGTGCCTGTCACTGGAAGACATGTAATACTCATTAAAGATTCATGGGGTGATACTCATAGCAAGTACCCCCCATGAAATATATCATTTAAGAATTCTCTTTCCTGTCATTTCGTATAAACTCCAGCAATCTTTCCACAGCTTCTTCTTCGGGGATATTCTTTTCGACACAAACTTTGCCTTTATAAAGGCTGATTTTACCGCGGCCGGCACCTACATAACCGTAGTCAGCATCCGCCATTTCGCCGGGACCATTCACAATGCATCCCATGATACCAATCTTCAGTCCTGTCAGGTGTGAGGTAGCTGCCTTGATGCGGGCAATTGTCTTTTCCAAATCGTAGAGCGTGCGTCCGCAACCGGGACAAGAGATATATTCTGTCTTGGAAGTACGGGTACGTCCGGCTTGCAGGATTCCGAAAGCGGTTGCGTCTACTACTGCATGACTCAGGTTACCTTGATTGAACAGGAAGATGCCATCGCAAAGTCCGTCAAAAATCAATGCGCCCATATCGGCGGCAGATTTTATTTGCAAATCCTCTGCATTATCTTCTGCATAATGCTGGAAGAAGACAACCGGGTTTTGCAAACCTTCCGTTGTCAGTTGATGTGCCAATGCACGGTGTTCGCCCAAACGGTTCGGGTGATTGCTTTGGGAAACGATGACTACTTCAGGATGTTGCTTCAGGCAGGCAATCACTTCGTCCGTCTGTGCCATATAGGGCATAAACAGGAATTTGAGTTCCGCATTGCATCCGCCCATCAGTGGCAATTGCGCATGATTAAAGGCAGGCCAGGTGCCGGGTTCCCCTTGCCATACGTCGGCATCGAGGATATATTCTACACCGTCTTCCCGTTGTTCGGGCAAAGCACGTCCGGCATAGATATAATCCGGGGTAAATTGGGGATTGACTTCCGTCTTTCCATCCATACGGTCGGCAATCACCACAGGTACGTGTTCGCCACCGATATTGCGGACAGCTTTCGTCTTCCGGCGTTCGGGAGACAGATAATTGAAATCCGGTGCTTCCAGTCCCGGGATATAGGGGTGGTTCTGCCTCAGCAGGATGTAATCCACCAGTTTACGGGCTACGGGAATTTCCGCTTCGGGCGCTTCGCTCAAAGATACACGGATGGTATCACCCAGTCCGTCGCTTAACAGCGCTCCGATGCCGAGAGCGGACTTGATACGTCCGTCCTCACCGTCTCCGGCTTCCGTCACTCCGAGATGCAGCGGGAAGGCCATGCCTTCTTTTTCCATTATGTCTGCCAACAGGCGGACGGTTTTCACCATGACGACCGTATTGGACGCTTTGATAGAAATCACTACATCGGTGAAGTTCTCTTCGACGCAGATACGAAGAAATTCCATACAGGACTCTACCATTCCTGCGGGTGTGTCACCATAGCGTGACATGATGCGGTCGGACAAAGAGCCATGATTCACTCCGATGCGGATAGCCGTGTGGTTCTCTTTGCAGATATTCAGAAAAGGAACAAACCGGTCATGAATCTTTTGTATTTCCTGCGCGTACTCTTCGTCTGTATATTCGAGTCTCTTAAAAGTACGGGCAGCATCTACATAATTTCCCGGATTGATACGCACCTTTTCCGCATATTGAGCGGCTACATCGGCCACTTTCGGGTTGAAGTGTACATCGGCAACCAACGGAACCATATATCCCTGGCTGCGCAAACCGATGTTGATATTCATCAGGTTTTCCGCTTCCTTGATGCCCTGCGTCGTCAGGCGGACATATTCGCCACCCGCGTCAACAATTCGCTTTGCCTGTTCCACACAAGCCTCGGTATCCTGTGTAGACGTGTTGGTCATCGACTGGACACGAATAGAATTGGGGCCGCCCAACGGTACAGCCCCAATATTCACTTCTGTGGTTTCTCTTCGAAAATAATTGAATAGATCCATTAGTTCGTTTTATATTCAAACTTCACTTCTTTCAGTTCTTCGTTTGCTTTTACGATTTTCTTTTTCAGTCCTTCTTTGTAAGCAGCAAAAGCTTCCGCCAACTTCTCGTCACTCAATGCAAGCATCTGGATAGCCAGGATAGCCGCATTCATCGCGCCGTTGATAGCAACGGTGGCTACGGGAATGCCCGGAGGCATCTGGATGATAGAGTAAAGGGCGTCTACACCATCGAGAACGGAACCTTTTACGGGTACTCCGATAACGGGAAGCGTAGTGTTAGCAGCAATTACACCGGGAAGGGCGGCAGCCATTCCGGCAGCAGCGATAATCACTTTGATGCCACGGTTGCGGGCATTCTTGGCAAACTCTTCCACAGCCTCGGGCGTGCGGTGAGCGGAAAGCGCGTTCATTTCGAACGGTACATGCATATCATTCAGCAGTTGCGCAGCCTTCTCCATTACGGGAAGGTCGGACGTACTACCCATGATAATACTTACAATTGGAGTCATTTCTTTAACGATTAGTTTTTTAGTGATTAGTGATTAATATATTTAGATAACGTGCATGATTTTACTCAGTGATTAGCAGCCACACAGCGCAGCTACTAATCACTAATCACTCATCCGTTAATCACTTCTTTATAGCCTTCGGCATCCAGCAGGTCTTCTACGTCTTTCAGGTTTGCCGGTTTCATTTTAATCAGCCAGCCTTCACCATAAGGATCCTTGTTCACCAGCTCCGGATTCTCTTCCAGCGCTTCGTTTTGTTCCATCACTTCACCTGCTACCGGCAAGAAAAGGTCGGAAATGGTCTTTACTACTTCGATGGTTCCGAAAACTTCATCAGCTTCCAACGCTTCACCGACAGTAGGTATATCTACGAACACAATATCACCCAATTGCTCTTGAGCATAGTCTGTGATACCAACATAAGCAATGTCTCCTTCAACGCGAATCCATTCGTGTTCGTTCGTGTACTTCAAATTCTGTGGAAAGTCCATAATAATTAGTTTTTAGGATTTATACTGTTTTAAAATAAAAATATTCGAAATAAGGAATTAATCATCGGATGAAGCACCAGAAGGGCACATACCAGACCGACCGCAAAGCCGGAAAGTACCTCACCCAACGTATGATGTCCCAGGATGATACGGGCTGAACCGAGTATGCCGGCTATCAAGATAAACAGGCATAACCAACCTACCGGATTATAACCGAACAAGGCACTGAAAGAAACCAGTCCTCCTATCACTCCACCCATTCCGGCCATATGTTCGCTCAATTTCCATTTCAGGTTGACTGCAATGCAAATGACAGATACCACCAGGGAAGCCAGGATAATGCCCGTCATATACCAGGGTATGTTCAGTTTGCGCATCATCAACAGGCAGAATACATAGGAGATGATAGTCAGCAGGATAGGTATATAGCGTTTCTTACGTTCACTCAAATCCTGACGGTCAAAGCCATTAATCTTGCGAAACAGGAAAATGGTGATAGTAGGTGTCAGTATGGTGAAGCAGTAAACGATTCCCAATACAATCAACTTATATACCATCGGCATGATGCGTAGATAAGAAAACAGGAATAACACCAGAAACGACAAAAACGGAATAGAAAATGGGGTAAACAATATTGAAGTGACTCTCGCCACCTGTAACATTGACTTATCCGCTATGATATGCTCTCTTTCTCTGTCCACTTCTTTTTTAATTACTGATTATTAATTGCAAATTACAACTCTCGTTCCTATACTATCAATTGTCCCTTCTTATTTCCTGAGCCGCGCCACGGGTATATTCAGTTGCTGGCGGTATTTGGCTACTGTCCGGCGGGCAATGGGGTATCCTTTTTCTTTCAGGATTTCTGCCAGTTCATCATCGGTCAGCGGCTTTTTCTTGTCCTCTCCGTCGATGCATTCTTTCAGAATCTTACGGATTTCGCGGACGGACATTTCTTCTCCGTCTTCCGTTGTATATCCGTCGCTGAAGAAGAATTTAAGCGGATAGATACCGAAATTCGTCTGCACATATTTGCTGTTGCTGACACGGGAGATGGTTGATATATCCAGTCCGGTACGTTCGGCCACATCTTTCAAGATCATCGGTTTCAACAGGGATTCGTCTCCGTCGATGAAGAACGGCCGTTGCAGGTCGATGATTGCCTGCATGGTGGTCATCAGTGTATTCTGACGTTGCTTGACAGCGTCGATAAATCCTTGTGCCGCATCCATTTTCTGCTTCAGGAACATCATTGCTTCCTTGGATTCTTTGGACTGGTTGGCTTTATTCCTGGTATGTTCTTCCACCATTTCCGTAAAGTCACGGCTCATGCGGAGTTCGGGGACGTTGCGGTTATTGAGACTTATATTGATTGTTCCGTCATCATACGTTTCTACGATAAAGTCGGGAATTATCTGTTGAAGATTTCTGCCGATGGTTTCGCCCAAAGAAGCACCGGGACGGGGATTCAGTTTGGTGATTTCGCAGATGGCTTCATTGAATGTTTCTTCGTCAATATCCAGTTTCTTTATGATTTTCTCCCAATGTTTGCGGGTGAACTCTTCGTAGCAGTCACGGATGATGCGTTCTTCGAGGTCGAGTATGGGATTGGCAGTTCTTTCCGCCTCTTTCTTCCGGTCAATCTGTATCAACAGACATTCCTGAAGGCTACGGGCGCCGATACCTGCCGGATCAAAGTCCTGCAAGATGCACAACGCTTCTTCGAGTTCTTCCTCTGTGGATTCTATACCGGCATAAATGGCCAGTTCGTCACAGATGCTTTCCAGAGATTTACGGAGCAGGCCGTCGTCATCCAATGATCCAATCAGGTATTCTACCAAGTCACATTGATGCTCTGTCAAATTCCGTTCACGGAGTTGCTCTTTCAATATTTCATAAAAGGAAGTGGTGTCGGAGAAGGGGATATCTTCCGCCTGCTCGTCTTTCGAGCGGTTGTTCTCTTGCAGTTTATAGTCGGGAATATCGTCTTCGGTGAGGTAGTCACTTAAAGAATCATAGTCATTGGCGCCATTCTCCATGCCGTCTTCCATACCGTCGGCATCGGAATATTCGTCGGCGGCATTCTCTTCTTTGCCTTCTTCAAGTGCCGGATTTTCAAGCAGTTCGGCATGGATACGGTCTTCCAGCTCTACTGCGGGAAGTTCCAACAATTTCACGACCAGAATCTGCTGTGGCGAGAGCGTCTGTACTTGCTGTTGCGCCTGAGATTGTATTTGACGGGAACCTTGTGCCATATTCGTTTTTGCTTTCTACTATTTCTCGCTACAAAAGTAACTTTTTAACGAGAGATTACACAGATTAAGGGGATTATTTTTAATCCTATAACACTAAAATTATCTAATGAACAAATATTTATCCACCGAAGTTCACGAAATTTCAATCAGTTAGTATTATCTTTGGACAGTTGATTTACAAAATAAAACAACACGTATGGAAACATATAAAGAGAATAACCCGCTCCGTTTCAATATTATAAAAGCACAATAAATATTCTTCTAAAAGATATTTTGATTAAACCGATTCTTTATTTGAATTTTATATTACCTTTGAATAATAGAATCATTACATGAACTATGACATGACAAAAATAAGAGTACAGAATGCGGAAATAACCGTTGTCACATACGATAACAAGGATTATATCTCACTAACCGATATGGTGCGAAACATCGAAAACGGATTAGCGCTCATTGAAAAATGGCTACGTAATAAAAACACCATTGAATTTCTGGGGATATGGGAAGCAATGTACAATCCAGATTTTAATTCCCCCGAATTCGAGGGAATTAAAAATGAAGCAGGACTGAATCGTTTCATTCTATCTGTAAAGCAATGGGTGGAGAAAACTAATTCTAAAGGAATAATAGCTAAGGCCGGTCGATATGGCGGAACATATGCCCACAAGGATATAGCTTTTGAATTTGCTTCCTGGGTATCACCACAGTTCAAGTTATATCTTTTGAAAGAGTTCCAACGGCTAAAGGAACAAGAACAAACCCAACTTGGCTGGACCGCCAAACGTGAACTCTCAAAGATAAATTATCGAATCCACACAGATGCAATCAAGCAGAACCTTATTCCAAATGAAGTGACTTTGAAACAAGCAAGTATCATTTATGCCAATGAAGCCGATATATTAAACGTAGCCATGTTTGGCATGACTGCTAAGATGTGGCACGAACATAACCCTGAACTGAAGGGTAATATTCGTGACTACGCTACCATCAATGAGTTAATTTGCTTATCTAATATGGAAAATCTCAATGCTGTATTTATCGACCAGGGACTACCTCAAAGTGAACGGCTCGTCAAACTTAATCAAATAGCTATTCAACAAATGCAAATATTAGAGGATGATAACAATAGAAAACTACTGAAATGATTGAAATTACAATATGAGCTGAAGATAGATAACTATGGTGATTATCGGCACTGGTTTTCTCCATTCAAAATATATCATTCTTCCAACTTTATTCGTTTATTCCAACGTTTTTATGTAAATTTGCTACAAAACTAAAAATTAGGACAATATGTTTGCCAAAGAAACGTATATGCAGCGGAGAGCCCTGCTGAAAAAGAATATAGGCTCTGGAGTATTGTTATTTCTTGGAAATGACGAGTGCGGACTGAATTACGAGGATAACACGTTCCGTTATCGGCAGGATTCTACTTTCCTCTATTATTTCGGGCTTTCATGTGCCGGACTTTCGGCAATCATAGATATCGATGAAGACAAAGCAATCATTTTCGGTGATGAACTGTCTATTGACGCTATCGTATGGATGGGCTCGCAACCGACATTGCGCGATAAGTGCGAACGTGTGGGTGTGGCTAATTTAATGCCGTCTGCCGAGATTGTAAGCTACCTGCATAAATGTGTGCAGAAAGGAAAGGCGATTCATTATCTGCCCCCTTACCGTCCCGAACATAAACTGAAACTGATGGACTGGCTGGGGATACCGCCTGCACGCCAGGAAGGTTCCGTTCCTTTCATCCGTGCTGTCATAGCGCAACGTAATTATAAATCAGAAGAAGAAATCGTAGAAATAGAAAAGGCTTGCGACGTGACTGCCGATATGCATATCACTGCCATGAAGGTGCTTCGTCCAGGTATGTACGAATATGAAGTAGTGGCGGAAATGAACCGGGTAGCAGAAGCTAACAACTGTCAGCTCTCTTTTGCCACAATTGCCACCATCAACGGTCAAACGCTGCACAACCATTATCACGGTAATCTCGTGAAACCGGGTGACTTGTTCTTAATTGACGCCGGTGCGGAAGTTGAATCAGGATATGCGGGCGATATGTCGTCTACGGTTCCTGCCGACAAGAAATTCACGACCCGCCAGCGTGAAGTGTACGAAATTCAAAATGCGATGCATCTCGAATCGGTGAAAGCTCTCCGTCCGGGAATTCCTTATATGGAAGTCTACGAATTGTCCGCCCGCGTGATGGTAGAAGGTATGAAGGCTCTTGGACTGATGAAAGGAAATGCTGAAGATGCTGTTCGTGAAGGTGCTCATGCCCTGTTCTATCCGCATGGATTAGGTCATATGATGGGATTGGATGTACACGATATGGAAAATCTGGGTGAGATATGGGTAGGATACAATGGTCAGCCGAAGAGTACGCAGTTCGGTCGTAAGTCACAGCGTCTCGCCATTCCGCTGGAACCGGGATTTGTACATACCGTGGAACCGGGCATTTACTTTATCCCCGAACTGATTGATATGTGGAAAGCGGAAAAGAAATTCGCTGATTTCATCAACTATGACGTGGTGGAAACTTACAAGGATTTCGGCGGTATCCGTAACGAGGAAGATTATCTGATTACAGAAACCGGCGCTCGCAGACTGGGCAAGAAAATTCCTTTGACTCCGGAAGAAGTAGAAGCTTTGAGATAAAAGTTTTCTGTCGGAATCAAACGATATTATATCCATCATACAATAGCGGAAGCTTTTCATCCGAGTGAAAAACTTCCGCTATTTTTGCCAAAATACCAAATAATCCATTTAATTGCACATTTTTTCTACACTCTCTTTGCCGAATCTTCCGTAATATTGCATCAGAATTTAATTACTTACTTTTATACTTATACTTATATAAAATGATGAACAATACCATGAAGAAACTACTCTTATCCGTATGCCTACTGTCAGCAATCTTGTTATCTGTCGTAGCCGAAAACTATCCTTATAGAAGCGATGTGCTTTGGGTTACTGTTCCCGACCATGCCGACTGGATTTATAAGACAGGAGAAAAAGCGACCGTAGAAGTACAATTCTATAAATATGGTATTCCCGGAGACAACGTAGTGGTCAACTATGAAATAGGCGGAGATTTGATGCCTGCCGATACAAAGGGGAGCGTAACACTCAAAAATGGCAGAGCCATAATTCCTGTCGGCACAATGAAAGAGCCCGGATTCCGCGATTGCCGCCTGAAGGCAACAGTGGACGGAAAAACATATTCACATCATGTGAAAGTCGGCTTCTCACCGGAAAAGCTAAAGCCATATACTGCCATGCCCGACGATTTCAACGAATTCTGGGAGAAGGCTAAAGCAGAGCAGAAAGATTTTCCGCTGACTTATACGAAAGAGCATGTAGAAAAGTATTCTACGGATAAAATAGATTGCTACCTCGTGAAGTTGCAACTGAATAAAGGCGGACAATGCATCTATGGTTATTTATTCTATCCGAAGAAAGAAGGGAGATTTCCTGTCGTATTATGTCCCCCGGGAGCAGGTATCAAAACAATTAAAGAGCCTTTGCGCCATAAATATTATGCGGAACAAGGCTGCATCCGCTTTGAAATTGAGATACACGGGCTTAATCCGGAAATGAGTGAACAGGAATTTAAAGAAATAAGCAATGCATTCAATGGCAGGGGGAACGGGTATTTAAACAATGGTTTGGACAACCGTGACAATTACTACATGAAACGGGTATATCTGGCTTGCGTCCGCAGCATCGATTTCTTAACTTCCTTACCGGAATGGGACGGCAAGAATGTGATTGCTCAAGGGGGAAGCCAAGGTGGCGCATTAGCTTTAATCACCGCCGGACTTGACCAGCGTGTCACCGCTTGCGTCGCCAATCATCCCGCATTAAGTGATATGGCAGGATATAAGGCAGGACGTGCCGGTGGTTATCCGCACTTTTTCAAAAGAGCAACGGGTATGGATACGCCTGAAAAGATAAAGACAATGGCTTATTACGATGTAGTGAACTTCGCAAAGCTAATCAAAGCGGACACTTATATGACATGGGGATTCAATGATGACGTATGCCCGCCGACCACCAGTTATATTGTTTACAATGTATTGAACTGTCCGAAAGAGGCGTTGATAACTCCGATTAACGAGCATTGGACTTCAAATGATACTGAATACGGGCATCTGCTTTGGATAAAGAAGCATCTGAAATAAGAGGGCGTGTTCTGTGAAACAAGAAGTGTGATTGTAATCTATTAAATAATAGATTTTTGAAGAAGAAGAGTATAACAATGGGTAACGATATAGAAATGAGCGAACTACTTTGGTCTGCTGTGTTTTTCCATCGCTTCAAATAACTCTATTACAAAGATATAAATAATAATCTAATTGTGTTGCTGAATAAAATATTTCTTTCTTTGTAAAATACGCTATCATGCTCAAATTTTAAGTGCAAAAATGCAATTCAATGAATTTTGATTCACTTCTACACTTAATCATCTCATAAATAGGCATATCTTTGTGAGAAAATAAATGTATGGATATGCAACAGAGCTGTTAAACAATTAGTTGCAATAGCTTTTAATCAATTAGGCATCAATAGATTGTATATAAATATTTTTGAATATAATGTCGCATCAATGAGGGTATTAGAGATAATTGGATTTGAGAAAGAGGCAATTATTAAATTGTCCGTCATAAAAGAAGGACGAATATTTAATGAATACATATATAGCATTATGAATATATGAAAGATGAAGCAATAAAACATATAATTAGCAGGTGTAATCTAAATGAAATAGTTGATATACTGTCCGATAAATTGAGTGGTTCAGAATTAAACTCTTTGCTATTAGAAGTGTTTGACAGGCGTACCACAAAAGAAACCCCATCTTCCTTATTGAGTAAATACAGTAAAAACAAATTAGCTAAACCTGCACAATTAGATTTTCTGGAATTTAAAGAGGAAGAATTGGAATGCTGTAAAATAATTGCGAATAACAACTATGAATTAATTGAGTTATCTCCTGTTGCTCAATTAGGTACAAGTAGTGTAATGGCAACAGTAAATCAAAAAAAAGTTCTTACAGCACTAAGAAACACGGAAGTTCAGTCCGACCCGACAAATGCAATAGCTTTGCATTATGCTTCATTAAAGAAAAGTAATGAACTGTCTGAGAAAACATATAATTTTGGTAATGTATCAAGAGTTATAAGAACTCAGGTTTTCTCAAACCCAAATTTTACACCTCATTTTCCTCTTTTGTGCCTAATCTCGTGCGGTATGGATACGGGTAGTTTTGAATTTGAAAGAACTGAATTACATAAACATTTAGCCATAACACAGAAGGTCTGCAAAGAAGTCTTTGGGTTTGAAAATATATTCTTTGAAATTATACCCTGCAAAGGATATGATGAAAAAAGTCAATTGATATCAGATACCTTATTTTATACTAAAAATAGCGGTTTGGATATTCGTATTGCCAAATCAGATTCACATAATAACTATTACTACGGCATTAGAATTAAAGCTAAGATTATTATTAATGGAGTAGAACATGAAATAGGTGATGGAGGATTACTTAACTGGACTCAAAATTTATTGGCAAATAAAAAAGAACGTATGCTCACAATGGGGATAGGGATACAATTATTGCACTTATTTAAGAAACAAAAATGCTGAAATCTAAAGTCATATACGAAAGCGAAATAAACGAACATATTAAAGTTATATATCCATGTTTTGAACTAAGGAATATTGTTGAGTATTTCTTTGAAATTAAAACGGAGAGTAATTTAATAACTCCATTCTCAATAATTGCACTTCCTAATATGAACATTGTTGCGTCTGTTAATCTGACAGATAAAAGTCAAACTTTAAAAGTAGATAGGAAACTCGGTATTAAAGATACTACGTGCGATAAACTGTGTGGAAGTTTAACAGATGCAATCACCATAATACATGCACCCGGAACACATGAATTTGCAGTAAAATTCAAACCAGGTGTATTGTATCCGTTTTTGAAAGACGACATTCCTTACTTATTAGATAGTTACAGACCTTTAAATAACTATATAGATAATACGATCATCGAAGAGCTAAAATCTAGTTTCAATAGTAACTCACAATTAATAGTAACTCACAATTCCTCTCCTTCAAGAAGGAGGAGAGGAAAGATAGTACCGACTTTTTAGTCAGTCTCAATATAGTTACTATTGACTTTTATCTTACTTATTTTTTAATCGTCCCAATCGGACAAAGGCAACGTTTTTTTCCCGTACCACTTCATCCATGCATACGATTTTCTTTTCCTGATATAAAGTGAGTCACCACAATTTTCTATCGCTTCCCAATCGAAAACAGAATGAGGACGGAATGACTTTTCCAACCAGTAAAACACATGGTAAGTCATGAAGGGGAGTATCATCCACCACCATGAATACACTAATGACAAGACTAAGGCAGGCAACAGTGTCAAAAGGAAACACTCCCAAAACTGCCTTGCATGAATCCGTAGTTCCATATCTTCCCAAACTTCCAAATACTTATATCGGGTAAAGAAAAAACCACCGAACATAAAATAATGACTCTTATTCTTCCCTTTTCCTAAGAACCATTTTGCTAAAAGATTATTGTAAAAAATCATATTCTCTCTCTTTTTTTGTTGTATGTTAATTCATAACAGAATAGATAATCAAAGGTTCAATGTTTTAAAGTTTAATAGAACGTTCAAGCGCTGTTTTTCGAAAATAGAATCTAATTATCATCTATTTTGTATTTCTTTTGTGTTTTTACAGCACAAAAAAATCCTTGTGTTCTCATTGCAGAAAACACAAGGACAAATATATTCTTATTATCGTTCTACTTAATTTAGTTATAGTTCCACTTAATATTTAAAGCTACTTCCACCCAAGAACTCGCGAAGCAGGGAAGTCGGCGGAATTTCCTTATCCTGTACCGGAACAAAATATTTAATGAATTTCAGCAACCGGTAGGCTTCACAATATTCGGGACAGTTGCGCGGAACTCCCATCAAAATAGGTTCGGCATGCAGGCGAAGAACGGCAAATTCAAAGAGCAATGCCGAATTGAACATGACATCGGCATTTTCCTGGTAAGGGAATATCCACTTATCTTCACCGGCACGTACACTAGGCCAGCGTGAAATGGTTTCGCGGGCGGAATATCCACGATAATTGAAGTCACGGATAATACGGCGCAATAGACGGTTATCGGTTGTCGGAATCCAGTTATGGTCATCCAGGGAAATGGTAGTCAGTGCAGATACGTAAATCTTGAACTTACGTTCAGCAGGTATATGGGGAGTCAGTTCAGGATTCAGGGCATGAATACCTTCCAGAATTAGAATCGTGTTATCTTCAATTTTCAGTTTGTCACCTTTATACTCTTTCTTGCCAAGGGAGAAGTTGAAACGGGGAAGTTCCACCTCTTCACCACGCAGCAGGGCTTGCAATTGCTGGTTGAACAAATCCAGGTCGAGTGCGTAAAGTGATTCATAATCGTAGTTTCCGTTTTCATCCAGAGGAGTGTCTTCACGGTCTACGAAATAGTTGTCCAGAGAGATGGGATAGGGTTTCAAGCCGTTTGTCATCAACTGGATAGAGAGACGTTTGCTGAAAGTAGTTTTTCCCGAAGACGACGGTCCGGCAATCAAGACAAGTTTCACACGGTTGCCGTTTTCTCCACGATGGAAGATGGTATCGGCTATCTGAGCTATCTTCTTCTCCTGCAAGGCTTCGGCTACATTAATCAAATCTGTGGCGTGCCCTTCTTCACAAGCCAGGTTAAAGTCTCCGGCGTTGTTGAGTCCCATAATGTAACTCCAGTTCAGATATTCCTTAAAGACGTCCAGCATCTTCTCCTGCTTCACAACATCTTCCAATACTTCGGGATTCTCGCGGCTCGGAATCCGAAGAAGCAACCCATCGTAATATTTCACGATGTCAAACAGTTTAAGATACCCGGTACTGGGCAACAGGTTACCATAATAATAATCGACCGTATCCCCCAACGTATAATAATAGGTATAGAGAGAACCGGAAGTTTCGAGCAACCGTACTTTGTCATTCATCCCCCGCTCACTGAATACGCGCACAGCTTCCGCCGTATGACACTCGATGCGATGATAAGGAATATTTTCGGCAATAATCTCCTGCATACGCTGCTTGATGCGCTTCACATCTTCCAGTTCAATAGGACGCCCGATACGCAAATTACAGAAATAGCCCTTTGACACAGGATGCTCTACGAATAACTTTCCGTCGGGATACAACTCCGTGACAGCCTTAAACAAGACAAAACAGAGCGAACGTACATAGGTACGCATACCGGACTGGTCCCTTACATCCAAGAACTCTATATCCTTATTGTTATATACCCTAAAATTAAGTCCCTCAGAGCGGTTATTGACTTTGGCGCTAACCACTTGATAAGGAAAATTAAGATTAAAACCGTAATAAATATCCAAAAGTGAGCTCCCGATAGGGAATTCTTTAGAAATATTGTTATTTTTGCAACATATTTGTAACATCTGTTTCATCGAGTTCGTTAAAAGGTGAATAATTTGGGACTAATATACTTATAATCAGACTGAGAACAAATAACCATTAAAAATATTATAGATGGAATATTCTTTTTATGATTTTTTAAAGCTCATAGGTTCATTAGGACTCTTCCTGTACGGAATGAAGATAATGAGCGAGGGCTTGCAAAAGGTCGCGGGTGACAGACTACGAAGTATCTTGACGGCAATGACTACCAACAGGGTAACGGGAGTTTTAACAGGTGTGTTAATCACAGCCCTTATCCAATCTTCTTCAGCAACGACGGTAATGGTCGTGAGTTTCGTTAATGCCGGGTTGCTTACTCTTGCCGAATCTATCAGTGTCATTATGGGTGCCAACATCGGTACTACGGTCACTGCCTGGATTATCTCAATTTTCGGATTTAAGGTTGACATGGCCGCCTTTGCCCTTCCTCTTCTGGCCATCGCCCTTCCGCTTATCTTCTCGGGTAAAAGCAACCGCAAGTCCGTCGGTGAATTCATTTTCGGTTTCTCTTTCCTCTTCATGGGGCTTTCTTATCTGAAAGCAAATGCGCCCGACCTGAACGCCAATCCGGAAATGCTCGCCTTTGTACAGAACTACACGGATATGGGATTCTTCTCCATTCTGCTGTTCCTGTTCATCGGTACGATACTGACCATGATTGTACAGGCTTCTGCCGCCACGATGGCAATTACACTGATTATGTGTGCCAACGGATGGATTAGTCTGGAACTGGGAGCAGCCCTCGTACTGGGAGAAAATATCGGAACTACAATCACCGCCAATCTTGCCGCATTAACAGCCAACACACAGGCTAAACGGGCAGCATTGGCGCATTTTGTTTTTAATGTGTTCGGTGTTATCTGGGTATTGATTATCTTCCATCCTTTCATGCAGTTTGTAAACTGGGTAGTAGACACTTTCTTCCAGACAAGCAATCCGGAAGTTGCTATCTCTTACAAGTTGTCCGCCTTCCACTCTATCTTCAATATCTGTAACGTATGTCTTCTGATATGGGGTGTGAAATTGATTGAACGCACCGTATGTGCTTTAATCCATCCGAAGGAAGAGGACGAAGAACCGAGACTGCGGTTTATCACCGGCGGTATGCTGTCTACGGCGGAGCTTTCCATTCTTCAGGCACGCAAGGAGATTCATCTTTTTGCAGAACGTACCCATCGTATGTTCGGCATGGTGCAGGACTTGCTGCATACGGAAAAGGATGATGATTTCAACAAGCTGTTCAGCCGGATAGAGAAATACGAGAATATCAGCGACAATATGGAGTTGGAAATAGCCAACTATCTGAACCAGGTATCCGAAGGTCGTCTGAGTTCTGAAAGTAAGTTGCAGATACGCGCCATGCTACGTGAAGTGACGGAGATTGAAAGTATCGGGGACAGTTGTTACAACCTGGCACGTACCGTCAACCGGAAGCGTCAGACAAACCAGGACTTTACCGAAAAGCAATACGAGCATATTCACTTCATGATGAAGCTGACGAATGACGCTCTTGCACAAATGATTGTGGTGGTAGAGAAACCGGAACATCAGAGTATTGACATCAACAAGTCTTTCAATATCGAAAACGAAATCAATAATTACCGCAACCAACTGAAGAATCAGAATATCCTGGATGTGAACAACAAGGAATATGATTATCAAATGGGAGTTTACTACATGGATATTATCGCCGAATGTGAGAAACTGGGCGACTATATAGTAAATGTGGTAGAAGCCAGCAGTGATGTGAAAGAAAAGAAGGCTTCCTGAACGACTTAATCGGGAAGAATAAATAATAAAAAAGGAGAATCTGTGATGCCAATGCATAAAACTGATTCTCCTTTTTTATTTATTAATCAAGATCTTTACTACTAATTATATACATATGATTCCGCCAGTCGCCAAAATAAAGTAGATTCCGGTACAGCAGTTGTTCGAAGAACTTTTGCTGTACCGTTTTCCGATGAAGGATTGATATTAGCAAAAATATTCCACCCTTCTTTAAAAGAGCAATCACTATAATAATAAGATTTATCTTTAGGATTACTGGTCAATATGAAAGGTCGGTCGGCATACTGATAACTCATCAGTGTTGCTTTTCCCGCAGCAGAACCTTTGCCGGACCAGTTGGAAATAGCAATTCGCCCTACTCTCGTATCACCTTTAAAAACAAAAAAATCCCCTAATGTCGCTACAAGCGCATCGCCGTCGTCCGAGAATCCGGTCCAATAACCAGTCATACCACCATCCTGGCGATCTACTTTCTGAAGTTTCTCCGAAGGGAAAGTGGCAGGAAGTGTCATTACAATCTGCCCGTTTTCATAAGGAAATTCAAGAGTCTCAATCACTTGCCAGTCAGCACCCGTTACTTTTACCTCAACTCGGTCGAATGTGAAATTATCAGGTATATTCTGTATATCTTTGACTATTATCGTACTATAATCCGGAACTTCCGGGACAGGCGACTCCTTCTCGTTTTCGTCATCACTACAACCAACCATCAACAGGCTGAATATCAATAAAAGACAGATTACGGGATATAAGAGATCGTTTGAGTCGATAGAGACAGTTGTTTTATTATGCATGATTCTTATTTTTGTATGCAAAGATATTACATTTATAGCTAGCAGGATAATTTCTGGGCATAAAAATAAAAATGACCGGACACATATTGTATCCGGTCATTTCCACTTAATAAATTCTCTCCCTCTCTGTTTTATCCTTCGTACGGTTCGAAATCTTCTTTTCCGACTCCACAAAGTGGACAAGTCCAATCATCAGGAATGTCTTCAAACGCAGTTCCTGGTTCAATTCCGCTTTCCGGATCTCCTTGTTCGGGGTCGTAAATATATTCACAGACCGTGCAAATGTACTTCTTCATAACGTTCGTATTTTTAATTGGTTTTCTAATTTATATAACACAAATAGCAAGATATTTGTTCAACACTTTTTTAATACTGAAATAAAAAACTATCTTTGTGATCAAATTAACCAAACTAAAGCAACAATATACAAGTATGCTTATAGCATTATTATCTACATTAATAGTCTTGTGTGCGGTCCTGTTACTCAGTTTTTTATGGGAGCGCAGAAAATGTCTCCGAATGCAACAGCGATTATTCCGGGAGTCCAGAAAATTGGAACGTACCAATCATATCGCCGGGTCTGTTCTAAAAAATGTGCATGCTTTTATCCTGTTAATAGATAACGATTTCAAGGTTCTGAAAACCAACTACTATCAGAAAACCGGAACAAAAAAAGCAGTGGAAGAAAAAAGAGTGGGCGACCTGCTGCAATGCCGCAACGCATTGGCTGCGGAAGGTGGCTGCGGAACGCATAGTTTTTGCGGCTCCTGCCCGATACGTACTGCCATACGCCAGTCTTTCGAACAAAGAAGGAATTTCACCGACCTCGAAGCGACACTGACCGTAGCTACTTCCGACAATGAGACGGTAGAGTGCAATGCTGTCATCTCCGGTTCATACTTCCTGTTGGACGAAAAAGAAAACATGGTACTTACCGTCCATGATGTCACCCGCCTGAAGAAAGCGGAAAAAGAATTGATACACGCCAAAGAAAAAGCGGAGAAAGCCGATATTTCCAAATCAGCATTCCTGGCTAATATGAGCCATGAGATACGCACCCCTCTCAATGCCATCACCGGATTTGCGGAAATAATGGGCAGTGCCAATACAGAAGAGGAAAAAGCCCAATATCAGGAAATCATAAAGATGAACGCCGACCTCCTGATGCAGTTGGTCAATGACATTCTCGACATGTCAAAGATTGAAGCCGGAACTTTGGAGTTTGTATATACTACGGTTGATATCAACCTGTTACTTTCAGATTTGCAGCAGCTTTTCCAAATGCGGGTGAACGACGCTGGCGGGATGATTAAAATTATAGCAGAACCGTCGCGTTCTTCCTGCCTCATTTCAACCGACCGCAACCGGGTGGCTCAGGTACTTTCCAACTTTACCACCAATGCGATTAAATTCACCACAGAAGGTACGGTACGCATCGGATATGAGGCGAGAGACACTGAACTTTATTTTTATGTAAAGGATACCGGAGCAGGTATCCCGGCAGACAAATTGCCGGACGTATTCGGGCGTTTCGTGAAGCTGAACAAAGACAAAAAGGGAACCGGACTGGGACTTTCCATCTCCCAAACTATCGTTGCCAAGCTGGACGGGCAGATTGGAGCAGACTCCGTAGAAGGCGAAGGCTCTACATTCTGGTTCACTATCCCCTACCGGACGTGTGGCAAACCTCAGTAATAAATCTATCTTCATAAAAAGTTTTAATTAAACATTTTATCACAATATTATGTTGTACTTTTGCAGTCCAAACTAAACGCATGTATCTGCATGAGTACAAATAAAGATGACTTTTATCATATAGGACTTACAGACAATGAAGTCCTTCAAAGCAGGGAAAAAAATGGTATCAACCTGTTAACGCCCCCCAAGCGTCCTTCCCTCTGGAAGCTTTATCTCGAAAAATTTGAAGACCCGGTGGTGCGTGTACTGTTAGTAGCAGCCGCATTTTCCCTTATCATCTCCATCATCGAAAATGAATACGCCGAAACTATCGGAATCATTGCCGCCATCCTGCTGGCTACCGGTATAGGTTTCTTTTTCGAATATGATGCCAGCAAGAAATTCGATTTGCTGAATGCTGTCAACGAAGAGACGTTGGTAAAAGTCATCCGCAACGGACGTGTGCAGGAAGTTCCCCGTAAAGACATAGTGGTAGGCGATATAGTCATTCTGGAAACCGGTGAGGAAATTCCCGCGGACGGTGAGTTGCTGGAAGCAATTTCTTTGCAGGTAAACGAATCCAATCTGACAGGAGAACCCGTTATAAATAAAACGACCATAGAAGCGGATTTTGACGAAGAGGCAACGTATGCTTCCAATTTGGTGATGCGCGGCACTACGGTAGTCGACGGACACGGAACCATGCGCGTACTGCATGTGGGAGACGCTACCGAAATCGGGAAAGTAGCCCGCCAAAGCACGGAAGATAATCTGGAACCGACTCCGCTGAACATTCAGTTGACAAAACTTGCCAATCTGATTGGAAAAATAGGTTTTACCGTTGCGGGACTCGCTTTCCTTATCTTCTTTGTGAAAGATGTATTGTTCGCCTTTGATTTCGGCGCATTGAACGGATGGCATGAATGGCTTCCCGTTTTCGAGCGGACACTCAAATACTTTATGATGGCGGTTACTTTGATTGTAGTAGCCGTGCCCGAAGGCTTGCCAATGAGCGTCACCCTCAGCCTGGCGTTGAATATGCGCCGTATGCTCTCTACTAACAACCTGGTACGGAAGATGCACGCCTGCGAAACGATGGGAGCTATCACTGTGATTTGCACGGACAAGACCGGTACGCTGACACAAAACCTGATGCAGGTGCACGAACCCAACTTCTATGGTATCAAGAACGGCAGCGACTTGTCCGACGATGATATCAGCGCACTTATCGCAGAAGGCATCAGTGCCAATTCTACCGCTTTTCTTGAAGAATCGGCTGCCGGTGAAAAGCCGAAAGGAGTAGGAAATCCTACCGAAGTGGCTTTGTTATTATGGCTGAACAGCCAGGGAAGAGATTATCTGGCACTTCGTGAGAATGCACATATCCTCGACCAGCTAACGTTCTCCACCGAACGGAAATTCATGGCGACACTTGTAGAATCGCCATTAATCGGAAAGAAAATACTCTATATCAAAGGAGCACCGGAAATTGTTCTCGGCAAGTGCAAGGAAGTTGTACTGGACGGGAATCGGGTAGATGCCGTGGAATACCGTTCGACAGTAGAAGCGCAATTGCTGAATTATCAGAATATGGCGATGCGCACACTTGGATTTGCTTTCAAGATTGTAGGGGAGAACGAGCCGAATGACTGTACGGAGCTGGTATCAGCCAATGATTTGAACTTCTTAGGCGTCGTGGCCATTTCCGATCCGATTCGTCCGGATGTGCCTGCTGCCGTAGCCAAATGCCAGTCGGCAGGTATCGGTATCAAGATTGTGACCGGTGACACACCGGGAACTGCTACGGAGATTGCCCGCCAGATAGGTCTTTGGAATCCGGAGACGGATACGGAGCGGAATCGTATCACCGGAGTGGCATTCGCCGAATTGAGTGACGAAGAAGCATTAGACCGGGTGATGGAGCTTAAAATCATGTCGCGTGCCCGCCCGACGGATAAACAACGCCTGGTACAATTACTCCAGCAGAAAGGAGCGGTAGTAGCCGTAACCGGAGACGGTACGAACGACGCACCCGCTTTGAATCATGCACAAGTCGGCCTCTCGATGGGAACGGGAACTTCCGTAGCCAAAGAAGCCAGTGACATAACCTTGCTCGACGACTCGTTCAACAGTATCGGAACCGCTGTCATGTGGGGACGTTCACTTTATAAGAATATCCAGCGTTTCATTGTTTTCCAGTTGACGATTAATTTCGTCGCGCTGCTTATCGTTCTGCTGGGGTCGGTTATCGGTACGGAACTTCCGCTGACCGTAACGCAAATGTTATGGGTAAACCTGATTATGGATACCTTTGCCGCTTTGGCTTTGGCTTCCATTCCGCCCAGCGAAACTGTGATGCTTGAAAAACCCCGTCGCGGCACTGATTTCATCATCAGTAAAGCAATGCGGTCTAATATAATAGGTGTAGGTTCTATTTTCCTTATCGTACTGCTCGGAATGATTTATTATTTCGACCACAGCCCGCAGGGTATGGATATACACAACCTCACTATTTTCTTTACCTTCTTTGTCATGTTACAATTCTGGAACCTCTTCAATGCCCGCGTATTCGGTACTACCGACTCGGCATTCAAAGGGCTTTCCAAATCGTATGGTATGGAACTGATTGTGCTTGCCATCCTGGTCGGACAATTCCTGATTGTGCAGTTCGGTGGAGCTGTATTCCGTACGACACCACTCGACTGGCAAACCTGGCTTTTAATTATAGGCGTTTCGTCCACGGTGTTATGGGTTGGAGAACTTGTTCGCCTTGTTCAACGTATTATTCACAAAAAGAGTAGAAATGAAAAGTAAAGGAATTAAAAACCTTCTTATTGATTTGGGCGGTGTGCTTATCAATCTCGACCGCCAACGTTGTATGGAGAACTTTAAGAAATTAGGGTTCACAGACGTAGAAGAGCGATTGAATATCCAACAACTGCATGGAATATTCATGCAGCAGGAAAAAGGTCTGATCACTTCCGCCGAATTCCGGAACGGGCTCCGGGACATGATGGGGAAAGTAGTCAGTGACAAACAAATAGATGCTGCCTGGAACAGTTTTCTGGTAGACATCCCCAAATATAAGCTTGACTTACTGCTGGAATTGCGCTCCAAATATGTAGTCTACCTGCTTAGCAACACAAATGAGATCCATTGGAGATATGCCTGCCACAACCTGTTTCCATATCGTACCTTCAGAGTGGAAGACTACTTCGAAAAAGCCTATCTCTCTTATGAGATGCACATGGTAAAACCGGAAGCGGATATTTTTAAGGCGGTCATTGAGGATGCGGGTATCGAACCTCAAGAGACACTCTTCATTGATGACTCTGAATTAAACTGCAAGGCGGCTCAGGAACTGGGCATCTCCACCTATACGGCAAAAGCCGGCGAAGACTGGAGCCATCTTTTCAAAAGCAAATAAAACCCGTGGAAATGCAGATTATACGTGACATATCGCCCCTCACTCCGGAACCCTGCGTAGCTACCATCGGTTTCTTTGATGGAGTTCATGCAGGACATCGCTATCTCATCCAACAAGTGAAAGAGATAGCCGCAGCCAAAAGTCTACGTTCTGCACTGGTTACTTTCCCTGTTCATCCCCGCAAAGTGATGAACGCCGACTATCGCCCGGAACTTCTGACCACACCGGAAGAAAAAATCAACTTACTGTCCGACATCGGAGTAGACTACTGCCTGATGCTCGACTTCACCCCGGATATTTCCCGACTGACGGCACGTGAATTCATGACTCAGGTACTCAAAGAACGCTTCCAGGTAGAGTGTCTGGTAATCGGCTACGACCATCGTTTCGGACACAACCGCAGCGAAGGATTCGAGGACTATGTACGTTACGGAAAAGAAATCGGCATAGAAGTTATCCAAGCAAAAGCATATGCCAACAATATAGAAATGGAAGACGGGGAACATATAACAGTCAGTTCTTCGCTAATCCGCAAACTGCTTCATAAAGGAGATGTAGACTTAGCAGCCCGTTGCCTGGGATACGAATATTTTCTGGACGGAACCGTTGTAGGCGGTTATCAGGTAGGCAGGAAAATCGGTTTCCCGACCGCCAACTTAAGTGTGGACGATCCGGACAAACTCATTCCTGCGGATGGCGTTTATGCCGTATGGGTGACCTTTGACGGAAAAACCTATATGGGTATGTTGAATATAGGCGTCCGCCCGACGATTGGCAATGGCCCCAACCGGACGATTGAAGTGAATATCCTTCACTTCCACTCCAACATATACGACAAGTTTATCCGGCTTACTTTTGTAAAGCGGACTCGTCCCGAACTGAAATATGACAGTATCGACGAGCTAATCGTACAGCTTCATAAAGACGCTGAAGAAACAGAATCCATCCTGCTTGCCAAAGAAACAGGCTGTTCCCAACAGAAAAAAAATGAATAATCTAATAATGACAACTTAAAAGTAGATTCTTATGCAAAAGACATTTATGAGTATCTCTCTGGTGGTAATAGCCATATCCATGTTGGCTATGTTCATATGCAGTTTCTTTACCGTTAAATAAAGCGCATAAGCCTTATGAAGACAGCCATCAAGTTAATACTGATCGACCTTCTCATCGCGCAGATCGTCGCTCCGATTCTGATTATGATTCCCTGTACCCTCTATTTATTGGTCACTACCGGGAATCTGGATAAAGCTGTCTTAACGCAGACAATCATGATTCCGGCACAACTGGCAGGCCAGATTATGATGGGTATCTATCTCTGGAAAGCAGGCTATATCAGCACACAAAAGTCTACATGGTCGCTTGTATCCCCCCCCTATCTGATTGGCAGCGCATTGGCTATCCTTACCGGCGGATTTCTGGTATCCGCACTTATGAGTCTGATGGACTGGATTCCTAATATCATGGAGCAATCTTTCGATATTCTTCAATCCGGTTGGGGCGGTATTCTTGCGATAGCTATCGTAGGGCCTGTGCTCGAAGAGCTATTATTCCGGGGCGCCATTACCAAAGCACTCTTGCAACAGTACAATCCGACGAAAGCCATTCTCATCTCCGCACTTCTGTTCGGTGTCTTCCACATCAATCCCGCCCAGATACTTCCGGCATTTCTGATTGGTATTCTGCTGGCATGGACGTATTATAAGACCGGCAGCCTGATTCCCTGTATCCTCATGCATATACTGAACAATTCCCTGTCCGTCTATCTCAGCATCAAATATCCCGAAGCGGAAAATATGGACGACTTGATAAGCGGCACTCCCTATCTGGTTATCTTATCCGGAGCACTCCTGTTACTTATCGGAAGTATTCTGACCATGCGTTACCTGACTACTAAAAAGCAAGAATAAAAAAAAGGGAAGTTTTTACTTCCCCTCTTTTGCCTTGAATGCCAATGCATACATCCGTATTTGTTTTACCATCGACAGCAAACCGTTGCTGCGAGTAGGTGACAGATGCTCTTTCAATCCGATTTTATCAATAAAATAAAGGTCGGTATTCAATATTTCATCAGGCGTGTGCCCTGACAGTACTTTTATCAATAAAGCAATGATTCCTTTTACAATCAGCGCGTCACTTTCTGCTTTAAAAACAATCTTACCGTCTACATCATCCGCTTGAAGCCATACCCGGCTTTGGCATCCTTCAATCAGATTCTGCTCCGTTTTATATTTTTCTTCCAGCGGTTCCTGCTCATTTCCCAAGTCAATAAGTAGTTGGTAGCGGTCCATCCAATCGTCGAAGTCACTGAATTCAGCAATAACTTCGTCCTGCAATTCATTAATTGACATATTATTTAATTTTATTTCTCGTTATAGATTACTTCCATTACAGTCTGTCCGACTGCTTTCAATGTATTTTTATCAATATGCTCCATGTTATCCGTAAGCGTATGCCAGGTAGGAGTAAATCCACCTTCGGGATCAGAAGCTATGATATCAATCGTTTTGATACGTGCCAGGCGGTTGATAAACAAATGATCGTCCGTCACTCCTCCGCCGTCTTCATCAATGAACATTTTGCCATATCCCAGTTTCTTGGCTGCTTTCCAGACTTTCTTGTTGATGTCCGGCGCAAACTGTTCTGAATATGATTCTTTCAGGAAAACGGTATTTTTACCGCCCACCATATCGAGCAGTATGCCGAAACGGGCATTATATCCCTGCACATGAGGGTTACGCGCCCAATACTGTGCTCCCAGACACCATGATTCTTCATTATTCTGGTCGTGCGCTCCATAATCTTCCGCGTCAAGGAAAATAATATCAATACCCAGTTCCGGTTGCTGTTGATTAACCAAACGGGCGATTTCCAACAAAGCTCCCACCCCGCTTGCTCCATCATTCGCACCCAGAATAGGCGTCTTATGGTTCTTTTCATCAGGATCGTTGTCAGCCCAGGGACGAGTATCCCAATGCGCAAACAAAGCTATTCTTTTCTTGCTTTCCGGCTTATAAGAACCGATGATATTCCGCGCTTTCAGCAAAGTTCCGTCATAAGCTATCAGGTCAGCATACTGGTCGGTCACCTGCGCACCGAAATCTTTCAACTGCTTGGCCAAATAATTTCCACAAGCAACGTGCTCCTTCGTATTAGGCACACGAGGTCCGAAATCCACCTGATTCTTTACATACAGATAAGCACTGTCCGCATCAAACTGTGGTACGTTCACGACTACCTTCTCGCTTTGTTCATTTGTACTATTTGCCTTGTTGCCGCCTCCGCAAGAGAAAGCCGATAACAACAAAAAGGCGCTTGTCAATACTATCATAGGTTTCTTTTTCATCGTCCTCTGTTCTATTAAAGCCTCAAAATTAGTCATTTTCATCACAGCATTGTTCAGATGGAATAGATTATTAACAAATAAACTTTAATTCGACATTTTTCTTTCCGACCGTGAGTTCCACTTTTGCACCATTGACAAGCGGTAAATTATGAGTGACATGCCCCACCGGAAAATTAAAACAAACGGGATAATCATACTCTTTCACCAAATCCGCCAAGGCTGCGTATAACTCTTTCCCCAAAGAGCGATCTTCCTCATATTCAGTAAACTGCCCGATAATAAGCCCGGACAATTTTTCGAGCACACCCCCCAGTTTCAGATTGTACATCATACGTTCAATGGCATGAGGCCGTTCGCTGACGTCTTCTATAAACAGCACCGTACCTTCCGCCGGAATATCATAAGGAGTCCCCCGCAGACCGTAAGCCACTGCCATGTTTCCACCATGCAAAATGCCTTGTGCGCTCCCCTGCTTATTCAGTTTATGCTTTTCGCAAGTATAAACAGGCAGGTTGCCGAACAGGATATTCTTTAGATACGAAGTACACGGGTCATCTTCCGGCTCCACTGTAAGATGGCGTGCCATCAATGAATGCAAGGATGCGTATCCGTTTTTCTGAAACAGATTGTGCAACGCCGTGATGTCACTGAACCCAAGCAACCATTTCGGGTGCTCATAAAAAGCCGTGAAATCAATCTTATCTATCAAATGCACCGCTCCATATCCCCCGCGGCTGCAAAGAATAGCTTTCACGTCCGGATCATCCATCGCATCCTGCAAGTCTTTAAGACGCTGCTTGATTGTTCCGGCATATCTTCCGGAAGAACCGCCGGCATGCTTTCCGATGGCAACCTTCAAGCCCCATGACTCGATCCGTTTCCTGGCTCCTTTCAGAAATTGCTTGTCTATCTTGCTGGAAGGCGACACGATGACTACTTTATCACCCTTCTGCAAAAAGGGGGGAAATTGAATATCCATATTCTATACTCTATTTTGTTGACTTTCGCTGATAAAAACGTACCCAGTCCACTTCCATCTCCACCGGCAGGTCTTCAGGTTCGACAGCTCCTACCCACGAACCACCCAACTGCATGTCAATCAGCAGATAAAAAGGTTGGTTGAAGGGGAATTGTCCTTCTTCTTTTGTTTGTATGCGAGGATATGTGAATGTATGTACGTCATTGACATAAAATGAAAGACTGTCCGGAGACATCTCGACGGCAAAAACATTGTACCTCTCCGGATGAATCACTCCGGTAGAATGTGACGGCGGATTATCCTTGATGCCCAACGTATAGGTATAATGAGAATGTACCGTCTGATAGGCTATGGAATCGTAATTCAAACGTTCCATGATGTCAATTTCGCCACCCGACGGCCAAGCAGCTTTTTCCGGTAGCATCCAGATGGCAGGCCATGCTCCTTTGGCAGCATTCAACTTGGCACAAATCTCGATACGCCCGCTATCAAAAGCTTTCTTACCTTTCGTATAGACACCGCCTGTCAAATAGGGAGCAGTATCATTGCGCTGTGTATGATTGGCGATACCTCGCAGTACCAATTTGCCTTTACGCATGGAATAACAAGAATCAAAGTCGGTCATATAGTTATTCCAGTCGGATTTTCCCCGCGGAATCTTGCTCCATACCTTCAAATCGAAATCCTTTTTCTGATTGAAATTCTCTTCCCAGGCCAAGGTCCATCCGGACGGAGTTTTGGATGTTTTGCAGGACGCAAGCAACCAACAAAGGAGAATCAAGCTAATAAATAATAGATTTTTAAACTGTTTCATGTCGTTTTATTATTTGGGGGATTTATGTATGCAAAAATACACGAAAAAACGATTCCATGCGCATCTAGCGGGCAAAACAAATGAAATATAGCAAAATGTTACACAACAGATGTATTTTTTCGGGTTATAATCCTTATTTTTTCAATCATTTTTCTGATATTTGCTAAAAATCTAACGTTATGGAACCTATTCTAAATTTTGCCCAACTCACAGAACACCTCAGGAAACTAAACCACAGAAAACGGATTGCCGTGGTTTGTGCCAATGATCCTAATACCGAGTATGCGATTACGCGTGCTTTGGAAGAGGGGATTGCGGAGTTTCTGATGATTGGAGACTCGGCTATCCTTGAGAAATACCCTACGCTCAAGCAATATCCGGAATACGTGAAAACCATCCATATAGAAGATTCGGACGAAGCGGCGCGCGAAGCCGTACGTATCGTTCGTGAGGGCGGAGCGGATATTTTAATGAAAGGAATCATCAATACGGACAACTTATTGCATGCCATACTCGACAAAGAAAAAGGACTGCTTCCGAAAGGGAAAATCCTCACGCATCTGGCAGTGATGGAAATTCCGACTTATCATAAATTACTTTTCTTCTCGGATGCGGCGGTAATCCCACGTCCTACCTTACAGCAACGTATAGAAATGATCTGGTATGCCATTTGTACCTGCCGGCACTTCGGCATTGAACAACCACGCGTGGCATTGATTCACTGCACGGAGAAAGTAAGCGCGAAGTTCCCTCATTCATTGGATTATGTGAATATTGTGGAATTAGCTGAAGCCGGAGAGTTCGGAAACGTCATTATCGACGGGCCGCTGGATGTACGTACGGCTTGCGAGCAGGCAAGCGGGGATATAAAAGGTATTGTATCTCCTATCAACGGACAGGCAGATGTGCTTATATTCCCTAATATAGAATCTGGAAATGCTTTTTACAAGTCTGTTTCTTTGTTTGCCAATGCAGAAATGGCAGGATTGCTGCAAGGTCCTGTTTGTCCCGTAGTCCTTCCGTCACGTAGTGATTCGGGATTGTCCAAATATTACAGTATAGCCATGGCATGCCTGCAAGTGTCAGGGGATTGCGAGTGCAGAAAGCAGGTGCTTAATCAAGGTAATAATTCATAATTCGCAATTCACAGTTCATAATCCATACTTAAAACATTAGACTCTATGAAGATTCTGGTCATCAATCCCGGTTCCACCTCTACCAAAATTGCTGTATATGAAAACGAAACACCTCTGTTGGTCAGCAATATCAAGCATACGGTAGAAGAATTATCCGTTTATCCGCAAGTGATAGACCAGTTTGAGTTCCGAAAGAACCTGGTACTTCAAGAATTAGAGTCTAATGGGATTCCTTTTGCTTTTGATGCTGTCATCGGGCGTGGCGGATTGGTAAAACCCATTCCCGGCGGCGTATATGAAGTGAACGAGGCTATGGTACGGGACACATTGCATGCCATGCGTACACATGCCTGCAACCTCGGTGGTTTGATAGCAAAAGAACTGGCATCCTCTCTTCCCGATTGCCCTGCTTTCATTGCCGACCCGGGAGTGGTAGACGAACTGGAAGATATAGCCCGTATTACAGGCTCTCCGCTTATGCCGAAAATTACCATCTGGCATGCATTGAATCAAAAGGCAATAGCCCGGCGTTTTGCCAAAGAACAGGGAACAAGGTATGAGGAACTTGATTTGATTATCTGTCATCTGGGCGGCGGCATTTCGATAGCTGTCCACCATCACGGACGTGCTATCGACGCGAACAATGCATTGGACGGTGAAGGCCCTTTCTCACCGGAACGTGCCGGAACGCTTCCGGCAGGTCAACTCATTGACCTTTGTTTCAGCGGGCAGCACACGAAAGATGAATTAAAAAAACGCATTTCCGGTCGCGCCGGTCTGACGGCACATTTGGGGACTACCGATGTACCTGCCATTATCAAGTCCATAGAAGAAGGGGATAAAAAAGCGGAACTGATATTGGATGCCATGATTTATAATGTAGCAAAAGCCATCGGTGGAGCCGCTACCGTCCTATGCGGGAAAATAGATGCCATCCTTCTGACCGGGGGAATCGCTTATTCTGATTATGTCATTTCACGACTCAAAAAGCGCATCTCATTTCTGGCTCCTATCCATATCTATCCCGGAGAGAATGAAATGGAGTCACTGGCTTTTAATGCGATAGGGGCATTGAAAGGAGAGTTGCCTATACAGGTCTACAAGTAACATGACCTTTTGCACAAGAATGGGTTAACCGCCTATCTTGCCCCAAATGTTATTGATTATGTCAAACTTCCTCCATCCGCTCCAACTCCCATCCGCGAAATTGCATCACGATGCAATGTAGCTCGGTGTCGTGCACCATCTGGCGTACCTTAGCACCGACAGCATACCCTTTTATCTGCTCTACGGCTTCTTGCCACTGGGCTTCGGCTTTTGCTTCCGAGTCCTTGGCGGAGAGGTATTTCAGTTCAATAATATAGCTGTGCTTCACGTCATAGCGCATCAAGTCGGGCATTAGGAACAGGTCGCAATAACCGTGGTTCAATTCCACTTCCGGAGCTATCAGGTAATAGGCATTCGTACTCAAGTAGGCAGTAAAGAAGCCTTGCAGGTTGCGCTCGCCTTCGATGGCACTTCGCACGGAAGAGTTTTCCTTGTAGGCATGGGCGATAAATTCCAGTGTTTCACGCCAATGACCGTCGTAGGCCATCTCATAATACATCAGTCCAAGGTCAATCAGATTGATATGTCGGTTGTCCTGATATTCTTCCAACAGAAATTCGTAATACTGCTTACGCACGTTATTATTGGGAATACTCAACACCAGATAGTTGCCACGAGTGGCGGTAATGGTGAGCATACCATAATAGAAAAGCAGGCTGGGGAAAATCTCCGGTTTGGTAATATCGGTAGCGGGAAAGGTAGTCACTAACGTGGTGACAATCTGCCCCTCTTCCGTGATTTTGCGCAATACGCCCTTACGGTTACCGTCCAACTTATCCAGCCGGATGAGTTTCTTCATCTTATTGTAGTCTGTGCGGGTATTGGGATCTATCATCTCTTCAGGGGATTTACCCAAAGTCATATAATGCCGCAAATAATAGAACACCATGTCACAATTGAACATTTTCGGGTCACGCTCCAAACTTTCTTTGGCAAAACAATAATTGTCATACCACGGGCGCATTTCCTCTATCATCGCATTTATATCCGTATTGCCCGGTAACTGTCCGGCATCCTTATAATACCGGATCATCTCGCGTACATCAGTCTCGCTGAATCCCAGCATCATGTTAAACTGATAATCGGTACTGATATTCCAACCGATATTGAATCCGCTAGTCAAGTCATCCAGTGTCACAGGGCTGACGCCTGTCATGAAGATACGATCAAACATACCTTTGAACTTCTTGAATATTTCGCGATAAAAACCACTGGCATGGGTCAGGGCATGATAGACCTTGTCGCCTTGCTCGTTCAGCACCACGTTAGTGAAATTATCGTATTCATCCACAATCAGATAAAGCTTGGACCCGTTATTACGTGCCTTGCGATCCAGAAAGTTTATTTTGTTGGTAGTGCCGTATTGGGCTTTCATTTCCTCTTCAAAGCCGGGATAATAATAAGGTTCATAGATAGAAGCAAAATCATCCAGTCCACCACAGCAATAATCATCAAAATTCTGGGCAAGTGTCCTATCAAGCCCGCCTACTCTGGAGAAGTCAAGATAAAGTATTTGGAAAGCTCCTTGCAACTGTGTAGGACGACTACCTATCCATAGATTGCCGAAGCGTTTTTCGAACTTTTCTTTTTGAGAGATGTCATAATAAGCCCGGAGCATACTCAGAAAGATGCTCTTGCCGAAACGGCGGGGACGGATAAAGAACAAATTGTTGGGCTGCTCTTCCAACAAAGGCAGATACATCGTTTTATCCACATAATATTGGTTCTGCTCCACCACTTCCACAAAGTTGGCAACGCCATAAGGGATTCTTTTTACTTCTTCCATAATTGTTCCTTTCTTTAGTCCTCATACCCATTATGGGCAACACAAAAGTAATACATTCCCGCAGAAAGAACAAAGAAAGAGAAAGAAAGTTGAAATGTCACTGTGCAAAAACAATACGAAATATAATCTCCTCAGCGCACTAAAAACGATTTCGCAAAATCATTTCTCATATTCTCATAATTACAAGATAATTACGTATTAATCAAACAGATAACACTATGAGAAATAAAATCAAATACGGCATTTCTCATACTTTTTTCACCATTTCACCTTAAAAACAGTGCATTTCTCATACGTTTATCAATCATTTCTCATAAGGAAAGTAACACTTCTGAAACGAAAAAAACATTAGGCGGCAATATATTTCAAGGTAAACATGAAGTCATGCACCGCTTAATTACATAGTATCAAGCGGTACTTTACAACACACAAAGCAGGCATCAAGAGGTCATCCCACTAATATCCGGACATCTTTCCTTAGGCATCTATACATCTTCCCTGTAAGCATTCGGCCTTTTGCGTATTTCTCTCCAAGCTATAATAAAGTCAAAAGCCAGACATACTTCGTCTGGCTTTTGACTTTACTAAATTATCTTGTTTATCCTTTCCAATTAAATGGCAGTAAATCGGAGTAGTCGTTTTTCTCTTCTCTTTCTTTCTCCTGTACCCTGATCAACACGTCCTGCATCCATAGTTTTGGGTTCACCTTATTTTCCCTGCAACATCCCATCAGTGAAAAGAATATTGCCGCTGCATGTGCCGCCTCATGTGAACCGGAGAAAAGAGTGTTTTTTCTGTTCAAAGTCAATGGTCTTATAGAACGCTCCACCGGATTATTGTCAATGCAGAATTGTGCATCGTTGACATATCCGGACAGTTGTTCAAATCGTGTGTACATATAGAATATGGCCTTGGCAATAGGCGATTTCTCAACCGTATGTTCATATTCCTCCTTGCACCATTTTTCCAGTCCTTTGATAATAGGGTACGATTCTTCCCGGCGAAGCTTTACTACAGCCCCGCCTTCCAGATGTTCTATGCTGATTTTCTCCTCCACAGCATACAGTCTGCCTATTTGTTCAAGTGCATGCCTTGCTCTGGGAGGGTCATTTCCTTCCGCTTCCACAAACTTGCGCCTGACGTGTGCCCAGCAGCACAGGTGCAACTTTCCGGGTAGCGTGTCGAACTCGTCATATACTGCAAAACCGTCACTCTGTACCACCCGGACCTGTCCTGCCAGCAGTGTGTCTATTCCACTGCTGCCACGTCCCTTGTGATATTCAAAGAAGGGGGTATGGAACCGGGGCAGATAGAAGTTCCACATATACCCGCGGTGAAGGGCACCGGGACGGTCGCTTTCAAGTACGGGATGGGGCGTCTCATCGGCCATGACGTAATAACTGTCCTTGACCAGTTCACGAAGCTCATTATAGACCGGCTCCAGACGCTGTGCGGCGGCCATCATCCAGTTACTTACGGTGGAAGGACTCAGATGGATGCCTTCACGCTCAAAAATGTCCAGCTGTCTGTGCAGAGGCAGATGATCGTAATATTTGGCGGTAGCAATGTGGGACAGTATACTTTCCGACGCATTGCTGTGAGGGTGTGCCATTACGGGCATGGGAGCAGTCATGATACGACCGTCGGCAAGTCGGTATTTAGGGCGGATGATGCGTCTCACATAGAATCGCGCAGGGCTGACGGCATATTGTTCGCTCACTTCCTCCCCCAGCTTTGTCGCTCCCTCCAGGGAAAGACCTTCCGGCATGGGAATGATGATTTCCTCACGGGGAAGGGACGGGTCGATGGGCTTACGGGCGTGGGGAGTAATCTTTTGGGTGAAGCTCTTACGGAAACGGTTGTAACCATTCTCCGATTTGACAGATTTCTCAGCTATTTTCTGTTCTTCCGCTACCGGGTCATTGACATCGGACGGGGATTCGAAACAGATGCTCAATTGGCTGGCATCTTCGGGAAGATGACGTTTTTCACTGGATTTACCCCATAAACGGCGTGTCAAGTCAGCCAATTTCCATCTCAAGTCAGCTATGACGGCTGTACAGGCTGAGATTTCCCCGGCCTGGCGGGAATACTCCTGCAAAGAGGCTTCGTATTTTCTCTGAAGTTCCGCATGCTCCTTTTCAAGACGTTCACGTTCCTTGCGCAACTCTTCGTACTCTTCCAAAGTAAGGGTAATGACTGGTTCTTTCACTGTATATCCACTTTTTTATTATGTGGCAAAGTTATCAAAATAAAGCTGTACGGCTTATAGGACGGGAGATTACTTTTCAACTGTTTTCCGATACTTTTTAACAGTAAGCAGCTCATTCAGGCGATTCCAGGAAATTTGAAGAAAATCCCTCTTCCGTTCGTCCTTTTTCAAGAGGAAAGAACCGTGGTTCAGACGACGGCATTCCAGACGGTATTCATCGTCGCACCGATAAAGGATATGCAACCTGCTACGGGAACGGTCAAGAAAAATATGGCAGCTCTGCTCTGACACGTAAGAACCCGTGTGCCGGATGACCTCACCACAAAGACCGTCAATTCCTTTATGGAAATTACAACCTTGGGGATAAAGGTAATAAGACCAGAAAGGACTGCTACGGAAAAGACCAAGACCTAAAGGGAGAAGTAGGTCCTGAGGGGAATGGATACCAAGACTGGAAGCCGATACTTTATAACGACGACCACCATCAAATATGAAAAGAACAGAATCAAAATGATTAGACTCAGACAAGAGACTACGCAGCTTTTCACTTTCATTAGAAAATACTAAGACTGAACACATAATGGAGTAAGATAATTATGAAGTCACAAAGGTAGGAAGGAAAACAAGGGAAACAAACACGCACAAGGCCGAATACTTACTCTTCCCTTAGGCATTGTCAAGGGCTCACTATTGTGAACAAACAGGCTAACAGCCGTAGATAAATATATCTACATATGTGAACAAATAAGCTCACAGTTGTGAGCCCTTATACATGATTAGGGGAAAACATAAGAATACCAAAGGATTGACATATAAGATATAAGGAAACGACATATAATATATAAGGGGTTGACGTATGATATATAGGAGAAAAAGGATAAAAACAGCTACTTGAAACCGAAACAAACATAAAATAATAGGCTACACGAAGCAAATAAAGCACAAAAAGCAGTCAACATGGAGTATGTTGACTTATCACAAGAAAATACATATTATACTGATTATAAATGTATTATATATTAAAAGTAAAAATTCAGTATGAGAGTAAAAGTTACTATCAGGGAGATATAAAGTCCTGCTCCCATAGCTGAAACTACGATGAATAAAGGGGTTCAAACGATTTATGAGAGTATGAGGGTAAAATCAAAAAAAACTTTTTATGGGAAATATGATTCAACTTATTTCCGTACAGTTTTACTCAAATTCAACCGCTGATCCATATTATAAAGAAAGAGTAGTCTCTTCCAATAATACAAGCTCCCAACTACGCCATACAATTGTAATCAGTTTCAGTCCACCTTTTGCCTTGGCTCCCGCTACCAATTCGTCTTCACTATAACGAAGTAACTGTTCGCGCGCCTCATCGGCAAGGGTACGTATCTCTTTTTCCGAAGCACCGGCTTTCGCATATTTCACTTCAAGCAGATAGGTAAACGGCGGCATCACGGGAACCGACGGACTAGGCTTGAAGAAGAAATCTGCAAAACCTTTATTCAATTCGTATTCCGGATAGAGTTGATAATAACGGTACATCCCTAAATAAGCAAGCAAAAAACCTTTAATGTGTGCTTCACCCTCAATATATTCACGGATGCGGCTCTGCTCACGTATAGCATCAGCTATAAAATCGAAAAGAGGTTTCCAATCTCCCCGAAAAGCCATATCCTCAAATAGAGCAGCCATCTTGTTCATATCCATCTTAAAGATATTATGTTTGATATATCCTTGAATCAGGAAGTTGAAAAGCTGTTCCCTTACAACTAAATTCGGGACATGCAAGATGGGTCTTCCCACCATATCAACACCTTTAATGGAAAGAAGCCCGAAGTAGAATAACAAAGATTTGAAATTACTGGGATCCGTCATCTCCAATGCAGAAAAATGAGTGACGATATCGGTAGTAATCTCTCCTTGCTCGGCTATTTCCTTTATAACGGAAAAGTTCTCTCCCAATCCGTGGTCAAGCTTTATCAAGTATGTCAGTTTGTTGAAGTCGGTACGGATATTAGGGTCTACAATCTCTTTTGGTTTTTTATGATGAAGAACAAAAGATTTCAGAAAATAAAGTGCCATATCAGAATTGAACATACACTGTTCCAATGTATCTTCACTAAAGCAATAATTGTCATAATTGGGTTTCATCATGGCAATAATTTCATCTACAGATTCTTCAAGAACTCCTTGCTCTTTATAATACGCCAACATTTCACGCAACTCTTTCTCACTAAAGCCAACCAAATCATTGAACCAGGAGTCATTTGTAATGTTCGTTCCGATGTTAAAACCGCTAGTGACATCATCCATCGTTACAGGACTCACGCCAGTGATAAACAATCGCTCAAGAGCAGAGCCGGTTCCTGTAGTAGCGGATTTTATCACGTTGAAGAAGCCGCGGATAAAACCTTCGCCATGCGTTGCTTTCCGATAATAGTCTGTACCGTAAGTTGAAAGAATGGTATTAGTGAAATTATCATATTCATCAATAAGCAAATAAATTCGGATATTTCCTTTACGACTGGCGTAGGTGTTGACTGCCGATAAAAAAGCACCGGGGACTTTTTGGGTATCCTCATCCAAAACATCCCAAATTTCTTTTCCCAACAAATGTTCGTATTTGTATACGAAGTCTTTTATCTTGTTACAACAATGAAGTTTAAACGAGTGCTCTACCTCATTGACATTAGAACTTACTTCAGAAAAATTAAACCGCATGATGAGAAACTTATTATGTAGCCTGGTAGGATGCTGACCTATGTATAAATGCCCGAACAATTCATTAAACTGTTCGACATAACTAATATCGTAATAGGTTTCCAACATAGCCAAAGTCAGACTCTTCCCAAATCGACGGGGACGGATCAGAAACAGATAAGGCGGTTGCATCTCTATTTTTTCAATGAACATTGTCTTATCCACATAATAATAATTCTCTTTCTGAATTCGTCCAAAGTCCGTTATTCCGTATGGTATTTGTTTCATCATATTGCGATTCCTTTCAATATCATCTATCTTCTTATTTCTGCAAACTTTGCTCAATATGCTGCAAACGACGTTCTAAAGCTGCATACTTTTCATCCTTTTCTTTTAAAAGACGTTCATAGAGTTCGGTGATTTTGTCGATAGGGTTAAAGTTGTTTACTCTATTGTCCTCACCAACTTCATCAACGAATCCAATATTAGCATTCGTCCCTGCATTACCATTATTTGTAATATTCTCAAACACCACCGTCTGCGCATCCTCCTCTAAAGTCTTAAGATAATCGAAAGGCACATTCAATGCCCGTGCAAAACGCTGCAACATTTCATCATCAATCACTCTCATCTTCTCATATTTAGAGACAGCAGGTTGTGAAAGGTGTACCAATTCACTTAAACCTTCCTGGTTCATATTCTTTTCAATACGGGTACGACGTATATTGCGTCCGTGATGGACTCTCCCAATAGTCAATTCTTCTGTTTCCATTCTTGATTTCTTCTTTTTAAAATCCAACAAATATACAAATGAAAAGTTTCGCTCGAAGCAAATATACGAAAAAAACGAATAGATGTGATAATATGGATAAAAGGAATATTACTACCGGTCAAAAGTAATAAAATGAATACTTCCAAACAGCCTGATTATAGAAAAAAACACGAACTTTGCAGCAAACAACATACAAACAGAAAACCATGGAAAGAATATTAACAAGAAAAGAATATAAGTTCGTAAAAGAATTTATTGAGTTAATCCGAAAACACGGCATTTTGTTTTCCACGAATCAAGAAGGAAAAATCGTAATTATAATCCATGAGAAAGAAGGAGATAACAGACCTGAATTTCTGACACCTGCCATAGAACTGGGAGATTGTTTCGATGAAACAGAATTGTATGAGATACTAAACCAAACCAATGAACGGATAAAACAGATTGCAGAAGATTATAAATCAGAAGAAATATTCACTCAACATCTAACTAAAAAATAAATCCTCATCCCTAATATATAAATGCCCTAACCAATTTCTTTATCTCAAAGAGGGTTCGCTTTAAATTGTAAAGCGAACCCTCTTCATTTCTGAATTATCTTCAATTAAACCTTATACTTAGAAAGTAAAAGGAATTATTAAAGACCTAATAATTCATCAAACTTCTTTGCTGTTCTGGAGTCCGAAGGACGTGTCATGTTAGCAGAGATAATTTTTCCTTCACGGTCTAACAGGATAAACCGGGGGATACCATTAATAAGATAGGCATCCATAAACGACCTGTCAGTACCCATGTGAAGTTGGATTCCTTTCAGTTCATCTTTCTTTACCATGTTTTCCCATGCTTTCTTGTTTTTATCGCATGACATACTGACAAAGTAAATATACTTGCCCGCATATTTTTCTTCCAGTTCTTTCAATGAAGGAAGTTCTCCGCGGCAAGGGCCACACCATGTAGCCCATACGTCAATGTAGATATACTTGCCTTTCAAATCAGCCATGGAAACGGTTTTACCATCTATATCCGTATAAGAGAAACTAACGGACGGATTACCCGATCTCAGCTTTTCCCATTTGCCACAAAGTGTATTAAACTTTTCTATAGACTGCGCATCTTTCACATGCTTGCGGAACATGGCAATCAGGCTGTCAGCATCGTCCAAGCCGCTATTCTCTACATAGCCATAAACGAATTCATTCATCAGAAATTCTGCAACTTCCGCATCTTTTATTTCAGAATCCACATAATGGACACGTTGTTCAATCACTTTTGAATCGTTTGTTTTTCCTTCGAGGCTCAAAGCTGTAACAGCACCGGGCAGGTATGCTTTGTATTCTCTCAGAGCCAACAGTTTGGCGTCAATCGGGGTTAGTGCTTTCAGCTTTTTATAGAATGTTTCCGAAGGAGTGTAGTCTTCATCCTTTCCGTAATAAGAATGATAAGAAGCATACAATGGAAGATAATAGTAAGTGTAATACTGCAAACGTACCTTCTCAAGTGCGGTAAAGCCGGCAGGTAGCTGTGCGGACTCCAACACCTGGCAATTAGCCGCATACAGGCTATCCCCCCTGTGCAAGATGGCATCTTCCTGCATTTTCATATCGGGCATGCCTAACGAATTGAGTTGTCCGCTTCCCAAGTAAGTGTTGATAGCTGCCCCTTCTCCTGCGAAGGTGACATTCTTCCACATATCATCGCTGTTGAACGAGAGAGTAAGATCCTGTTTAGGGTCCAGATAAAGGGTGCGGCGTCCGCGAGTATATTGCATGGTTACATATTGCGGCGCGAAGTCTGTGATTTCGATGCTTCCGTTTCCGGCTGCATCTATCGCAATTTCCTTTTGTTCATTACTTTGGGCAAAGGTTAATACCACCTTAGCTGTTTCATTGGGATTGGTTATCTTGAAAGTTAGTTTGGCGGCTTCTGCCGTCGTGAAGGCACTCAGCGCTAAGCCGAGTACCATCATTGATGTTATTTTGTACATATTATTTCTGTCTATTAACGTTCATACTGAGGAATGTCCGGATTATATTCCAATACATTTTGGGGAACAGGCATAATATAACGCGGGTCATTCGCCGGAAGTTCCCATGTCTCATTTCCCACTTTATGGACAATCGTTTTTGCAAATTGAGGCTCTTTGTTCAGACGCCGCAAATCCACATATCGCATATATCCTATCATTGCGAACTCACAACGACGTTCGTCAAGTACTAATTGCAATGCTTTTTGTTTATCTGTATAGTCCGCAGCATTATATGCAATATGATTTTTGATACGGGATGCACGCAAAGTATTCAAGTAGCCGATAGCTTTGGAAGTAGATCCCACGCGCGCTTCACATTCTGCCGCAGTCAGGAGCATTTCAGGAATGGAAGTCCCTGCATTGATTTGTATCCATGCTGTATAAACGGTATATCCTTTGAAGTATTCCATACCCGCTCCCCGATTCATGCAGTCGGAACGGAAAAATAAATCCTCACGCAAATCCACTTCGCCTGCCTCTGTATCTGTGTTTTTGGCAAAAGCCTGACGGAGGTCTTCGCTTTCAGCTACGCTATTAAAGGTGTGGTTCCTAACATAACGGGTATAAAGCTGTTCCGGGCTTGGGAAACCATATTGTCCATCAGGGAACTGTGTCTCGTTTTCGTCATCCGTTACGATATTTCTCCATTGAGTTCCGTCAATCTTCTTATAGTTCTTATATTCGATTAACTGAATATTCTGCGGATCAGAAAGTATCATATTGGCATATTTCAAAGCCTCACTATAATTGCCCATGTACAGATACATACGGGACAACACTGAATAACAAGCATTTTTTGTAGGATAGAAAGGGAACGATCTTTTGTCAGCCAAACTTGCGGAAGCTGTTTCCAAATCTTCTTTTATCTGTTCATAAACTTCGGCAACTGTATGACGCTTATACTTACCACCCCCTACTTCTTCACTCAACACCAAAGGTACGCCATAATCCGTAGCTGCGGTAGAAGCATCATAATGTTTTCCATAGACATTAATCAGACATAAGTATTCGAATGCACGACCTACCAATGCCTCAGCTTGCAAACGGCGCTTGTTGGCATCACTACCGCCTGTGGAGCTTAATACATTATTTATAATAGCATTGTAGTTGAAAATGTTGGAATACGCATCTTCCCAGATAGCATCACTGTTTCCGGGTGTATACACCTGTCCCGGCTGGAACGAGAAGATATTCCTTTCATGGTCTTTTTTACCAATATATTCGAACCACTCAACTGTCGTTTCACCTTTTTCCACCATCATAGGGTCGTCAGTGAAATAAACAAGATAAGGATCCAGGACATTGAACAAAGATTGATTAGCCATTAACTTTTCGTAATCAGCATAAGTCTCGGGGATAGTATAACCTTTCGGTTTATTGCCCAACCAGTCATCGCAGGAAGCTAAAGATATGATAGCACAAGCAATAGCAATATATTTTGTTATTTTCATATTATTCTTACTATTCAAATTTTGTTTTTAAAAATTAGCTGATAGCCCGATTGTGTAAGTTGCAGGAATGTGCTGTCCTCTGGACGGCGAAAGGCTTGTTCCTGACCATACTTCCGGATCTAAATTCTTGTCATTGGCAGCCCAATACCACAAATTCTGAATTTGCAGGTTTACGCGAAGGTTCTGTATAAAGAATTTCTTGATCCATACTTTGGGGAATGTATATCCTATAGAAAGGTCGCGCAGCTTAATATAATCTCCCTTTTGGATATGCTTATCCGCCGCACTCCACAGGTATTGTACCAGGCCTGAACGGCTGTGTTTATACAGGAAGGCAGGAGCCATGTTCGGATCATTCTCATCACCCGGCTGTCTCCAGAAGTTAAGACGGTCACGGTCTATCGCACTGGTAGAGTTCATCACAGGATACATTGTGAACATACTGCTTGCTGCAACATCTCTATATTTATGACCGCCATAGAATATGAACATGAAATCCAAATCAAATCCCTTGTAAGTAATCCGGTTTGATAAAGAAGCGGAATAAGGTGGAGTGGTAGTTCCTGCATATTCCAAGTCCTCCGGCTTTAACAAAGCGTAACTATTGACAATGGTTCCGTCGGCTTTATAAGCCTGCGGCAAACCTTCCTTATCCAAACCTGCATAACGTACTACAAATATAGAATTCATAGGATAACCTTCACGATTCTGCAAAGAACCGAAATAACTCTGAGCTGAAGTTCCCGAATTTTCTATTTGAGTCAGTTTGTTCTTATTATAACTGAAGATGAAATCAGAAGACCAACTGAAGCTATGTGTACGAATATTTTCGCTATGCAAAGTAACTTCCACACCGCGATTATACATCTGACCGTAATTCAACTGCAAAGAGCTCCAACCGGAAGTCGGGTCGGTTTTCCGTTGCCCCAACAAATCTACTGTCTTTTTATTATAGAACTCGATTGTTCCGCTCAAACGGTTATTCAGAAGATTGAAATCAACGCCGAGGTTAAATACTCCTGTCTTTTCCCAACGCAAAGTCGGATTGGGGGGAGTAGAGATGTACGAGTAATATTCATTCGTGTAGGAGTTGGGACGCGAATTAGTTGTAGCTATCATATACGGGCCGCTGTCTTTGGCAATATTACCATTGATACCATACGTTCCACGTACAGCCAGACGATCAATCCACTGCCAGTTTTCTAAAGCTACATAATGCAATCCGGCTGACCACAACGGACGATATTGGTATTTGGGGTCTGTACCGAACAAGTTTGACTGGTCAATACGAACACTACCGGTGGCAGACAAACGATGGTCTAACGAATAAGACGCATTACCATAGAATGAGACATAGCGGTCATCGGTATCAGAAAACGCGTCATAAGGTCCTCTGAAATAATAACTGCCGGATAAATCCTGTGTTCCGCTGATACCCGTCCCAAGCTGTAATTCATTAAATGATTTCCATGTTAAGCTTTGCGGGTCATAGCCCCATTTGGTATAATATGAACTTTGTGTCTTTACCTGCCTTCTCTCAGCACCAACCAGCACTTGCACATCGTGTCTGCCAAATTCCTTATTAAAATCCGCTTGTACACGGAATGTATATGACTTATTCTTATTCCAAGTCTCACTTAGACGCCCACCTACCGGAATATGATTGGTTACATTTCCGCCTTTAATGACAGTCGCACTATTTATTGCAGACTTCATTGTGTATGAATTTACATCATAATACTGACTATTATAAATAGAAGTATTTTCATTTTGGTAGTATATCGATAAATTCAATTCAGGCATAATCTTGAATTTGGCACTAACATTCAAATTCTGATATTTTTTTTCATTGTTATAGTGTGCCTTGTCTATCTCATCCAACGGACGGTAAGTTTCATCAAACAACCCTTTAGCGACTAATTCGTCAATAGATGCCTGTGTACGGCTCATAGTCCATACGGCAGGAGTACCATCTTCATTGCGAAGCATACGGTAGGGTTTTGAATACAAATTACTAAATCCTTGAAAGCCATTATCGTAATCTGCTTTATAGTTGCTATTGATAATACCTACATTAACCTGCAACCATTTAAAGAAATCAAACTGGTTCTTTAAGTTAAAGCCGATACGTTGGTTGGATTGCTCTTTTTCGTAAGGAAGATTTTCCTGATAGTTTGCCGATAAAGCATATTTATAAATATCAGAACCGCCACTGAATGATATGTTATGCTGGTGTGTAATCTCAGCTTTGCGCAGAAGTTCGTCCTTAATCTGTGAATAACTATCACGATTGCGATATACATCGAGCTGTGACTGCAACTCCGCATCAGTAGCTATTTCACCCGCTTCGCGCTTATACATCAACAAATAAATTTCATTCGTAGAACGTGCATCAGTAGGCTGATATGGATTATGATAATATCCAAAAAGTTCTTGCATCAAGTCAACCAGTTCACCGCTTGAGGTCAGGTTCATATAGCTATGTGAAGGCAGCGGTGTAAACTTGACGCTACCATTATAACTGACACGGGTTTTACCTTTTTCACCGGAACGGGTAGTGATTACAATAACACCGTTAGCCGAACGGGCTCCGTAGATAGAAGCTGCCGTAGCATCTTTCAACACTGTCACATTAACAATATCGGCAGGGTTAATAGCGTCCAACTCTCCTTCATAAGGAATGCCATCTACTACATACAGCGGTGCCCGTTTGCCTGTAACCAAGGTTGATACTCCACGTATAGAAGGCGCAAGATTCTTATCCGATGTCACTCTCAGGTCCAACCCCGCAACCTTTCCTTCCATCCTGTCGAGGATATTGGTCTGGAGTTTTCCTTCCATATCTTTCGGTGTCATGATAGCATAAGAACCTGTCGCGCGTTCTTTCGAGATTGTCTGATAACCGGTCACTACCACTTCGTCCAACAATTGGCTTGCTGGTTTTAAATCAACTATATAATTAGACTTGTCCTGAGTGATTTTCAACTCGGCGTTGGTATATCCCACAAAAGACACCACCAACGTGTTCCCCGCCTCAACATTCAGTGAGAATTGTCCGTCTATATTAGTGACCGTACCATTATTAGTGCCTCTCACTATAATACTGGCTCCGGGAACTACATCTCCGTTCTCATCTTTCACCACACCAGTAATCCTTACTTTCTTCTGGCTCACTTCCATTGTCGTATCGTTATGTTTCATCTGCTCGGCATAAGCAGAAGAAACCGGATAAAACGACATAGCACTTAAAGCGAGTAAGCCATATATACTACTTCGCTTCGTAATGTTTGCTACTTTCATATTCTAGCAATTAATTAAATATGTTTATGTTATTTTCGTTTGGGCTTTGCTTTCAATGCATCCGGACGCATGTTATAAACTGTCTTGCCGTGTGTCGGTGAAGCAATGATATAAGCCGGAACCGCTTGCTTGTCATTCATCCTACGAACCACCATCTCCAAAGCAGACGCATATTCCTGGTGAATATAAGCATCATCCCTGTCTTTCTGATTATAAGCGATATATCTCAAATAGTCTACACATTTGTAAAACCATGCATCAGGCAGTTCGTCTACCTTATAGCTTAAACGTGCAATAAATTTCAGCCGGGAGATAAGTTCCTGCTGGTCGACATTTGGATCTGCAATCATTGCGTCAATCTGAGTTGCGGCAGCATCATAGTTCTTTGCGTTAACGCTGTTGTTGATACGAATCATTTTACAATTGAAGTCTTTTCCTTCGTAATCACATAAAGCTTCAATAGCAGCCAGATCACCGTAGGTTGTTTCTTTTGCCAACTTTGCATCCACCGCTTTTTTTCCGAAACGTTGGCAGAAGTCCGCATAATTGTCCGACACTTGTTTCAGATAAGGGGTCATGCCTGAGATATTGTTCACATAGACTGCCCAAATATCGGGGTCTGTCAACTTGGCGCCGCCTTTCAACAATTCTTCAAATGCTTTCTGAACATTATCACGCGCATAAACGGAGTGATTGTAATTGATGTAATTGATTAAAAACGCACGTTCTCTGTTACCGTTCGCATATTGTTCCTGTAAATAGAAAGAACGTTGTGCAGGTATCGTGGCATCTTTTCCTGTCTGAATGAACTGCTCGGCCGACTGACGGCTGCTGCTTCTATGAACAATCTCTTCAGTGGCAGGGTCAATGAACGCATAAGTAGGATAGCTGCGTACTCCGTATTTCTTTGCCAGCGTAACTCCTTCGCCTTCTTCCGCATCTATTTTCAGATTGACGAACGTATTATTGTAATAATACCCTACTGTCGGCAAAGAAAAGACAGTCTGCGCCATATTCATACAAGGTCCACACCATTGAGTGTAGAAATCTATGAATATAAGTTTATTCTCTGCTTTTGCTTTAGTTACGGCTTCCGTCCATGTGACACCGTGTAGAAAGTTAATACCTGCGCTCTGCGCACTTAAGGAAATTGCACAAATACATGCAATTAAAATAGACAAATTTCTCTTCATGCTTTATTATTTGGTTAAGAATTTGATTGTGTGCTTAGTTTATAAATTGCTCTTTTACCTTAAAACTATTAATAAATCGGCGCAAATCTAATCATTTTACTATTACTATTGAAATATAATACACATTAAAAATATAAAAGGATAAAAAAGTAGCCATATCCACTGCTTACCCTGAATATTACAAACAAAAAAGGGAGCGAAGCCCCCTCGACTTCACTCCCCCCCGCAATCTTTCTCCTCTCATTTCCTAATACACGGAGAAAACACGTTTGGATCAAAAAAGTTATACCTATAATTATAAACTACTCATCTGCTTCTAAAATCTATTCTGACCGGCATCCCACCAAAGACGGGTTCCGCCATTATCCGTTCCGCCAAGGGCAGCTTTCAAGAATCCGTATTGTGCAGGATCCTTGTCGGCATCATCTGTAGAAAATGGCAAACGACGAATCATAATGTCCGTATCAATTGTTCCGCCACTATTATTTGTCTGCACTTTAAACAGTTTCGGATAACCGGTACGACGCTGTTCCGACCAAGCTTCATAACTTTCAGGGAAACAGGCCAGCCACTTTTGAGTAATGATGCGTTCCAACTGTATTTCAGGAGTTACTCCATCATCCCACTTCGGAGTAATGGTAATAAGTGCATCCATATCTTTGCCACCGCTGGCAGGAACATAATCTTTATACCCTACCGGCTCTTTGTCACTTGCCAGATAGTCATTGACTCCATCAACCTTCCATTGAGTAAACGAAGTTTTTACACCTGTCTCATAACAATCCTTCACATTTTCAGTTGTAAATCCACGCAAAGCCGCTTCCGCCCTCAAAAACCAGATTTCTGCCGCCGTCATCAGAATAGCAGGAGTTGTCTCTCCACTGATTGCATTGAAAGCCGAATAACCACTGTAATAACTTGGATCACCTTCCCTCATCAATACTCCTTGCGGAATACCAATCCATTTGTCGGTATGACCTGCCAAAGTCGCCTTATTAAACCATTTCTCACGGCGAGGGTCCTCATAGCCATTCAACAAGGATGCCATGCTTGCCCCCATATAAACTTCTCCCCATCCAGCTACGCCATACAAAGGATTAGTATATCCGCGACCTGACACTTGGATAATATCCTGAGAGTTTTCCAATACACCATAAGGGTTCTCGAGTGCTTTCTTAGCTTGAGCCGTCGCCGTAGTCTTGTCGACATTGGATATACGGATAGCAAGACGGAGACGCAATGAATTAGCAAATTTAATCCATCCCTTGATACCTTTGGCGTTCATCATATCATGAGCATTGAAAATCGCATCGTTTCCGCCATCTTTCAAATAATTATCAAGTGCCTCAATTCCAGCATCCAAATCTTTGAAAAAGGCCATATAAGCTTCTTGCTGCGTATCCACCGCATTAGCTTCACCGTTACCAAATTTACTGTACACAATAGGCCCATATGTATCTGCGATACGATGCATCAACTCCACCTTCAATATTTTACCTATACCATAATATTGGATGGCTTCTTCCACATCTTTTGTACTAAGTTCTGCCTTATATATAGCCGGGAATATATATTGATAAGTATAATTCCAAGCAGCATTAGACCAGCCGGTATTGATATTATAGACAGAATTCTTATCATTAAACTTCGCTGTAGGATCATGGAAATATCCGGAAAACATATCATGCTGCAACGACTGCGTCAACTGCCACGGCCAGTTCAAACCGTCTCCCCAATTATATTGGAAATAAATTCCCGATTGCACAACCTCAAGCGGCATTGTGTATTTCTGGCGGTCATAGGATTGCGCTTCTTCATTAAATGCACCTTTCAGTTCATTATCGGATTCGAAATTACCGGTACATCCTGAGAAACTGAACAATCCCCCTATTAGTAATGCTAGTATATATTTATATCTTTTCATAATACTCAATAATTTTAAAGTTAGAATGTAAATTTAACGTTGAATCCAATATTGCGGGTAGTCGGCATTCCAAATACATCCACACCCTGATTGTTGTTTCCTACTGACAAAGTTGCATCCGGATCGAATGGGGCATCTTTATAGAAGAAGAATAAATTACGGGCAACAAATGATACATCAATTCCCTGAACAACTTTGCTCTTTGCCAGCCACGTCCTCGGAAGAGCATAACTAAGTGACAATTCACGCAAACGGATATTAGTTGCATCATACATATAATATTCCGAAATACCATTACGTCCTCCTACTGCTCCATAGAACCCTTTCACATTATCAAATCTCTGACCATTATATTCTACATAACCGCGGTCACGAGCTTCAGCAGTTGCCTTGGTTACACCACGAGAATCCAGGTCGGCTTCTGTCAATGACATTACATCACCGCCAATACGTGCATCAACAAGGAAATACAAAGTGAAACCTTTGTAAGTAAAGGTATTGCTCCATCCCAACAGACAATCCGGATTAGCATTACCAAGAAGGTCTTTATTACCGGTTTTATTCACCGGTGAACCGTCAGCATTTACTTGAATGGAACCGTCGTCATTGCGGACAAAGGCATTACCATAAATATCTCCTAACTTACCGCCTTCTTTAATACGCATCTGATATGCCATAGAGAAACCTTCCTGTCCATAAGAGAACTGAGTATAGTCAGGATGTAAAGAAATTACTTTATTACGGTTGGCAGACACGTTTACCGCAGTCTTCCAACGGAAATTGTCGTTCATCAGCGGAGTTCCGTCAACAGTAAGTTCAAAACCCTTATTACGTATCTTACCAGCGTTGATATAGCGATAAGCATAAAGAGAACCTGCAGGATTAGGCATCATCAGCAACTGATTCTTTGTATCTGTCTGATACCAAGTAAAATCAATCCCCAAACGGCTGTTAAAGAATCTCCATTCCGTACCAACTTCAAAAGAAGTACTGATTTCCGGTTTCAAGTCACCACGATGTTCTTTATCGTTCACCTGAATAGCACCCCCTGCCTGTACAATATCGGCAAGACTGGTGATACCGATCGGCAAGTCATTACCAACCTGCGCCCATGAGCCACGTATCTTACTGAATGATATCCATTCGGGCATTTTCAGCGTCCTGGATAAAATCCATGTCACACCTGCAGATGGATAGAAGAAACCAGAATTTTTACTGTTTGTATTAGCCAGTGTAGACGACCAGTCGTTACGGGCTGTCAGGTCAAGATAAAGCATTTCGTCCCAACCGAGTTGCGCAGTCGCAAATACCGACTGAATTGTACGTTTAGAGTCGATAGTGTGGGAAATAGCCGCTTTGGAAGTCGATACTACATTCGGAACTGTAAATACATTGGGATGATATAATGAAGCAAGTTTGGAATCAATCATCAGTGAGTTGGCCGTTGTAGCATTGATACTTGTGCCGACAGCTCCGTTGATAGAAAACTTGTTGAATGTCTTGTTGAACATAGCCATCAAGTCACCGTACACCTGGAAATTCTGACTATCCGACCATACATAGCGGCCATTCATAAGTCCGTCATACGTTCCGGCAATATTCGGAGAGGTGGAAGCATACATCTTATTTTCAAATTTATCACTGACAAAATCCACATTGCCACGAGCTTGCAAAGTAAACCAGTTATTCACTTTCACATTAGCTGTCAGAGAGGCCATTGCACGGTAACGTTTGTTCCTGTTAGTCACACGGTTCTTTATCCAATAAGGGTTCTGATCCCATTCACTGATTGAGCCATCTTCGTTGGTCACATACCAGTTTTGCAAGTTCATGTTACGATCTGCGTCATAGAGTTCAAAATTATCCCGATAAGGAGTCATATCCATTCCGCGAGGGAAACCATAGATATTCACCAACGGATTGAGGTAATATCCACCGGAAGAAGGACTATTCTTGATAGTCTGCGTCATCAGATTCGCATTACCGTCCAGTTTCAGGCGATCATTGAAGAAACTGGCAGTTTCGCGAAAAGTAAGGTTATGTTTCTGAAGTTTGTTTGAGTCAATGATACCCTTGGCAGTAGTATTCGCATAAGAGAAATAAGTTTGCGATTTATCATTGCCACCCATGAAAGAAACTGTATTGATAGCAGTCACACCATTACTGAAGAAATTATCTACATTGTTATAATCCGTGAGGTTTCCTTTTTCTCCCCAACTACTGGTTCCTCCTTCCATCCGCCCATATGAGTTCTGAAACTCCGGCAGACTAATTGCATGGTCTACCGTCAGATTGGAAGAGAAAGTTACTTTCTGCATACCGGCCTTACCTTTCTTGGTAGTAATCAAGATAACACCATTGGCTGCCTGTGAACCATAAAGCGCTGCAGCAGAAGCACCTTTCAGAATGCTCATGCTCTCAATATCTTCCGGATTCAGATTGGATACACCATCACCTGCATCGCGATTCACGCCGTCATTTTCACCACCCATTACAGTAGCTGTTGATTCTGTACTATTATTGAGCATTGGCACACCGTCAATCACATACAGAGGCTGGTTATTTCCACTGGCAAAAGCAGAGCGGGCGCCACGAATAGATACTTTGGCAGATCCACCCAGTCCTGCTGCACTTTTAGTAATCTGCACACCAGCGGTTTTACCAGCCAGTGCGTTAATCATATTCGGGTCTTTGGCACGGGTAAGTTCATCCCCTCCCACTTGCTGGGTAGAATAAGTCAGAGAAGCTTCTTTCTTCTTGATACCCATAGCGGTAACCACTACCTGTTCCAAAGCCATCGCTTCTTCTTCCATCTTTATATTGAAATTCGTCTGCCCGTTTACAGGAATGCTCTGCTGTTGATAGCCTACATAGGAAACGTTGAGAACTGCATCGGCAGGAAGCTTCAAAGTAAAGTTACCATCCAAGTCGGTAATGGTTCCGTTCGTCGTACCTTTTTCTACAATGCTAGCACCAATAATGCCTTCTCCCCTCGCATCGGTCACAGTACCTTTTACTGTAATTACCTTCTGTTGTTGTGTGGATGCACTATTCTCTACGGTCTTGGTCAGCACAATGTTATTGCCTTCCATCACATAATGAACACCCGTACCTTTGAAAGCCCGGTCGAGTATTTCGGATACCGGCTGATTGTCGGCAACTACATTAACTACCCGCTTTACATCCACTGTTTGTTTGTTGTAAACGAAGAGGTAATCGGTCTGTGACTCTATCTTGGAGAGTAACTCACTTACTTTCAGCGTCGAGCGTGGGATGCTGATTTTTGCACTCTGAGAGTATCCATTCTCACAATAAGCTTGAAATGTTACGAACAGAAGAAGGAATAAAGTGATCTTCATAGTCAGTATTATTTGCTTAGATTCTAAACTTTTTGGGCAAAAAAGCCCTTTCAAAGAAATTTTTCTCATATCTTTGCAACGTGTTAAGTTAATAAATTGATTAAGGTCGATTTTTGACTGTTTCGAATCGGAAAGTATGGGGGTACTTTCCGATTCTCTTTTCAGATAGTGGGGGTTATTGACTGTTATTCATAATTCTTATGTTTTTAAGGGTTAGTACTTAATCTAAGGTGTATATTTAATGTGAGCTCATTTTTTATTTTATAAAGATGCTGTCTTTTTCGGCACTCATGGAATAAGTGAACGGATGATCTTTCTGAATCACTTTAAGTACGTGTTCCACACCATCCTGATCCTTGAATTTACCCGTGCAACGATAATTCAGCACTTTCGGATTATTCACGATAATCTTCACCTTATAATATTTTTCCAGTTTGCCGAGCAACAGATTAAAGGGAGTATCATCGAAGCAGTATAAACCGTCTTTCCAACGGAGATAATCAAAATCCGTAAACCGTTCCTTTCTGAACTTTCCGTCACGGGAAATAAATACCTCGTTCACTCCCAGACGAGTGAGCGGACGTTCACCGCCATTTGCGTAGATATCGACAATACCTTCAAGCAAAGTAGTTGTAAATTCGTTGCTTCCCCGGTAAGCGCATACATTAAAATGCGTTCCTACCACTCTCACCTGATTCGTCTCCGTATTTACATTGAAGGGGATCTCCTTATTTTTCGCCACTTCAAAATAGGCTTCTCCATCCAATTCCACATCTCTCTCATTACGTCCGAAATCATGGGAATAACTTAATGTGGACTGTGCATTCAACCATACCTTCGTACCGTCCGCCAAAGTAATCTGCGCCCGTTGACCGGCAGGAACCGCCACAGTTTGCAGATGAGCTTCCTTACCATAATGGTATTCCTTGAACAGGAATCCGCAACTGACTGCCACTACTATGACAGCAGCTATACGGGCACTCCACCTTAACATAGGTAAAATGCGAGTGCCCATTGCCGCCTTCTCTCTCTTATTGTCTGCTTTGGTATTGGTGAAAAGGGCAATATCAAACAGCATACGTTCTTTTTGCAGTGTCTTCCGGTTTTCCTCGGATTCGTCCACCCAATTAAGAATACGCTTTTCTTCTTCAACAGTAGCGTTGCCCTTAAAATATTTATGTAGTAACTCTTGGGTCATATGAATTGTCTTTTTCCTGTTAATACTTATAAGAGGTCTTTTTCTCCCCCTTCTATATATAAAACAGGCCAGCCCTAAACAACCCTAACGAAAAATGCGATTTTTTTATAAAAGAATAGAAATAAGATAATCTTTCAGCTCGGTACGCAGAATTTTCAGTGCTTTAGTCATATGGAACTCCACGCTTTTAAGCGAAATGCCAAGCTGTTCGGCAATTATTTTGTTGGGAGTATTTTGATAGCGGCTTAGCATAAAAATCTTCCGACTCTGTTCCGGCATATGTTTCAAAGCCTTTTGCACAATATGCTGTATTTCCGCATTGAAAATAGTATCGGGCTCACAATCTTCCAGTGTAGAAATACGAAGATCGAGTTCACGTTGCCTGTGCGTGTTTATTTCTTCCTCAGCACGAAGACGGACTTGCACATGCGCCAGATAATTCAGCGCTTTATTTTTTATAATAGTCAATAGTAGCGCATGCAGATTAGAGTCTTCCTCCCATTTATCTCTGTTTTCCCACAAAGTTATCATAGATTCCATCAGTATATCTTCCGCTTCCTGCCTATCACGGATGTATGAATAGGCGAATGACAAGAACTTCTCCTGATTCTCATGGAAGAATTCAGAAAAAAGTTGAACAGAAGATATATTGTTCGATATGTGCATCACGCATTAGGTTTAAAGATTGATGTTTTCTTTCTTTCATACAAAAGAACAGAAACTTTTCCATAAATGCAAAATTTAAGACAAAAAAATAGTCCGAAAACTTAGTTTTCGGACTATCCTTTGTCATATAAAAGCTATCACTTTTTTTACTTTTTCTCCGGTCTTGGCAACAAAACTTTTCTGGAAAGTTTGAATTTGCCTGTCTTTGGATCGACGTCAATCAGTTTCACTTCAATTTCGTCACCTTCCTTGATTCCGGCTTCTTCTACAGTTTCAAGACGTTTCCAGTCAATTTCAGAAATGTGCAGCAAACCGTCTTTGCCCGGCAAGAATTCGATAAACGCACCGTAAGGCATGATAGAACGAACTTTACCTTTGTACACTTCACCAACTTCAGGAACAGCAACGATTGCTTTAATCATGCGCATTGCATCATCAATACATTTCTTGTTTGTTCCGGAAACCTCGATGCGACCCATACCATCAATTTCTTCAATAGTAATCACAGCACCTGTTTCTTCCTGCATACCTTGGATGATCTTTCCACCAGGGCCGATCACAGCACCGATGAATTCCTTAGGAATTGTCATCGTTTCGATGCGAGGAGCATGTTCTTTCAAGTCAGCACGCGGCTCTGCAATTGTTTCGGTAATCTTATCTAGGATATGCATACGTCCTTCTTTAGCCTGATTCAAAGCATTTTCCAGAATTTCGTAAGACAAACCGTCTACCTTGATATCCATCTGAGTAGCAGTGATACCGTCTCTTGTTCCGGTTACCTTGAAGTCCATATCACCCAGGTGATCTTCGTCACCAAGAATATCAGACAATACAGCATATTTTTCTTCTCCCGGATTCTTAATCAATCCCATAGCGATACCTGATACCGGTTTCTTAATCTTCACACCTGCATCCATCAATGCCAATGTTCCGGCACATACAGTAGCCATAGAAGAAGAACCGTTGGATTCGAGGATTTCTGAAACGACACGTACTACATATGGATAGTCAGCAGGAATCTGTCCTTTCAAAGCGCGCCAAGCCAAGTGACCGTGACCGACTTCACGACGACCTACACCACGTTGTGCTTTTGCTTCACCTGTAGAGAAAGGAGGGAAGTTATAATGTAACAGAAAACGTTCTTTTCCGTGTTCCAGAACATTGTCGATAATCTTTTCGTCGAGTTTGGTACCCAACGTAACAGAAGTCAGTGACTGAGTTTCACCACGAGTGAAGATAGCAGATCCGTGAGGACCAGGCAGAGGACCGACCTCACACCAGATAGGACGGATTTCGGTGGTCTTACGACCATCAAGACGCTTACCTTCGTCAAGGATAGAACGGCGCATTGCCTCTTTTTCTACATCATGATAGTAACGGTCGATCAGCGCAGCCTTTTCTGCCAGTTCTTCTTCAGAGAACTGAGCCTTGAACTCTTCGCGGATAGCTTCGAAAGCATCAAAACGTTCGTGCTTGTTCTTATTTCCTGAAGCGGCAACAGCATATGCTTTATCGTAACATGCTTCACGAACTGCCTTACGCAAATCGTCGTCGTTTACTTCATGGTCATATTCACGTTTCACAGTTTTGCCGACAGCTTCTGTCAACTCCATCTGCACCTTGCAATGAACCTTGATAGCTTCGTGAGCCACTTTCATTGCTTCCAGCAATTCAGCTTCGGATACTTCATGCATTTCACCCTCTACCATCATGATATTGTCATAAGTAGCGGCAACCATAAGATCCATATCTGCTTTTTCCAGTTGGTCAAAAGTAGGATTGATAACGAACTGACCATCAATACGTGCTACACGTACTTCAGAGATAGGTCCGTTGAATGGAATATCTGAAACGGCAAGTGCTGCAGAAGCTGCAAGTCCTGCCAATGCGTCCGGCATATCTACACCATCAGCTGAGAAGAGGATGATGTTCACATATACCTCTGCGTGATAATTATCAGGGAACAAAGGACGGAGAGCACGGTCAACGAGACGGCAAGTCAGAATTTCATAATCAGAAGCTCTACCTTCTCTCTTGGTGAAACCGCCAGGAAAACGGCCGAATGCCGCAAATTTTTCTTTGTACTCTACCTGTAAAGGCATAAAATCTGTTCCGGGAACTGCATCTTTAGCGGCACAAACAGTAGCTAATAACATGGTGTTGCCCATGCGTAGCATTACAGAACCGTCTGCCTGTTTTGCCAACTTTCCCGTCTCGAGCGTGATGGTTCTTCCATCTGCCAACTCGATCGTCTTAACAATTGGGTTAATCATAAAAATTGTTTTATCTATACTTTTTCTTTCAAAATTCCTGCAAAGATATACATTTATCGTTGTAATCAGGTGGAAATGAGGTAAAAAGTTAGTTACTAACTGATTTTTTTTCAAAAATAGGATGAAGAACACAGCAAAATGCTTTGACTAATCTCGAAAAGAAGTATATTTGCATCTCGTAAATAACACACACTATATGAAAAAGGTTACTTTTGCAGCGCTCGCCGCACTTACTATGACAGCTTGTAGTTCCGGTCCTAAATTCCAGGTGAACGGGGATGTATCGGGAGCCGACGGTAAAATGCTTTATCTCGAGGCTTCCGGCCTGGAAGGTATTGTTCCGCTCGATTCAGTAAAACTGAAAGGGGAAGGCACATTCAGCTTCAAGCAACCCCGTCCCGAATCACCCGAATTCTATCGCTTGCGCGTAGACGACAAAGTTATCAACTTTTCTGTAGACTCCATCGAAACTATTCAGGTCAAAGCACCGTATGTAGATTTCTCTACCGCTTATACCGTGGAAGGTTCGGAGAACAGCAACAAGATAAAAGAACTGACGCAGAAACAGATTAAGCTTCAGAAAGATGTGGATGATTTGCTGGCTGCACTGCGCAGCAACAAAATCGGACATGATGTCTTTGAAGACAGCCTGGCGACACTGCTCAACAATTATAAGGAAGATGTAAAAGTCAACTATATCTTTGCCGCTCCCAACACGGCAGCCGCTTACTTTGCCTTATTCCAGAAGCTCAACAATTATCTGATATTCGACCCGTTGAACAATAAAGATGACGTAAAGTGTTTTGCCGCTGTTGCCACGAGTCTCAACAACGCATTCCCGAATGCCGTACGTTCCAAGAATCTTTATAATATCGTAATCAAAGGAATGAAGAATACACGCCAGCCGCAAGCGAAAGCGTTGGAAATTCCCCAGGAAAAAATCGTAGAAACGGGAATTATCGACATCGCCCTTCGCGACGTGAAAGGAAATGTACGCAAACTGACCGACCTGAAAGGTAAAGTCGTGCTGTTAGACTTCTCCGTATTCCAGTCGCCTGCCGGAGCTCCTCACAACCTGATGCTTCGTGAACTATATAATGAATATGCAAAGAGTGGACTGGAAATCTACCAGGTATCTCTCGACGCGGATGAACACTACTGGAAAACATCGGCCGACAACCTCCCCTGGGTGTGTGTACGCGATGGAAACGGGGTATATTCGACGAACGTAGCAGTATATAATGTCCGTCAGGTACCATCTATCTTTTTGATTAATCGTAACAACGAATTAAAGCTTCGTGGCGAAGATATCAAGGATTTGGAAGCAGCTGTCAAGTCATTGCTCTAAGTTGTTATAATTTAGCATATTTCTTTTAAATATGTTACATAGCATCATTTTCCACTTGACACGTATCACTTAAAAGGCTATCTTTGCAAAGAAATAATGAGAAGAGGGTTCCAGCATAGCACATGTTGGAATTCTTTTTTGTTTATATGACCATTTAAAACAATTAAAGGAGGAAAAACATCATGGCTTATATGTCAGAAGAAGGTTACAAGAAACTGATGGCGGAACTAAAAGAACTGGAAACAGTGGAACGCCCGAAGATCTCTGCGGCAATAGCCGAAGCCAGAGATAAAGGAGACTTGTCGGAAAATGCAGAGTACGATGCAGCCAAAGAGGCACAAGGTATGTTGGAAATGCGTATCAACAAACTGAAAACGGTGATCGCAGATGCAAAGATCATCGATGAATCCAAACTCAAGACTGATTCCGTACAGATCTTAAATAAAGTAGAGCTGAAGAATGTAAAGAATGGAATGAAGATGACATACACCATCGTTTCTGAAAGCGAAGCTAACCTGAAAGAAGGAAAGATTTCCGTCAACACTCCGATTGCACAAGGTCTGCTTGGCAAGAAGGTGGGTGAAGTAGCAGAAATTACTGTTCCACAGGGTCAAATTGCATTGGAAGTAGTAAACATATCAATTTAATGTTAAGGCAGGTCTTCAAGTAAGGCTTGCCTTATTTTATCAATAAAAGTTATGGCAACAATATTCAGCAGAATCATCGCAGGCGAAATCCCCTGCTACAAGATAGCGGAAAACGAAAAGTTTTTTGCTTTTCTCGATATCAACCCGTTGGTAAAAGGACATACCTTGGTGGTGCCCAAACAGGAAGTAGACTATATTTTCGATTTGAGCGATGAAGACCTGGCTGCTATGCATGTATTTGCGAAGAAAGTAGCCCGTGCCATCGAAAAGGCCTTTCCTTGCCAAAAAGTAGGCGAAGCTGTTATCGGACTGGAAGTTCCTCACGCACACATTCATTTGATTCCCATCCAGAAGGAATCGGATATGTTGTTCTCGAATCCGAAACTGAAATTGTCGGATGAAGAATTCAAGTCCATAGCACAAGCAATCAACTCCTCTCTATAAAACATGATGATAAAATAAGCAAGAGCGTTCTGTGAAGGACGCTCTTTTTTGTTCCATGCTTTGAAACAAAGTGTTTCCCGGTGTGAAACTAGTTGTTCCTCGGTGAGAAACACTTTGTTTCACACCGAGAAACTTTTATCCCTCTTTGCTTTCGGCAACTTCCACCAAATAGACTCCGATACAGATAAAAATAATGGCAAACGTTTGCGTCCAACTGAAACGGTCCTGCCCTAGAATAAGAGAAGCAACAGTCGCCACGATCAGAATCAGATAACCATAAATGGCTACCACTGTTGTCTTGAGATATTTCAATCCGACAGGGAGTAACATATAACTTATGGTGGTTGGGAAAATCAGCACAAACATCAAGATAAGGAAAGGCGTCCAATGGAACGGCATGGAGAATACCGCAGCGTCGAAGCCGGTAATCATTGTCACTATAATAGCAGATACGGCCGCACCGGAAAAAGTATATCTCAACATGGTCATTGCCCCGATAGAAGTAAGAATACGATGACTCAAAATCAGGTAGATAGCATAGACAACGGAACTAACCAGACAGAGCATATTTCCCATAAAAGCATCGGATGCCAAATCATCGCTTTGCTGCGTCAGAATACAGACCAACGCTCCAATCAGCCCGATAGAGATACCAATCACCTTTTTGGCGGTTGCCTTCTCCTTATGAAGGAAGATCATAATAAGGAACACCCAAATAGGCTGAAGACTAGTGAAGATAGAACTGGATACAGGAGTCGTCTTACTCAACCCCGCCAAATAAAGAAACATAAAGCCATAAAGTCCAAAAGCCCCTAGCAGGAAGAGTAACCATTTGTCCTTGGTCGATGATTTCTCCGGTGGCATGAACCATCCGATTACCCAAAAAGCAACTGCTGCAAATGTACAGCGGAGTGTCGCTCCCGTCAGCGGACTCATCCACAAAGGCAGAAGGTACTTCAGGGCATTCATATTCAAACCGCTAAAAATTTTCGAGACGGCCATGCTCAGGTTAGCCTCTAGTTTCTTATTCTTCATTTTTTATTTCAATTGATCATTAAACAGAAAGGTATTACGCCGCAGGTAAGCCCAGAAAAACGTTACAATAGTAATCAGCAGATTAAATATGAAAGGAAATTCCTGTGACTGGGTGTGGAATATCCACTGGAAAAAGTCGACAATGAAAGGATAAAGCAAAATGGCCAGATAATTCATCATCATTACAAACGCCAGCGCCAAAGTGGTCTTTTCCGGCAATGCTGTATGGGTGGTCTTATCATAAAGCATAGGCTGAATGACACCGTATCCCAAACCGACAAGAATACACCCCGGAATAATAAGCCATTCTATCGGAGCTATCCAAATCAATAATAACCCTAAAGCCATGGATAGCAGGCTATATGCCTTTGTCCGTTCTTTCAGTACCCCCGCAATCTTATCCAGAGCAAATCCCGGAGCCATAATAGCCAGGAAGAAAAGTGAAATCATCAGTCCCGAGTTACCACTGGAAAAATGATGTTTTTCCATCAAAAAAGGCAGATTGAATATGACAGCCAAGACGATGTAAGTCGTCACTCCATAAAAAAGCATTAATTGTATCAGGTGCTTGGTATGGATACCATATTTGCTTTTCCCGACATCAATGGCAGATTGTTCCGATGTTGAATTCCCACTATCGGCAGCAACAGGTTCCGTCCCCGGCTGGTTTGTCTTTAGATGTCCGACCAATAAGATAGAAACCAAAGGAAGGAGATAAACCAGGAAAGGCAGATGCCAACTGACTTCCGCAAGATAGCCTGTCACTGCAGTGGCTATCACCAGGGTGAAATTGGTAATAGCGGAACTTAATCCGAATTGCTTCACACGGTAAGTTCCCACGAAATAGCGGGAAACCAATCCGGTAGATAAAGGAATAATAAGTCCCGAACCGATGCCGAGCAGGGCACTTACCACGATCAATTGCCACATCTTATTGGAAATCAGATATAAAATACCGCTTGCGGCAAAAAGCCAAAGTCCAATCTTTAAGATACGGACATAATCGACTTTCTCTGTCAGTTTACCACCGAGCAGTATAAAAGGGATAATTAATAATGACGGCAAGGAAGTCAACATTTGAATGTCCAAATCCGTAGCTTTCGGAAATATTTTCGTAAGATCACCCAAAATAGGTGAAACAGCCAATCCCGGCAGAGACGTCAATGCCGAAACAGACCATATGGCTATTAAAGTGATGAGGGGGATAGTTCCTCTTCCTGTCTTTATTTTCATATGCGGGTTCGTTAAAAGTTTAGGTTGGAAGAAAAACAATACTTTCGGTATAAAGTTCAAAACGATATGAGAATGAATGCATCCAGAATCGTGCAGAAAACCACCTGAAATCTATCTAAAACCACCTAAAAACTATCAGCCGACAGCTTTTAGGTCTAAATCCGTCGGATTCTCCCCTGTCGGATTTGAGAAAATGCCGTAAACTTGCATCATCAAAATTATTACAACAATTAGTCACAATTTAAAAAGCAACGTATATGAAAAGTTTAAGCTTCAGAAAAGATTTAGTAGGAGTACAGGATGAATTGCTCCGTTTTGCTTATAAACTGACAACCGACCGCGAAGAAGCAAACGATTTGTTGCAGGAAACATCATTAAAAGCATTAGATAATGAAGATAAATACACGCCCGATACTAATTTTAAAGGATGGATGTACACCATCATGCGCAATATCTTTATCAACAACTATCGCAAAGTAGTCCGCGACCAGACATTTATCGACCGCACCGACAATCTCTATCATCTGAATTTGCCACAAGAGACAGGTTTTGAAAGTACGGAAAAGGCTTATGACCTGAAAGAGATGCATCGAGTAGTCAATACACTTCCTAAAGAATATAAGGTACCGTTCGCTATGCATGTTTCCGGTTTCAAATATCGTGAAATTGCAGAAAAGCTGAATCTCCCGTTAGGCACTGTAAAAAGCCGTATTTTCTTCACTCGCCAGAAATTGCAGGAAGAGTTGAAAGACTTCCGCTAATCGATAACGACATTATTTATAAAGTTCAGGTTTAATATTAAAGTTATTATTTTCACTAAGCCAATCGGCAAAAGGTAAAAGGAATTATTTTTCCTCTTGCCTTTTTTATTTTCCTTTCCCGCTATTCTTATTCCCCCGTAGTCTGTTCCTATCAGTTCCTTCCATACGGAGCATCCATATGAGAAAAACTTCCCCCTTAATAAACGCCAAATAATGTAAAAGCCGAAAACTTTCAAAACCATCTGCTGTTGTTGTGGGAAATTCGACGGGGAAACTCCCCATCGCCCTAAACCTTTAAAAAAATAAATTAAGTATGGAAGATTTAAATTTCAGAAAAGGTGATGCAAAAACTGATGTATTTGGTTCAGACAGAATGTTACAACCCTCTCCGGTAGAGAAAATACCTGATGGACCAACGACTCCTGAAGTCGCTTATCAAATGGTGAAAGACGAAACGTTCGCACAGACTCAACCTCGTTTGAACCTGGCTACTTTCGTTACCACCTACATGGATGAATATGCCACCAAACTGATGAACGAAGCCATCAACATCAACTACATTGATGAAACAGAGTATCCGCGTATCGCAGTGATGAACGGTAAATGTATCAATATCGTTGCCAACTTGTGGAACTCTCCGGAAAAAGATACTTGGAAAACCGGCGCATTGGCCATCGGTTCTTCCGAAGCATGTATGTTGGGTGGTGTAGCTGCCTGGTTGCGCTGGCGTAAGAAAAGACAAGCTCAGGGCAAACCTTTCGATAAACCAAACTTTGTTATATCTACAGGTTTCCAGGTTGTTTGGGAAAAGTTCGCACAGTTGTGGCAGATTGAAATGCGTGAAGTGCCTTTGACTCTCGACAAGACCACGCTCGACCCCGAAGAAGCATTGAAGATGTGTGATGAAAACACAATATGTATCGTACCTATCCAAGGTGTTACATGGACAGGACTGAATGACGACGTCGAAGCATTGGACAAAGCACTCGATGCTTACAACGCCAAGACCGGTTATGACATTCCTATCCACGTAGATGCCGCAAGCGGTGGCTTCATCCTTCCTTTCCTTTATCCTGAAAAGAAATGGGACTTCCGTTTGAAATGGGTACTTTCTATCAGTGTATCCGGTCACAAATTCGGTCTGGTATATCCGGGACTTGGTTGGGTTTGCTGGAAAGGCAAAGAATATCTGCCCGAAGAAATGTCATTCAGCGTAAATTATCTGGGTGCTAACATTACTCAGGTAGGTTTGAACTTCTCTCGTCCTGCTGCTCAAATCCTCGGACAATATTACCAGTTCATCCGTTTAGGATTCCAGGGTTACAAGGAAGTGCAATACAACTCATTACAGATTGCCAAGTACATCCATGATGAAATCGCCAAGATGGTTCCGTTCGTCAACTACTCCGAAGATGTAGTGAACCCGTTGTTCATCTGGTACTTGAAACCAGAATATGCAAAAGCAGCCAAATGGACTTTGTACGATTTGCAAGACAAGCTGTCTCAACACGGTTGGATGGTTCCTGCTTACACATTGCCTTCCAAACTGGAAAGTTATGTAGTAATGCGTGTCGTTGTCCGCCAGGGATTCAGCCGCGACATGGCAGACATGTTACTGGGAGACATCAACAACGCTATCGCAGAACTTGAAAAACTGGAATACCCGACTCCTACCCGTATGGCACAGGACAAGAATCTTCCGGTAGAAGCCAAAATGTTCAACCATGGCGGTCGCCGTCACAAAACAGTTAAATAATAAAAGATCTATGGATAAAAAAGTAACACTCGCTCAATTGCAGGAAGTGGTACAAGAGGCATACGATCAGGTAAAAACCAATACCGGCGGCAAGAACGCCGACTATATCCCTTACCTGGCAAATGTCAACAAAGATCTCTTTGGAATAAGTGTCTGCCTGCTCAACGGGCAGACCATCCATGTGGGAGATACTGACTACCGCTTCGGCATAGAATCCGTATCCAAAGTACATACGGCTATTCTTGCATTGCGTCAATATGGCGCCAAGGAGATTCTGGACAAAATCGGAGCCGACGCAACCGGCTTGCCTTTCAACTCAATCATCGCTATCTTGCTGGAGAACGACCATCCGTCTACCCCATTGGTAAACGCCGGTGCAATCTCTGCCTGCAGTATGGTGCAACCTATCGGTGACTCCGCCAAGAAATGGGATGCCATCGTAGGAAACGTAACCGACTTGTGCGGCAGCGCTCCCCAGTTGATTGACGAATTGTACAAATCCGAATCGGATACGAACTTCAACAACCGTTCTATCGCCTGGCTGCTGAAGAACTACAACCGTATCTATGACGACCCGGATATGTCACTCGACCTTTATACCCGCCAGTGCTCACTGGGAGTTACTGCATTGCAACTTTCCATTGCAGCCGGAACAATCGCCAACGGCGGTGTGAACCCTGTGACCAAGAAAGAAGTGTTCGATGCCAGCCTGGCTCCTAAAATCACAGCCATGATTGCCGCAGTAGGTTTCTACGAACATACCGGCGACTGGATGTACACTTCCGGCATTCCTGCTAAAACAGGTGTAGGCGGTGGTGTGATGGGTGTATTACCCGGACAGTTCGGTATCGCTGCATTCGCTCCTCCTTTGGATGGATCGGGTAACTCTGTCAAAGCACAGTTGTCTATCCAGTACATCATGAATAAATTGGGATTGAATGTATTCGGTCACAATCATATCACTATTGTCGACTAAAAGACTCTTTTGAAAAAAACGTAAAGGTTACTATCTTGCGATAGTAACCTTTTTTTATTCCCCTTATCCTGTGAAGACTTCACACCAATTATCTTTGTTAGATATAAACAGAGACTGCGCCTATACATCTTTGCGCAAAGATAAAAGGTTATATATCTTTCTTGTTACATATTCTCCTGTGTTTATAAAGAATAGTCACAAGACTATTAAAAACAATAATTAACTACTGATTTACAATCCCTTATATACAAGAATAGCTTCATCACCCCCATAAGCCAGGATGATGAAGCTACTTTTATTTCTTGTCATATTATCCTTGCGTGTTCTGCACTGCAGGTTTCTCCGCTGCGGCTTGTTTCTGCACAGCGGCCTTTTTCTGCTGTTCTTCCGCTTCGTAATATTGTTTTTTCCGCTTGTTGGATTGCTGAATCAGGTTCGTTATATAGACTGTAAAAATAGGGAACATCATCATTCCCAAAGCGGCCAGCAACACGGAAAGTACTCTCCCGGTAGTCGTCACCGCTATGATATTCGACCCGACGGTAGTAACATCCATAAACGCCCACCACAAAGCGTCTCCATACCCATTAACCAACGGGTTCACTTTATGCTCAAGCACGAAAAACGCAAGACTGGAAAAATAAACCGTCGCCAGCAACATAGTCAGATAAGAGACAAACAGGCTCGAAGCCCGGTTGTAAGTGAGCCATCCCACCACAATGGCAAGTGCATACCCGCCTCTCAGTAAAGGAATGAAACGAAGCAGATAAGTGACTTCGGGCGAGAATGTCCAACCATAATAAGCAATAATGTTCTGATAAGGGATAGCTACGAGCAGAAAGATGAAATGCGTGCGCAGATAGCGCCCTTTGTGTTTCGACAAGAAGAATTCCAGTACAAAATCGAAAAGAAACCAAAGACAAATCCATAACTGGGTCTTCATGTACGACGACTGTGTATAAAAAGGAATTCCTTTAAAAGTATCCACAGAAATACTGATAACCAGGAAAAGGGACATTACTAATATAATAAGGTGGAGAATACCATAAATCCCCTTTTTCCCAAAAACAAAATCTGAAAGCGCTGATTTCATAACTACTTAGTTTATAACAAAATGATTCTTATATAATTTAGCTTGTGTAGAAACAATCAGAGAAAGAGATTGTTTCTACACAAGCTATTTTGAAGTTACAATATAGCAATTTAGCGATGTTAATTAACGAACTTTGAAAGAGATTGCGGGAACATCTCACGCAAAATGTTGTTATATCACTGACTTTAAAATATTTTTCACTTAAAACCTTAACTTATGGCAAATATTAAAAATGCAGTGAAGCTGGGCGTGTTTACGCTGGCTATCATGAACGTTACGGCGGTAGTATCTTTGCGTGGACTGCCAGCCGAGGCCGTATACGGAATGAGTTCGGCCTTCTACTATCTTTTCGCAGCGATTGTCTTCCTGATCCCGACATCGCTCGTTGCAGCCGAACTGGCGGCAATGTTTCAGGATAAACAGGGTGGTGTGTTCCGGTGGGTAGGCGAGGCCTACGGCAAAAAACTGGGATTCCTCGCCATCTGGGTGCAATGGATTGAAAGTACAATCTGGTATCCGACAGTATTGACATTCGGTGCCGTATCCATCGCCTTTATCGGAATGAATGACGTACATGACATGTCACTGGCAAACAATAAGTATTATACGCTTGCCGTAGTACTTATCATCTACTGGCTGGCTACTTTCATTTCACTGAAAGGTATGGGCTGGGTTGGCAAAGTAGCCAAAATAGGCGGTATGGTCGGTACGATTATCCCCGCTGCCCTGTTGATTATCCTCGGAATCATTTATCTGGCAACCGGCGGACAATCCAATATGGATTTCCACAGCAGTTTCATTCCTGACTTTACCAACTTTGATAATGTCGTTCTCGCCGCTAGTATCTTCTTGTTTTATGCTGGTATGGAAATGGGCGGTATCCACGTAAAAGACGTAGAAAACCCATCCAAGAACTACCCGAAGGCAGTATTTATCGGTGCTCTTATCACCGTTCTTATCTTCGTTCTCGGTACTTTCGCACTCGGTGTTATCATCCCTGCAAAAGACATTAACCTTACTCAGAGCTTACTCGTCGGTTTTGACAACTACTTCAAGTATATCCATGCTTCCTGGTTGTCACCAATCATCGCCATCGCCCTTGCATTCGGTGTATTGGCAGGTGTATTGACATGGGTTGCCGGTCCGTCAAAAGGTATCTTTGCCGTAGGTAAAGCCGGTTACATGCCTCCGTTCTTCCAGAAAACAAACAAACTGGGCGTACAGAAGAACATCTTGTTCGTACAGGGTATCGCTGTTACCGTATTAAGTTTGCTGTTCGTAGTTATGCCTTCCGTACAGAGTTTCTATCAGATTCTGTCACAGTTGACAGTTATCCTTTACCTTATCATGTATCTGTTGATGTTCTCAGGAGCTATCGCACTGCGTTATAAGATGAAAAAACTGAATCGCCCGTTCCGTATCGGTAAGGCCGGTAACGGTTTGATGTGGTTCGTCGGCGGACTCGGATTCTGTGGTTCATTGCTTGCCTTTATCCTCAGCTTCATCCCGCCCAGTCAGATTTCCACAGGTAGCAATACCGTTTGGTTCTCCGTACTGATTATCGGTGCAATCATTGTTGTCGTTGCTCCGTTCATTATCTACGCAGCTAAGAAACCGTCGTGGGTAGACCCTAACTCTAACTTCGAACCGTTCCACTGGGAAGTTCAACCGCAAGTCGCTACTGCTAATGTAGCCGCCGGCAGCGCAACTGCAAGCGCAGCCCGTCCTGCTTCCGCAACTACCGCAAGCACAAGTACAGGAAGTACCACCGCTTCAAGCGCAACCACTCCTGGTGCAACAACTTCCAATGCAACCACTTCAAGCGCCGCTCCTTCAGGCAATTCTGCCGCTTCGAGTGGAAGTTCCGCTTCAGGCAATACGTCTCCGGGAACCGGAAACACGGATAAGGATGCACCTAAGTCGTAAAGACTAAACGTACATCCTGCATCTGAAAAAAGTAATCCCGCTTCAGCTTTTCGAATAGCTGAAGCGGGATTATTTATAATCAACGGAGAGTTTTATCTTATCATTTCCTGTTGTATGACCAACGGCAGTGTAAAAGAGAAAGTAGAACCCTTGTTCACCTCCGAGTCCAGTCCGAGATCTCCGCCCAAATGCTTGATAATGGTTTGCGAAAGCGTCAGTCCAAGCCCTGTCCCCTGCACTTCCCGGTCTAATTTAATGAAACGGGAGAATATCTTGTCCTGTTCCTCTTTCGGTATGCCGATACCCGTATCGGACACAAAGAAATACACTTTCTCCGCCCCTTCCATATGGCAGCCAAAACGAATTTCACCCGATTCTGTAAATTTCATCGCGTTATGCAGCAGGTTTGTCAATACTTGAATAATACGTTGCTGTTCCGAATACATCATAATCGGCTGCAACTGTGCTTCGCAAACCAATTCTACCGGAGACTGCCCGTTCAGCTTCATCCTGAAGATTCCTTCCAGTTCCCGCAGCAAGTCATTCGCGTCAAATTCCGAATATTGAAATCCTACCGCCCCCGCCTCGATTTGCGAAAGGTCGAAAATATCGTTGACAAGGCGTAACAAACGCTCATTATTCTCTGTGATAATATCAGCATATATCTTCCTTTCTTCTTCACTGGAAGCAGATACCATCAAACCTGAAAATCCGACAATCGCATTCAGCGGTGTACGCACTTCATGGCTCATATTAGCGATAAAGGCAGATTTCAACTTATCGGCAGAGATAGAATGTTCCTTTTCAATCGCCAACAACCGTTGCACGTTCCTCAATTCCGTCACATCATAAACGGTCAATACCATAAAGTCCTCCCCATCAACATTCAAATATGCTCCCGAAACTGAAACATCACAAGGAATCACACTTTTTTCATCTTCACTTAACAACTTCATAGAAGCCGTCAGTTTCTTAAAATTCGCCTTGTCACGAAAAGCCTTAGTGATAAATGTACGGACACTACAAAGTTTGCATTGTTCATGCTTGCCGCACTCTCCCGCCGCAACCGCATTCCGGCAATGCAGCAAGTCCCCTACCCTTTGCATTGTTCCGTCTTCAGGAGCCGGAAGACCGTTCAATGAATAATAATTAGTATCACGGACAATAAAATTCCTGTCAATCAATAGAAAGTACGCATTGATATTCTGCAAAATCAAGTTTGGATCTTTAGACTTATCCGGTTTTGTCACTTTGGAATATACCACTTTCCGAAGCGCCTGATATTTCAACAGTGTATAAATGAGGGAGATTGCCAAAATAGCTATGATAAAAACGGCTAATGTCACCATGGTATAGAGTGTTTTGATATTGCTTGAATGTTTTACTGCGTAAATTTATGAAATATCGGCTGAAAATTATTATTTATCTATATATTTCTTTACTAAAAAAAGCAACTATCTTTTCCGATACCAGAAATTGTCGAAAATTTCTTTCAAAGTTATTGCGGTATTAAAAAATATACTTATCTTTGCACCCGCAAACGAGAAAGGTGCCATAGCTCAGTTGGTAGAGCAAAGGACTGAAAATCCTTGTGTCCCCGGTTCGATTCCTGGTGGCACCACTTCTCAAGCAATCGGAATGTGGCGCAGTTGGTAGCGCACTACGTTCGGGACGTAGGGGTCGGGTGTTCGAGTCACCTCATTCCGACCAAATAAAGGGTAGCTTTCTGTAATTCAGTAAGTTACCCTTTATGTTTTTCAAGTATCCGGGACGAAATCGGGACAACAATACAAGAGAACTCTAACCTATTATATCATGAAGAACAGATTCTATTTTCTTACAGCAGTAGCAGCCGCTACCCTGTTGTGCACCAGTTGCACAAAGACTCAAACTACTCTTTCGGACAAGGAGCAAACGTTCAATCCCCCCATCATGGGATGGAGTTCATGGAATGTATTCCGGGTTGACATCAGCGAAGATATTATTAAACATCAAGCCGACCTTATGGTGAAGAAAGGCCTGAAAGATGCAGGGTATCAGTATATTAATGTAGACGACGGCTTCTTCGGGAAAAGAGATGATAACGGTGTCATGCAAACGCATGAGACACGTTTTCCGAACGGTATGAAACCGGTGGCTGACCACATTCATGGCTTGGGCATGAAAGCCGGTATCTATACGGATGCAGGTAACAACACCTGCGGTTCCATTTGGGACAATGACGCGGCAGGAGTAGGTGCAGGCATCTATGGTCACGAACCGCAGGATGCCCAGTTATACTTCGGCGACTGGGGATTCGACTTTATCAAAATAGACTATTGCGGTGGAGATGTGCTGGGACTGAATGAAAAAGAACGCTACACCTCTATCCGCAACAGCATAGACAAAGTGAACAAAGATGTTTCCGTGAATATCTGCCGATGGGCCTTCCCCGGTACTTGGGCGAAAGACGTAGCTACTTCCTGGCGTATCAGCGGAGATATTAATGCGCATTGGGGCTCATTGAAATATGTAGTCAAAAAGAATCTCTACCTGTCCGCCTATGCCGGAAACGGACATTACAACGATATGGATATGATGGTAATCGGATTCCGCGACGACAGCAAAGTAGGCGGAAAAGGACTTACCCCGACTGAGGAAGAAGCCCATTTCGGTTTGTGGTGTATCATGAGCTCTCCTTTGCTTATCGGTTGCAATCTGGAGAACCTGCCGGAATCTTCACTCGAATTGCTGACAAATAAAGAATTAATCGCACTCAATCAAGACCCGCTGGGATTGCAGGCTTATGTAGCGCAGCACGAAAACGACGGCTATGTACTGGTGAAAGATATCGAACAGAAACGTGGCAATGTACGTGCTGTGGCATTATACAATCCTACTGATACAGTATGCACTTTCTCCGTTCCATTCTCTTCTCTGGAATTTGACGGAAACGTGAAAGTTCGTGATTTGGTAAAGCGTAGTGATTTAGGCAGTTTCTCCGGCAACTTTGAACAGACTCTGCCTGCACACAGTGCCATGTTCCTTCGTATGGAAGGCGAAACACGCCTGGAACCGACTTTGTATGAAGCGGAATGGGCGTACTTACCTCTTTTCAACGACTTAGGCAAGAACCCTAAAGGTATTATTTACGCCAACGACAAGGAAGCATCCGGCAAAATGAAAGTGGGATTCCTCGGCGGACAACCGGAAAACTATGCTGAATGGCGCGAAGTGTACAGTGGAGACGGCGGACGTTACAACATGACCATTTACTATTCATTCGGTAAAGGACGACAATTGGAAGTAGACGTCAACGGCATTATCACAAAAATCAATTCATTGGGAGAAGACGAAACGCACAATCAAATCTCCATTCCTGTAGAACTGAAAGCAGGATATAATACCATCCGCATGGGAAACAGCTATAACTGGGCACCGGACATTGACTGTTTCACGCTGACCAAAGCGCTATAAAAGTATAAAGAGCCTATATAATAAAAAGGAGCAACAATGAATCTATCTCATTTTGCTCCTTTTCTGTTTAGCTACGTCTAGTTACTATTTCGGACTCACTATAATTTCCGCACTCTCTCTAAGTGCCACTTGTAATTGAGCCTTTTCATTCAATGGAGTCCATACAACCCGCTTGCACTCTCCTACCTGCAAAGAGTTACGATGAGAATTACTGCCTCTAAGATATTCTGTGCCTATTTCGCAATTCTCAAATTTCCAGTCCCATGTACTATTTAGATTCAGATAAAAATTTTCTATCTTACTATCCTTTGCTTTAAATCTCAAACCTTCTCCATCAACACTAAAAGAACGGAACTGACAAGAGTCAAGCAATACTTCCTGATGAAGAGCATATATAAACAAAGAATCCATTTTTACCTTCTTCAAGTTCATCTTTAAACCATTCGTATAAAAAAGAAGGCTGTTTAGCGAATCCACAGATAATTGTACATCCATCCCTGTCGCATAGATATTGTCTCTATCAAGAAACTTCGCAGGAATATTCCCATTACTAAAATCAAGTTCCATCAGCAACGTGTCATTTACCTGACTTACTTTCAGATACTGATTCTTCGGATAAACAATCTTTCTTTCTCCTGCTGTAGAAGGACTTGTCACTGTCACATCACCATTCACATAAGCCCACCTGTTTTCACCATCCTTATCCCTGTTAATAAACATCTTCACTGTATGTACATTGTCCAAATTCATTTCTACCCGTTCATCTCCCCCGACAAAAAGACCATTGCTCTGATGTGATTGTCCTGATACGGATATTAGAACTATAAATGCGACAATGACAATCAATCCGGAGACGATAAGACCTATTAATATATAAGTAGTACGTTTCATAACATTTCGTTTTTTATTTCTGCTTTTTTATAAACTCACGATACATTGCTTCTATCTCCTTCATCGGAATATCAAGCGTATAAAGCTGGCGAAAGAAATACTCCAACTCTTCTTTCAAAAAGATTTCTTTGCGAAGAGAATGAATCATTTCCTTAGCCCCCAATGCTACAAAATATCCTATACCGCGTTTATTATAAATAATATTCTGTACCTGGAGATAATCAAAAGAACGCATCACCGTATTGGCATTCACCTCTACAATAGCAGCATATTCTCTGACCGAAGGGACACGTTCTTCTTCCGGATACTGCCCCAGCAATATCTCATCACAGATTCTATCTGCAATTTGTAAATAAATGGCTTTACTTTCTTTAAAATTCATAAGCTAAGGATTACATTCGGTTAATAATTTCTGATTCCTTGAAACGGAAATAAGCAAGTATCCAGTTAAACAGGGTAAAGAATATGCTGACAGCAATTAATAATCCCCACATAGCTTCATCGGACATTATAATATCACCCGGGAAAGAATAATACTTATTACTCTGCAACAATATTTTGCTCATAAAAACTCCCACCAAGAAATAAACTATCCCGATAATCGTTCCCGATGCAAATGTTTTCAGGAATGAGTTTTTGGGCCATATAGTGCTGCCTAATACAAATAAAGACTGAACGAAGAAATATGCGGCTATCAATGCTCCGAACTCCCATCCTGTCCTGCACAATGTATAATAATCTTTTCCCTTGCCGACCAGATGAGACAAATCAACAGGAGCAATAAAGTCCTTTTCAGGATAAGTCAACGAATAAACTATCACCCGCGTATAATCCGCCAATTTATAAGTAATCAAGAAAACCACCAGGAATACCACCGTAAACACAAACCAGCGTGAAAAAAATCTCTCAAAAGGAGTTACCGGAGTCATTAATGTAGAAGTGCGGCTCGTTTTTGTTTTCATCTTCTCCATTGTAAACGAAGCGCTTAGACAGCCGAAGATCCACAAACCCCATATAAAAGCAATCAGAAGAAAAGACCACGCAGGATCTGTTGTATGCGAATAGTTCCCCCTATATTCAAAATATCCGTTCCAAATTACCGCCACCGCCATCACTCCATAAAGCAATACGATACGAAGCACATTCGATCTCCAACTCTCCACCATCTCTTTGCGGCAAAGATTCATAAAACGAGGCAAACTGAAAAAAGTATCTTTTATCATCGTCTTTTATTTTTGAGCGTGAAACAATCGGGCTATCTCTTCAGGAGCAGCCAATGTAGCATTAAACAAAAGTTCCAGGTTAATCTCCGATTCTTCTTTCTCTACATTGGGAAGTATCAGATGGTTACCTTGAATTGTAGGAATCGCAAAGAGAGCACTCTTTGCCAACTCTCGGTTGTCACTCTCCACAAAGTAAAGTTTGTCGCAGATTTCACTTGTCGATTCATCCAGCAGCACACGGCTTTCATCCATAATCAACACATGATCGAGCACCTTATCTATATCACGAACCTGATGCGTAGAAATCACAATCGTTTTTTCATCCGACATACCCGACGCGATAAACTTGCGGAACTGACTCTTTCCGGGAATATCCAACCCATTGGTCGGCTCGTCCATCAATAGCAACGATGTATTCGTAGCAAGCGCGAAACTCATGAACACCTTCTTCTTCTGTCCCATAGACAGCGATCCGAGATCAATATCAATATCCATCTCAAAACAATGAAGATACTTAATCATCTCCTCCTTGTTAAAACGAGGATAGAAAGGACTGTTCAGCTCCACATAACTGACCAAAGACACCGAAGGCAATTCAAATTCCTCGGGAACCAGGAACATATCCTGCAAAGTTACCGGCAACCGGCGACGAACATCCGTATCGTGAAACATCACCCTGCCGCTTTTAGGCGTCAATAACCCGGACATCAAATAAAGAAGAGTGGACTTTCCGGCGCCATTCTTTCCCAACAGTCCATATACCCTGCCGGATTTGAATGAGAGAGAAAAGTCTCGGAGCACCTCACGCTTCGATTTGCGATAAGTAAATGAAAGATTTTCTACTGCAATCATAGTACTTTTGTTTAATAAATTAATCAAATCTAGTGTATTAGTATAATAGTACACTGCAAAAGTAGACAATCTTTTGAATAAAGCAATAGAAAAGCAGAAAAAAGTGCAAAAAAAGGAGAAGCTAAGATCACTCTCCACTTCTCCTGTCACGACAAACAACTAAAATTATTCACTATTTGATGCCGTCCAATGCTCTTTTAGCAGTAGCATTAGCGGGGTCTATAGCCAGAATTTTGCTCCAGTATTCCCTCGATGTATCCTTGTTCGCCTTCGCTTCGGCTTTCAATGCCGGGTTTTCGATAGCCAACAGATAATAATATCCGAGATAACTGTAACATTCCACCAGGGCAGCATTGTAATGAGGGTCGTTTTTACTTTCCAATAAAGTAGCCACTTCCTCATAGAAAGGCTTCGCCAATCCCTGAGTTGTTTCGGGGTCGAGTGCCGAATTGGCACGTGCCCGCCAGAAATTACCCAGATAGCTGTCCGGTGCCTCCACTGCGATAACCTGGAAAACAGAATCGGCAGATGCCAAAGCCTGTTTGCGCTCATCGACAGTGATTGTTAACGAATCAGGTTGCGTACCCGCTCCATAATAAAGTCTGCCAAACTGGAATTGTAAATCCGGAGTCTGTTTTTCTTTATCAAGAGATGAATAATATTTCTGGTAAGCACTGATCGCTTTCTTATAATCATTCTTCTGCTCGTAAGCAGCAGAGATATTCTTGTATAAATCCGTCTTTGCCGGTTCCATTTCAACCGCCTTTTCGTATTGCACCACCGCATCGTCATACTTCTTCAAATCTTCCAGTAGATGCCCGTAATACATATAATCCAAATAAGAATAATCGGCCTTGTCGCACTCATTAAAGAAAATATCCGCAGCCTTTATCGCTTCGTCAAAACGTTTCAAGTCCGTATAGTTATACATTGCCAACCGGTTGAACGCAGCGTGGCGGGGATTCTTCTGCAAGCCCATGTTCGCCACTTCGAGCGACTTTGCAAAATCATGGTTCAGGAACAAGGCAAACGCATACTTCACCAAATCCTCTTCGGTTGCCGTCGGCCCCATGGCAAAACGCGAATAAGCGTCCGCCGCTTTACTAAAATCATTCTTCAAATAATAAATCTCTGCCAGTTTTTTGTCTACTGCTGTGTTGGACGGTTCCAGTGCTTTCAATTGATTCAGCTTTTCAATGGCAAGGCTTGCGCTCGCCGACTTATAAATATCCGCATACTTCAGATAAGCATCCGCACATTTCGGGTCGAAGTAAATAGCCTCTTCATATTTTTGAGAAGCAAGACCCGCATTTTTCTGTTTCACGGCAATATCCCCTTCCAATACGGAAGCCATGGGCGACTTGCCATCCGCTTTCCTCGCAAGAGCAGCATATTCCTGAGCTTCGGTGAGTTTGCCGGCATCCAGATAGGCATCTCCGACAGCCACCAGAAGTTCCACATTCTTCTTATTCTTTCCTTTTATCAGATGTTCAGCTTCTTCGGCAGCCTGTGCCGGATTCGTCTGAATAGTTTCCTTCAATTTTGCAACGCCTGCCTGCCATTCGGCATCGGGTGATTGCGCGTAGAGCGACCCAACTGCTATAAACGCTCCAGCTAAAAACATTTGTACTCGTTTCATGATAGTCTCTAATTTTAGTTATTATTCGTCTTTCACATGGACAATACGCACCGGCTGTGTAGCCGGAACAAGTCCGGATTTCAATATGATCCGCTGCCCCTTGTCGGATGTCATAAAAGAAGTGAATCCCCAGGGCAGCCCGTTGCGGGGATCATTCAGGATTGCGTAAATCGGACGTGCCAACGGATAGTTGCCGTAATACAGATAAGCCTGATAAGGTTTATAACTGTTTTCGGGAGTCGCCACATCCTCGGCACTCACCGCCATCACTCTGATTTCTTCCTTGAAAGAAAGGTTGGTGGTATCACTGCGGTTGCCCAGCCAGTTCACCCCGATTACACCTATCGCTTCGGGATTCTTCGCTACAAAATCTATCACCTGCTGATTAGTCTTCAAGGCACTCACATTCTCCGCAGCCAGCGGTTTCCCGCCACATACGGAATCCATCGCAAAGCGTACGGTACTCGAATTCTTATTGTCGAACACTACCTGAATCTCCTTCAAGCCTGAACGTGGATTCACCTGTTTCCAACTTTTCGCTTCTCCCGTCAGGATACGGCGGAAATCACGTACACTCAACAAAGAATCCGGATTCGCACGATTCACAATCAATGCCAATGCATCGGTAGCCAACTTAATCTCGCGGGGGTAGAACTTACGGCTGTGAAACGAATTCATCTCTTCTTCAGTCAGTGTCCGGGTTGCGATTGCCAACCGGACACTGTCTTTCAGAAGTAAATTAATCGCTTCCACTTCCGTTGTGTAGCGAGGGACAATCCCGGCCAGAGGATACAGGCTCTCGAACACATCGATTTCTTCCTGTACAATGGGCTCGAAACTTTCATCCGCCGCAATAGCTATCACACCGGACGAATACGTATCCGTCGGTCCCTCTTTCGATTTAGAGCGGCAAGCACTTAATGCCAGCAGCAAAACGACTCCTATCAGCCAAAATTGTCTTTTCATCATCTTTTTATTGTAATCTGAACATTACCGGGACGGTGAACTTCACACGTACCGCTTTACCATTCTGCTTACCCGGAATCCACTTCGGCATGCTCTTTACCACGCGTACAGCTTCCTTATCCAGATAAGGGTCTACACCACGAGCCACATGCACATCTGAGATAGAACCATCACGCTCCACCACAAACTGTATAATGACACGCCCTTGCGTTCCATTCTCCTGGGCAATCGTCGGATATTTGATATTCTTACCCAGATACGACATCAATTCCTGTTGTCCACCAGGGAAAGCAGGCATCTGCTCTACCATATCGAATACCTTTTCCGGCTCCGGCGCAGCCTGTGTCACCACCTGCTTCAAGTCCGCGATGTCCTTACCATTCGCTTCGTCATTACCTTTCACGTCGGCAATGGAGATAGACACCTTTGTAGAAGTCAACTCTTCCTGACTCTTTATCTCATTATCCTCATGCACCTCTTCATCCTTCTTGATGACAGGAGCCGTAAACTTGATAGAACTCTTCAATGCAGGCGGGGGAGGCGCAACAGGTTCCACCCGTTTCATCTCTTCCTGTTTGATTTCCGGTTCTGCCAGTTTCGACAGAGTAGTGACCTCCGTCATTACTTCTTTCTGTTTCGGAGTTGCCAACTTCACCAGCGTAGGAATCGTAAACCCGATCAATGCGATGACCAATACGGCCAGCATCGCCAGATTATGCCGTTTCGTTGAATTGGCGCGCATCTTATAAGCGCCATACGCTTGATTCTTGCCTTCAAAAATCAGTTGACACCATTCCGAAGAAGTTAAATCTATTTTTGCCATTTTACTTTTCTTTTTTAGGTGTTACATCATTTATCGGCAAGGTTCTGCGACAACTGTCCCTTAGCATCGAAATTCTTAATCAAGAACTCGTCCGCCTCGGCAATGTCCGTAATCACATACTTACCTATATTGCATATCTGCATTTCGTCCAGCGCGTCAATCAGATTCATATAAGAAGCATCATCCGTCGCCTTGATAATCACGGTCGGCGTATCTTTTCCGCTCTTAATTTCGGAAACCTGTTTGCGGTATTCCTCCTCGGAAATCTTTAAGTCCAGCTTCTGCTGCTTCAAAGCTCTCACTTTGTTCACGGCAGCCGCATTCTTCTGAAGAAGTACGGCACGTATGCCGTCCGGTGTGTAACTAGTCTCTTTCAACGAAGTATAATCCTTGTAGTTCGGTTCCCCTTCGTAGTAATAGAGCTTGTTATCCGCTCCCAGCAATAATGTAATTGCCTGCGAAGCCTTCACCATACTCTTCTGTTGTTCAGTAATATTCTTGTCGTTGCTCGGCATGCTTATCTCCATCGTCTGAGGTTTGCTCAGGGTGGTACAAAGCATGAAGAAAGTAATCAGCAACATATTCATATCCACCATCGGGGTAAAGTCCACCCTTACGGCAAATTTCTTCTGTTTGCTCTTTCCATTTTTTCCGCCGCTCTCTTGTACTTCAGCACTCATTCTGTTTCCTCCTTTTTATTCTTCAGATTCCGCTTTGAGAGAAGTAATCAGATTATACCGATTCTCTCGCAAATCCTGAAGTGAGTTCATAACGTTCTTTATCACTGAGTATGGAGTCGAAGCATCTGCCTTGATAGCGATACGCAAGTCAGCGTTGGCAAGACGTGCATTGCGCACCCATGACTTAAACTGATTGTCGGTACTATCGCAGGGAATCCCTTCATTCTTGAGAATCTTGTCCCGTTGTTCTTCGGGCAGATCCAGGTATTTCTGCATACTTCTGATAGGCACTCCGAAAGTTGAAGCCAATGTAAACCGCTTCTCCTGCTCGGGAGTAAACTTAATGCCATACTCTTCACCCATGCTCTCCAAAACAGCCTGCATATCCTGCTGTTTGTCGAGGCTCATAAATATTTTTCCGCTTGGATCCACCAGAATCTGGAGCACGTTTGTCTCCGGGATTTTGATTTCCGATACGGAAGCCGGAGTGTTCACCTGCACCGGTTCTTTCTTCACAAATGTTGAAGTCAACATAAAGAAGGTCAGAAGCAGTACGGTAACGTCACTCATAGCAGTCATATCTATGAACGTACTTTTCTTTTTAATTTGCGCTCTACCCATGATTAATAGATTTTAAAGGGTTCGCAGAATTAGTGAGTAGCAGCAAAAGTTTGCACGATAGAGAATCCGACTTCGTCTAGCCCGTAAGTCAGTTTGTCAATTTTGTTAGTGAAGTAGTTGTAAGAGATAACAGCCAGAGCACCGGTCAAGATACCGAAAGCAGTGTTAATCAAAGCCTCGGAAATACCTTGCGACAATGCCATGGAGTCGGCACCACCACCGGCAGACAGAGCGGCAAACGAACGGATCATACCGATTACAGTACCGAGCAATCCCATCAATGTACCCAGTGTGGTGATGGTAGCGATAATCGGAAGATTCTGTTGCATCATAGGCATTTCCAGCGCGGTAGCTTCTTCCAGTTCTTTTTGGATAGCCAGCAGCTTTTGTTCTTTAGGCAAAGCAGTGTTCTTTTCCATTTCTTCATACTTGCGCAAAGTAGAAGTAACGACATTAGCAACAGAGCCCTGTTGCTTGTCACAGATTTCCTGTGCTTTCTTAATATCTCCGGCAGCCAGGGCAGCTTTGATATTAGCAACGAATTTAGCTAAAGAACCTTTTCCGAAAGCAGAGCGGAGAGCAAAATAGCGTTCGATACTCAATGCGAGCACGGTCAACAACAGTGTCTGAATGACAGGCACAATAATACCACCTTTGTAGATAGTACCCAGAAAGTTTCCGGGCAACGGATGGTTGTTCGGATCATTGTTCATAAAGTTGGACGGATTTCCCAACAGGAAATGGTAAATACACACTGCCAGAATAAAACAGCAGATAATTACGATACCGGCATTCTTTATACCTACAACTTGAGTTTTTTTAGTAGTTTCCATAATAAGTTTTTTGTTAAGATATTAATTTTAGTTATTTAGAAAATTTCAAATGATTAGACACACTGCGCTACAGACCCTGCGACTTTTTGAACATAAAAAAGGCGCACAGTTCATACAGAGGTACGAAAAGTAAATTAATACGAGTAAAAACGGGGTAAGAATACTAAATAAGGATACGTCTTAGAGCGAACACATAGTAGTCGCTGCAGATAATGGAGTAATGTGGATCCTTATCCGAATAATAAGATTTACTTTGATCTAATACAAGTGAGTTTTCTCTTAACAAGAAGAACTTATGTATAACGTCTTTTAAAGAGTCATTTATTTCGATGATTCTACGCAGACGATAGTTATTAGCATTTGATTCAGTTACCGGTTTAAAGCCCAATTCTACGTCCGAAATAGACAAAGACTGAGAGTTATCATAACCCACAGAGTGACTATTGACAGAAGAGCGTTGATTAGTACCGGAAGTTGATTCGGAGAATTGACAAGAAGAAGAAGCACATGCTGAAATACAAGAAGATGAATTCCCGGCATTCCCACTTATGCTAAAAGATAGCATCAGCAGAAGAAAAGCTAATATGAATTTCGGGGAAGCTTTCATTGTATTTTAGTTGTTTATTATTGTCCTTTTGACATTCGGCGACAAATGTAGCAATTAAATGCATATGTTTGTCGTTGTTCACATCATTTAAACTATTAAGTTTAACTCTACTATTAGAACAAGCCTGAGAGAGTTTTGTTCTTTAAGAAAGTAATTTTATGTCTTAAAAAAGATTTAATACTTAGAGACGAAGTAAAAAACTAAGTGTAGAAATATATAAATGCAGAAATTAATACGGAAGATGTATAAATATAGAAGGTGTATAAATACAGAGGGTGTATAAAAACAGAGGGTGTATAAAAACAGAGGGTGTATAAAAACAGAGGGTGTATAAAAACAGAAAGCCCCTTGATTCTTTATGAATCAAGGGGCTTCTTCAAAAACGGCGGCTACCTACTCTCCCACTGTTACGCAGTACCATCGGCGTGACGAGGCTTAACTTCTCTGTTCGGAATGGGAAGAGGTGGAACCCTCGTGCTATAACCACCTGAATAAGGTTATGACATGATGAAAAAGTAAAATTTAAGTGTATTACTGCTGTTTCTGTATCCCGTTTCTGTGTCAGTAATCTGCTAAACGTATATATCGCGCCCCGTACAGGTTCGAAAGAAAGTGAACGGGCAATTAGTAATGCTCGGCTATGATGTTACCACCTTTACACCTGCATCCTATCAACGTCATCGTCTTTGACGACCCTAAGAAATCTAATCTTGTGGCTGGCTTCGTACTTAGATGCTTTCAGCACTTATCCAATCCCGACTTAGATACCCAGCGATGCACCTGGCGGCACAACTGGTAAACCAGCGGTCAGTCCAACACGGTCCTCTCGTACTAGTGTCAGAGCCACGCAAATTTCATACGCCCACGATAGATAGAGACCGAACTGTCTCACGACGTTCTGAACCCAGCTCGCGTGCCACTTTAATGGGCGAACAGCCCAACCCTTGGGACCTTCTCCAGCCCCAGGATGTGACGAGCCGACATCGAGGTGCCAAACCCCTCCGTCGATATGAGCTCTTGGGAGGGATCAGCCTGTTATCCCCGGAGTACCTTTTATCCTTTGAGCGATGTCCCTTCCATACGGAAACACCGGATCACTATGCTCTAGTTTCCTACCTGATCGACTTGTATGTCTCCCAGTCAAGCGCCCTTATGCCATTACACTCTACGGACGGTTACCAATCGTCCTGAGGGCACCTTTAGAAGCCTCCGTTACACTTTTGGAGGCGACCACCCCAGTCAAACTACCCACCAAACAGTGTCCCCGCATCTACGGGTTAGAACTCAAATAATCAAAGGGCCGTATTTCAACAGCGACTCCACAAATACTAGCGTACCTGCTTCAAAGTCTCCGGCCTATCCTACACATCAATTACCCAAATTCAATGTTAAGCTATAGTAAAGGTTCACGGGGTCTTTTCGTCCCATCGCGGGTAATCGGCATCTTCACCGATACTACAATTTCACTGAGCTCACGGTTGAGACAGTGTCCAGATCATTACACCATTCGTGCAGGTCGGAACTTACCCGACAAGGAATTTCGCTACCTTAGGACCGTTATAGTTACGGCCGCCGTTTACTGGGGCTTCAATTCAATGCTTCTCTTGCGATGACATCTCCTCTTAACCTTCCAGCACCGGGCAGGTGTCAGGCTGTATACCGAATCTTTCAATTTTGCACAGCCCTGTGTTTTTGTTAAACAGTTGCCTGGACCTATTCTCTGCGCCCTACGTTGCCGTAGGGACCCTTTATCCCGAAGTTACAGGGTCAATTTGCCTAGTTCCTTAACCGTGAATCACTCAAGCGCCTTAGTATATTCAACCCGACTACGTGTGTCCGTTTACGGTACGGGTACCTTAATGATTAAGTTTAGCGGATTTTCTTGGGAGTATGCTTACACGCACTATTGGATTGTTCCGAAGAACGCTCCATACTATCAGGTTCGACTCTTGCGGTGGATTTGCCTGCCACAATCAACGTCTACACCCTTCAACGGACTATTCCGTCAGTCCGCGGCGCTATCACTGCTCCGTCTCCACGTCACTCATTAAGGTAGTACAGGAATATTAACCTGTTCTGCCATCGGCCTCACCGTTCGGCTGAGCCTTAGGACCCGACTAACCCTGATCCGATTAGCGTTGATCAGGAAACCTTAGTCTTTCGGCGAGGGGGTTTCTCACCCCCTTTATCGTTACTTATACCTACATTTGCTTTTCCACACGCTCCAGCAAAGCTCACGCTTCACCTTCGACGCAGAGTGGAATGCTCCCCTACCGATCATTACTGATCCCATAGCTTCGGTAAATTGCTTAATGCCCGATTATTATCCACGCCAAACTCCTCGACTAGTGAGCTGTTACGCACTCTTTAAATGAATGGCTGCTTCCAAGCCAACATCCTAGCTGTCTTAGCAATCTGACTTCGTTAGTTCAACTTAGCAATTATTTGGGGACCTTAGCTGATGGTCTGGATTCTTCTCCTTTCGGACATGGACCTTAGCACCCATGCCCTCACTCCTGTGATAGAACTAATGCGCATTCGGAGTTTATCAAGACTTGATAGGCGGTGAAGCCCTCGCATCTTATCAGTCGCTCTACCTCACATTAGTAACTCACAAGGCTGCACCTAAATGCATTTCGGGGAGTACGAGCTATCTCCAAGTTTGATTAGCCTTTCACCCCCACCCTCAGGTCATCCGGAAGCTTTTCAACGCTTATCGGTTCGGTCCTCCAGTTAGTGTTACCTAACCTTCAACCTGCCCAAGGGTAGATCACTTGGTTTCGCGTCTACTCCTTCCGACTAATCGCCCTGTTCAGACTCGCTTTCGCTTCGGCTACACATTTTGAAATGCTTAACCTTGCCGGAAAAAGTAACTCGTAGGTTCATTATGCAAAAGGCACGCCGTCACTTCTTACGAAGCTCCGACCGCTTGTAGGCGCATGGTTTCAGGGACTATTTCACTCTTCTATTCGAAGTTCTTTTCACCTTTCCTTCACAGTACTGGTTCACTATCGGTCTCTCGGGAGTATTTAGCCTTACCGGATGGTCCCGGCAGATTCACGCAAGATTTCTCGTGTCCCGCGCTACTCAGGATACCACTACGCTTAGTTTAGCTTCATATACAGGGCTATCACCGTCTATGGCCGTTCTTTCCAGAACGTTCTATTCACTAAATTTCATGCGATGTCGTGGTCCTACAACCCCATAAATGCCGTAACATCTATGGTTTGGGCTAATCCCCGTTCGCTCGCCACTACTAGGGGAATCATTATTATTTTCTTTTCCTACAGGTACTAAGATGTTTCAGTTCCCTGTGTTAGCTTCCAACTAAGTTGGATGACATTCCTTCAGAATGCCGGGTTGTCCCATTCGGAAATCTTCGGATTAAAGGTTATTTGCACCTACCCGAAGCTTATCGCAGCTTATCACGTCCTTCATCGCCTCCGAGAGCCAAGGCATCCGCCATGCGCCCTTGCTTACTTTCTTTCAAACTGACTTCTTAGCGTATGGGGGACTGCTTGCGCAGTCTTGATACGTTAAGAACGTACGGTTCGATATATACTTTTAGCTCTTTACTAAAATTTTACTTTTTTGTTTTCATCATGTCAAAGATCGTTTTTCCTGTCCGTTTCCGGTTCTTATGTGTCCGTTTCCTAGAAAGAGTGGAGAATAACGGATTCGAACCGTTGACCCTCTGCGTGCAAGGCAGATGCTCTAGCCAGCTGAGCTAATCCCCCAAGAGGTTATTCAAGAATTCTGTTTTTGCTTTCGCTTTTCTTTTTGCTTTCGCTTTCCTTCATTCTTGAGCTTGGTAGTCCCAGGCAGAGTTGAACTGCCGACCTCTACATTATCAGTGTAGCGCTCTAACCAACTGAGCTATAGGACTAGTTCAACCTTGTCTACCTTAGTTAGACTCGGCTTCTTTTTTTCTCTTGTTTATCTCTATCTATATTATCTATAGATGGTTGATCTATATTTTATAAATAAACAAGTACCAGTAGTACAATAAAAACAGAACCTGAAAGTCATTTGCAACGACATCGCTCCAGAAAGGAGGTGTTCCAGCCGCACCTTCCGGTACGGCTACCTTGTTACGACTTAGCCCCAATTACCAGTTTTACCCTAGGACGCTCCTTGCGGTTACGTACTTCAGGTACCCCCGGCTTTCATGGCTTGACGGGCGGTGTGTACAAGGCCCGGGAACGTATTCACCGCGCCATGGCTGATGCGCGATTACTAGCGAATCCAGCTTCACGAAGTCGGGTTGCAGACTTCGATCCGAACTGAGAGAGGTTTTTGGGATTAGCATCCTGTCGCCAGGTAGCTGCCTTCTGTACCCCCCATTGTAACACGTGTGTAGCCCCGGACGTAAGGGCCGTGCTGATTTGACGTCATCCCCACCTTCCTCACATCTTACGACGGCAGTCTCTCTAGAGTCCTCAGCATGACCTGTTAGTAACTAAAGATAAGGGTTGCGCTCGTTATGGCACTTAAGCCGACACCTCACGGCACGAGCTGACGACAACCATGCAGCACCTTCACACCTGCCTTGCGGCTATAATGTTTCCAATATATTCAGGTGCAATTTAAGCCCGGGTAAGGTTCCTCGCGTATCATCGAATTAAACCACATGTTCCTCCGCTTGTGCGGGCCCCCGTCAATTCCTTTGAGTTTCACCGTTGCCGGCGTACTCCCCAGGTGGAATACTTAATGCTTTCGCTTGGCCGCTTGCTGTATATCGCAAACAGCGAGTATTCATCGTTTACTGTGTGGACTACCAGGGTATCTAATCCTGTTTGATACCCACACTTTCGAGCCTCAGTGTCAGTTGCAGTCTAGTGAGCTGCCTTCGCAATCGGAGTTCTTCGTGATATCTAAGCATTTCACCGCTACACCACGAATTCCGCCCACCTCTACTGTACTCAAGACTGCCAGTTTCAACTGCAATTTTACGGTTGAGCCGCAAACTTTCACAACTGACTTAACAATCCACCTACGCTCCCTTTAAACCCAATAAATCCGGATAACGCTCGGATCCTCCGTATTACCGCGGCTGCTGGCACGGAGTTAGCCGATCCTTATTCATATGGTACATACAAAAAAGTATACATACTCAACTTTATTCCCATATAAAAGAAGTTTACGACCCATAGAGCCTTCATCCTTCACGCTACTTGGCTGGTTCAGGCTATCGCCCATTGACCAATATTCCTCACTGCTGCCTCCCGTAGGAGTTTGGACCGTGTCTCAGTTCCAATGTGGGGGACCTTCCTCTCAGAACCCCTATCCATCGAAGACTTGGTGAGCCGTTACCTCACCAACTATCTAATGGAACGCATCCCCATCTCATACCGAAATTCTTTAATAGTCCCATCATGCGGTGGGACTATGCTATCGGGTATTAATCTTTCTTTCGAAAGGCTATCCCCGAGTATGAGGCAGGTTGGATACGTGTTACTCACCCGTGCGCCGGTCGCCATCTTTTCTATTGCTAGAAAAATGCTGCCCCTCGACTTGCATGTGTTAAGCCTGTAGCTAGCGTTCATCCTGAGCCAGGATCAAACTCTTCATTGTAAAAGTATTGTTAATCAGCATTGCTGCTGGTTTTTGCTCTGTTCAGGATGCCGTACAAAATTTATTGACTCTTTTCAATTACCTGTGTTTCATATGTATTGCTACATTGGAAACAAGTATTGACGGTTCTATTTTTTAACTTGTACTACTTGTATTGTTTATCAATATTTCAAAGAACTTGTTGCTTTCGTTTTAAAAGCGGGTGCAAAGGTAAGAGGTTTAATTTTAACTACCAAACTTTTTCGGAATTTTTTTTGTTTTTCTTTTCAACTCGTTTCTCAGGCTCTCTTGCGAAAGGGAAAGAATAATTATAAAAGAAAAGCTAAAACCGTTTTCTTTGCGAATCGGACTGCAAAGATAAGAACTTTAAGTTATATCTTCCAAACTTTATCGGAAGTTTTTTGTTCTTATTTTTAAGCTGTCTCTCGCTTTATCACTAAGTCATTTTGTCAAGGCTTTCTTCTCTTGGAAAGCGGGTGCAAAAGTAGTCCGTTTTGGTATATACTCCAAATATATTCAACGCTTTTTTCTAATTATTTTTGCATGTTTATGCTAACTGGCTGATTGATAAGTATGTTGTAGAGCATATTTTTTTAATATGAGGTGGAGTGTGCGCGGGAACGGACTAGGAAGGACACCTTATTATATTCACACGTGCGCGTAATGCGCGCGAAGAGATTAAAGACCGGGAAGAAAAAAAAGAACGGAAATTGCAGGAGAAAAAAAGGATATTTAGAAAAAACAAGAGGATACCCGTAAGGGAAAAGTTGGGTATCCTCTCTAGGAGACAAACCAAACAAACTACTTTCACAAGCTGTCTGCCGGTTCGCGACCTCCGTCATATACACTGGTAGGATTACGAAAACTGATTCGTCATTATGTCATACGTACGACAAAATTATGAATCCGGCGCATACGGATGATTTTATCCGATTTACGCAATTCAACTCAGAGTTATTCAAATTATTGGATTTATTGAATTTATTGTTTTTATTGAATTCATTCAAAGTATTCATCGCTCCGCAGATTGACTCCATTACTCCGAAGATTGACGCAAATTAACCAGCTCTGCCCATTTGTTCAGACTCAAGTCAATGCCACCTTTCTCCAAGGAATGGAGAGAGGAAAGCAAATATTTAATTATACGTTCAGGATTACTGCACTGAGCATAAGCTAGATCGCCAAGGGCATAACGCAGACGGGAAATTTGGATATAGTCTATCTGGGTACAGTTTTCATCCATTGAGCACTCATACAGGTTTTCAAGGATTTCACGCGCCTGGCTCTGTTCAGAACTGGTCAGTTCGCTTATGGGCTTGTGCATGATAGGATGCTGCATCAAGCGGATGATGTTCTCTTTAAAATCAATGTCCATCGCCTTTTTGTTTTGTTCCGCATCAGTTCCCGATGGTGCGAGGGTTTATATATAAAAAAGAGCGCAGGAACTATCTACCCATGCCCTATATAAGGTATCCGCTAAGACCCCTTTTGTGAACATAAGCGATAGCCCCACGCCCAATTGAGTATATAACAAAGTATATAGACAATAGTGCGCGAGACCTGTCACTTATTCCATTCACAAAAGTTAAAAATTAGCGGATTTTTATATAGAATGTAATAAATAACCGTTCTCAATAAAATTATCAAAAACTTACTTTCTTCGCTAGAAAGTAAACTACGACAAAAGTAGCAATAAATATCTATCAAACAAACGATATTGACAAAGAAATGAACATGGACAATGAAATTATTTCGTATAGATAGGAAATAGCTTTCGAATATTTTAAATCAATAGCTATTGAGCGTTCGCCCTGCTATGGGTAAGGTATAAAAAACGCATTCCAGAATATCCGGAATGCGTCATTATTCTATTATTATTTACCTTAATCCGACATGGCCCACTCCCAAAAAGGAACAACTGACACGTCCCCGTATGTTTCCTTTTGATTGTAAGTAAGGAGAATTTTTCTCTCAAGCATCACATTTTCCAATTCAAATCCATTCAGCTCACGTTTTAAGTTTGCTTCATTCAACTCGTAACATACTTGGAAGCCGTATGCTTTTCCCTGTTTATAGGCTATAAAATCACATTCAGTCTTACTATTGTCAAATGAAATGTTCTCATAGTGCTTATTCTTCAGTTCATTATAAGCCAGATTTTCCAAAGCGCTTCCGCTTTGCGGGGAATAGCGAAATACATTGGCTGACACCAGACCGTTATCTATGAAATAACACTTATGCTGGGAACGGGAAGTTTCTTTCAGGGAATAGGAAAAGTTACGTACATCCGTACAAATATAGCTGTCACACAAAAAGTTGAGATAGGATGAAATCGTATTCTCATTACTTTTCAATGCCTTTCCCACAGCAGGTATGGAAAAACGGCTACCCATATTCTGCATCAGATAGTTGACCAGCCTGAAAAACAAATGGGTGTCGCGTATACCGCTGTAAACGATGCAGTCTTTCTGCACAATGGACTCGAAATAACTTTTCAACAGCTCCTGTTTGATGTCTTCATCAGCATCCTCCAACACTATTTCAGGGAAACAGCCGGTAGAAAGAAGGCTGTCCATCATGCGCAGGACTTTCGGTGTCTGGGCATAGCAATCCAGCAGAGTCATAATACCTTGCGAGCGGAAGGCTTCCCGAATGGAGAACGGACGCACTTCATTCTCGAAATAACGGCCGGACAGCAAACTGGAAAAACGGTTTTGCAACAGTTGCGAATTGGAGCCGGTAATATATATCTTTTCAAACAGTTCGTTGTCATAGGCACTTTTTACAAATATCTCCCAGTCGCACAGATGTTGTATTTCGTCAAGGAACAGATATTTCACCTTTTCCCCGGTCATGCGTTCCGCATTTTCTATCACACCGAACAACTTGGAAGAATCGTCCCAAAACGGGATAAACTGTGGGTCATCCAGATTGAGGACCAGAATGGATTTACCATCTATTCCTGACTGTAACAAGTCATTAATCAGCAACTTGAAGACAGTTGATTTTCCGCAACGACGTACTCCGGTCAGGATTTGGATATGACGCATTTTTTTCTTCTTCAGCAAGTTTTCCATAATGTCCCTCCGGCATAAGTGTTCAAAAGTTTTGCCGTTCCATTGGGCATTCTGGCGTATCAAGGTCTTTTCCATACTACAATGTTTTTTGTGATAGATTGCAACTAGTGCAAATATAAGAAGATTCTCCATTTTACCGAAACATACTTAGGTAAAAATGAAAATTAACTGAAACATACTTAGGTAGAATAGTTCTTCAGGGCACCCGCTCAATAATCTCTACATGTTATCTTTTTGCTCTGTGGGTGGTATAATTCTTTGAATACCTAGTATTTCATCTCTGTATTTCTCATCCCACCCGCATAGTTTTCTTTTCCCTGCTATCCCTATCTTCTTTTTACTTTGCTTTAATAAGATAAGAGCCATTTTGCACATGAGTGAAAAGTTAACTGCTGCATTATCCGTTTTTCTAGTGTAATCTTCTCTAAAGGAAACATCTAATTGCCAATGCAAGTTATTTTCCACTTGCCAATGTGACCTGACCGATTCCAGAATCAATTTCGGATCTTGTGGCAAAGAAGAAATATAGCATCTTGTTTCTGTGGTTGGTTCTGCATTGCCAACCTGCCTGACGCATGTTATTTTCGCTATAGTTTTTATCCCCTTCCAACCGGCATAAAAATGCTCCGGGTAAAAAGCGGCATCACAAACACATTCTCTGTATTCTTTTCTGCCATGACCGTCATTCTGTTGGAAATAGCTTTGCTTATAAGGTAGATAAATCCGGTCTTCTTCTGTGAGCAGAGAGAATATCCGAGCTTTGAGTTTCTTCTGATTGTCTTTGACGCACAGGATATAATCCGCTTCTGCATTTATAATTGTCTCTGTTATTGTTTTTTGACAACCAACAGCATCAATGGTCACAATACACTGTGTCAGGTCAAGAGCCTTTATCAGTTCAGGGATAGCAGTTATTTCATTGGATTTTCCATCCACTTTTTGTTGCCCCAGACAAAGGCCATTGCGTACGGCCCATGCACTGACCATATATAAACGATCTTTCATCCCATGACCCTTTGAATGGGAAGTTGGGCATACAGCCTTGCCATCTATAGCAACGACACCGGGAAGCTGACTGCAAATATCATTAATCCAAAGGCGGAAAATTTCTTCAAACCATTCAATATCTAACAAAGTGAAAAAACGGTTGAAAGTATCTTCTGAGGGAATACCTGATAAATGAGGAAGACGGTTCTTGAAATATTCTTCATGACTATTACCAAATATTTCTATTTCATTCCAGGTTTCAGCACCACAAAGAACTGAAACCATCGCAATAAATACGATTTCTTCGACCGTATACACTTGGTTCTTTTCACTACGAACATCAGGAACATAAGATGAAAACTCTTGTAGGTTCATATGGCGATATAGTTTGAGATTGTAGAACAAATATAGGCATAGAACAACACAGGAAAAAAGGTTTTATAGGTTTTTCAGAGAGAAGATGAAAAAAAGTCAAAACTATGTAGAGATTATTGAGCGGGTGCCCTGATAGTTCTTACTCTAAAAAAGCTACTAGAAACGATTTTTCAAAATCATTTCTCATATTCTCATAATTACAGGATAATTACATATTAATCAATCAGATAACACTATGAGAAATAAAATCAAATACGGCATTTCTCATACTTTTTTCACCATTTTACCTTAAAAACAGTGCATTTCTCATACGTTTATCAAGCATTTCTCATAAGAAAAGTAACACTTCTGAAACGAAAGAATCATTAAACAGCAACATATTTAAAGGTAAACATGAAGTCATGCACCGCTTAATTACATATTATCAAGCGGTACTTTACAACACACAAAGCAGACGTCAAGAGGTCATCCCACTAATATCCGGACATCTTTCCTTAGGCATCTATATATCTTCCCTTACTCATTGTCAAGGGCTCACTAGTGTGAACAAATAGGCTAACAGTTGTAAATAGACATGTCTACATATGTGAACATATAAGCTCACAGTTGTGAGCCCTTTCACATGATTAAGGGAAAACAGAAGAATACTTAAGGATTGACATACAATATACAAAGGCTGACATATAATATATAAGGAACCGACATATAATATATAAGGAGCCGACGTATGATATATAGGAGAAAAAAGGATAAAAACAGCTACTTGAAACCGAGACAAACATAAAATTATAGGCTATACGAAGCAAATAAAGCACAAAAAGCAGTCGACATGGAGTATGTTGACTTATCACAAGAAAACACATATTATACTGATTATAAATATATTATATATTAAAAATAAAAAATCAGTATGAGAGTAAAAGTTACTATCAGGGAGAGACAAGTCCCTGCTCCCATAGCTGAAACCACGATGAACAAAGGGATTCAAACGATTTATGAGAGTATGAGAGCAAAACTTAATAAAATATTTCTTGGTAGAAAACCCTTTCCGCACGCTGCTCTTAGTGAACAAAGAGATAAAGCGTGGGAAAGGGCAAATGTGATGTGATATGATTTAATCCAATAATCTATTGACGGAACAAAAAGAATTGCGGACGAGTATATAGCTGTATATCCTTTACTTTACCGGACAAGAACGAGCCTTCACGCACTTTCATCCGTAAAGCAGAAACTTTATATATCTCCTTCATATCAATAATAATCTGATGAGGATGGGCAGAAGCCGCAGCCCAGTCTGTATGCCAAAATGAGGAAACATCGCCATCATATAAGTTCTCTCCTACTCCCAGATTTTTATCGGACAGTTCACTACTTACATAGACAACTTCCCATTTCGTCTTATCAATCGCCTGTCCTTTATCATCCAATAACTCGACTTCTGAAATACAAGCCTGATTGTCATCGGTATAAGAAGAAAGCGTTTCGATGCAAAAATGACGTAATGTTGTGGCAACAGGAAATTCAAATTGTTGCCAGTCATTGGATTCCTGTACGGTAGCTTTCAGCGCAATATCTCCCTTTTCAAGAATCGGAGTTCCCTGGACGATACGTCGTTGTCCCTGTTGGTAGTTCTTATCCACTCCCAGGCTGTCGAGTATAGGTCGGTCCAAACCTTGCAAAGTACGGTTTCCGGTATCTTCCATTTCGAAGACAATGATTTCATTTTCTCCTTCTTTCAGCCAGGGCGCAGGTACGTATAAAGTCTGCTGCGGACCGATGTTCCAAAAACGTCCGAGTGATTTTCCATTTACCCAGACAGCGCCTTTCCCCCATTGGCTCATATCGACAAAACAATCACCTTTCTTTTGAAGGCTGAATACTCCCTTATGGAAAGCCGGAACTCCATGCACCGATTCGCCGAAATTCAGTTCGGACACCTTTTCTTTATAAAGAGGTAGCGGAGTAATGGACCATCCGGTCAGCTTTTCATCTCCCCATAGCACTTGGTTTGTAATCCCTTTGCGGTTGAACTGTATATCAGGACCGTAGTTGACGCGGCCTGTGTTCTCTACCAATATCTCCAAGACAGCAGGCGCCTGGGGAATATCCAACATTACATTATTCTGATTGTAACGGCGATCCAGGCTTGCCACCTGTTTCCCATTCACCAGAACCACAGCATAGTCGCGCAAGTCCTGTATGATTAGCTTTTGCTTTCCCGCCTTGTTGATGGAAGTCTGATAATGTATATATCCAAAATCAACGCCCAGGTCTTCCATTGAAAGTACATTTTCTGATTGGGTAGTCTGGTGGAAAGCAGATTTCAGGGGAGCACTTTCTTTCAGTTCAATCGCGGCAAATGTCGTTGTAGGATTATCGGCAGGCACTTCCGGCAATACAGTTCCTTCAGGCAGATATTTCTGGATGATTTCCCTGAAAACATGATATTTGGGATAACTGTTTCCCCATTCGCCCAAAGGCGCGTCATAGTCGTAACTGGTGGGTTGCGGACGGTATCCGCCGGCTGTGTTGGCTCCATTCATATACCAGAAGTTGGTTCCGCCATGAAACATATACATGCTGATGGATACGCCACGTCCCAACATCCAGTCCAGTTGTTCCGCCGGACGCTTATAATCGACCGTCGAATGATGCTGTCCCCATACATCAAACCAAGCCGGATAGAATTCTGCCACGAAATACGGGCCGCCCGGATGGTATTTATCTATAATCTTAAAAATATCTTCGCTGAATACACCGTTCAATGTCGGCAACGCTCCGTCGATATGTCCGGCCTCAACCTGACCGCCACCATCGCAAGTAAACAGCGGGACATTGAATCCTGCATCCTTTATCATATCCCGAAGAGCAGCCAGGTATTCTTTATCCGCCGCATAAGAGCCGTATTCATTTTCTACCTGCACCATCAAGATGTTACCGCCATTGTTGATAGTCAGCGGAGCCAGTTGTTTGCCAAGCGCCTTGATGTACCGTTCGCAATATTCGAGGAAGCGGGCGTCCTTGCTACGATAAACCATATCCTTTTCCTTCAGGAGCCAGGAAGGATAACCGCCGAAGTCCCACTCCGCACAGGCATAAGGTCCCGGACGAAGTATCACATACAAATCCTCTTCCTGCGCGAGACGCACAAATTCGGCTACATCCGCCTGTCCGCTAAAATCGAACTCACCGGGTTGGCTCTCATGGAAATTCCAGAAGACATAGACCGATATGGTGTTCAGTCCCATCGCACGGGCTCTTTTCAGGCGGTCGCGCCAATATTCGTGAGGGATACGGGCATAGTGCATTTCGCCACAAATTAATTGTACGTCTTTCCCGTCAATGTTGAAAGTTCCACCGTCCAGCTTGATACGTTCTTTGGGAGAACACGCCAGAAACAGGAGTGGCATTAGCAAACCGAGTAATGCCTGACAAAGTTTTCGTTTATTCATGGATATTAAATCGTTATATTCTTATTTTATCTTTTCATACCTATTGCACAAGCGCATGACGGAATTTATTTATTTTGTTCCATCCGCCACGCGTAAAGTCAGGAACGGCCACCGAAGCCGAACCATTTTCGATGGAAAGACGGGTCAACTCCGCCATACAACACCATTCTGCCAAATCATATACATCCATGTCCAGCGGCAAACCGTTGCGCAGGCAATACACCAACCGATAGTCCATGATGTAATCCATACCACCATGACCGCCCACTTTCCTGGCTGTCTCTTCCAGTTCCCGGTGAATGGGGTGTTTGTATTTGTCCATTATTGCCTGTTTCGCTTCTTCGGGCATGGAGCCGTGCGCGCTCAGGTTCTCATGGTTGGGGACGATATGGGTGTCCACCTGTTCGGGACGCAGGCAATATTCTTCGACCGGATATTTGCTGGCATATCCGTCTGTGCCGACCAATTGGTACATACGGCTATAAGGACGCGGTGTCATGACATTGTGCTGGATAAGCATCGTCTTTCCATTTTCCGTACGGATGACAGTAGTTGTCTGATCGCCATTCTGGAAATCTTTCACTTCCTCGCCCGTTGTTTTCCTGATATATGCAGGCCCATTGACCGCTTTTGTGTCCATAGCCACCAGTGTCTTCATCCTGTCTCCCCGGTGAATATTGAGCAACTGGCAAGCCGGGCCGATGCCATGTGTCGCATATACATCCCCCCGGTTATTACGATTGTAATCCATACGCCAGTTGTTCCAATAGGAAGACCAGTATTCTTCAAGATTATGGATATAAGCCCCTTCCACGTGCAGAACCTCACCGAACACTCCCTGTTGCGCCATGTTCAGCGTAGTCAGTTCAAAGAAGTCGTACACGCAGTTTTCCAGTTGCATACAGTGCTTGCGGGTTCTTTCGGACGTATTGATGAGACTCCAAATCTCATCCAGCGTCATGGCTGCCGGCACTTCAATAGCCACGTGCTTGCCATGTTCCATGGCATATACCCCCATTTCGGCATGATGCTTCCAGTCCGTAGCTACATATACAAGGTCTATATCGTCTCTTTCGCACAACTGTTTCCATGAATTTTCATCTCCATAATAAGCCGTAGCTTCGGGCAAACCGGCTTCTTTGAGAATATCCTGCGCCTTTTCCACACATTCCTGACGAATGTCGCACAAAGCCTTGATTTTCGTGCCCGGAATATGAGTGAAACGGGCCACTGCTCCCGGGCCACGCATCCCCAGTCCGATAAATCCGACACGCACGGTGTCTATCTTGGGGGCTGTCAACTGAATGACATCCTCCTGCCCCGAAGGACGCTCCATAGTAGCCACCACAAGGGGCTGTATGGTTCCTTTCTTCTGCTCGCAGCCGGAAAAGCCGACAAGCAGAAGAAGGGAAATCATAAAACTGAAATATATCCTGTTCATTACGTTCTTTCTTCTTACATAAAACAATATTACCGGGTAATCTTATTTACAATTTCCGTCAAAGACATACGTGGCGCATCGTCTGCCATATGCAGGTTCTTTTCCACCCATTCGCGCTCCCAATGGAAATAATCGGGCGCTTGCGCTGTCTCTCCGCGAAGCAATGCGCGCTGATAGTCAAAGTAAACCATCCAACGGTCTTTGTAGTAGGTGTTCATCATGCCTGCCCATTCTTTATAGGCATAATCATGCAGATTGTCTTCCGCCGGTATGTGCTCGCCCCAATAAGTGACAAGCATCATCAGATTGTGGAAATTGTTCTTTTTCTCTACGGCGGTATTGCCTGCATCTTTCGCTTGCTGCTGCCATGTGCTCAGGCGGAAGAACGGGTCTTGTGCCAGCAGTTCATTTTCGGTATCTATCATTTCGAGGAACCGGGATACTTGCTTTTCAAACTTTTCAGTATCTTTTTCTTGGTAAGCAGTCATTATTGCATTGAATACCGAATCGGCATCATTCGCTATCACTTGCCGCAGGAAGTGTATCAAGTCGATGCGATAGGTACGGACGTCACTGAATTGGGGCATTGCCTTGGCAAACAGGAGCGCTGCTTTTCGATAAAGTTCCGTGTCGTATTTCTTAGCCAGTCTTCCCCAGGAAGAAACAGATTTGAGTTCCAACGCCGGACGCGCACATAAGATGTTTTCGGGCGGGCCTTCCTGATAACCGATTTCACTGCTATAAATGGATTTCAACATCATTTTCCAGGCAGTCCGTATATCATCGGTGATGCGTCCATAGCGGGCTGTAATATAGGATTCCACCCATTGGTCTACATCTACGCGGTCTTTGTGCCACACTAATTCAAGCAACAGTTCATAGGTAATCGGGTTATTATTAATGCCTTCGGGCAAAATGCCTACTCCCTTCATATACGATGCGTATTCTCCATTCGAGGCACGGTGAACCTCATCGGCAAAACGTTGCAACTTTCCGTTGATGCCCGGCCTTTCGCCAAAGTTAGTGACGGTAGCCCAGATGAAAGGAGTTCCCTCGTAGCCTTTGCGAGTCTCCCAGTTGTTGGTGTTTTCACCGAATAATTCCTGCACCAGTACGTAGCGTTTATCCAGTTTTTCAAGCAGCCCCGGCTTCGGGTTGTCCTGCCAGCCTTGCAACACCCAGATAGATTCCGGGAAGTATTTCTGCATTGTTTTCTGTATAGCCCGGCCTGCGTCTCCCAACGCTACACCGTCCGTTGCTCCGCCTTCGTGAAAAGGGTCGCCGGAGAAGAAACGGATATCCGAACCATACAAACGACGGGTTTCTTCATAAAATATTCCGGCTATACGGTCGAATTCAGGATCCATCGGGTCGAGAATATCCGGCCTTGTGAAAGCTCCCCAAGTACCTTGGGGAATGATATGTGCCTTACTTTTGTTTTTCAGATTGCTCGGCACCATTCCGTAGAATCCGGGCATCAACGGTTCGATGCCCAGTGACTTCATGCGTTTCAGCATTTTCTGTACGAGTTTCTTCCGGCTGTCTATCTGCGACTGGGGCATAGGTCCGCCCCATCCTTCAATATTTCCCATCAGCCACCAGGCATTATAGGCAGGTCCGGTGATAAAGTCGGCAATCTCCTTTTCAGAGTAGTTCATCCGACGGAGCGTGTTCTGCCAGACAGCTTCCGAACCGTTGGCTACAAGCATCAGGTTAACGCCGTTGAGCGCCATCCAGTCAAGCTCCCACTGCCAGTCATCCCAGTCGTAGAAACTCATGGTATAATTAAAGGTACAGTAATTCAGCGCATAGCGATATATAGATGAGGTTTTGACTGTTACGGGTTGGTCAATGACCGGAAGCTCTGTTACGGGGGCGAGCTGGTCACCAAGATGCGACATACTGCGATGGCAGTAATACTTCAAGTACCAGTTGACACCGACTGCCGCCGCATTTGCGTCGGTAGCCTGAACCAGTAGTTTCTTATTAACTGTCTGCAATGTGAAGCAACCGCCGTCCGAAGAAGGCATTGCCTTGAACTGAATATGTTTGCCCAGCCACGGAGCACGACGGGATACGAGCTCCCGTACGCCGTCGAACGGAGCGGCACAGGTATGGGCTGCCGTACACAGCAACACAAAAAGAATAACCAGAGAGTGTTTCAGTATTTTCATGGTTTGTATATTTGAACGGGTGAAAGGGCGGATACTTTATTGATCGGCACCTATATTAATATGATGAATCTCGCAACGCTTGTCACCGTCGATGTCGAACATCCCATTGACATACCCCTGATATACAAGGCCTGTGCCGATGGCCGGCGAAGCGGATTTCAAGTGTAAGTCCGGTTGTTGCGTACGGGTGCTTTTCAGCAGCGGGTCTACATTGAATACCGATGTCCGGTCGCCGCAGGCGGCTTGCCAGGCGGAAAAGTCGGTGTATTCTTTGCCGTCCCACATCCATTTATGGTTCTTCTTGTTCGGTGAGAAATAGATATTGCCGCCGATAAAATTATTCTTTCCCGAGGTGGTGTATTTGCGGATAAAGATGTCCCTGTCTGACAGGGCATAAATGATATTGTTGGCTATTACATTCTCTTCGCACAACTCGGACAGGCGAATTTCGCCTTCACTGCTGTTGTCGCGGTCGTTTACCTTCAGGTAGTTGTTCGTGCCGTCCAGTTGTCCGCCTTTCAGGTTGTTGTTGAACAGGGTGTTGTTCACCACATAGCAACTTTTGGTGCTTAGGCCGTCGAAACCGAGATAGGCTCCCATATAGATGCCGGTGCGGAAGTTGTTGTACACGAAATTGTTGCGTACGATGCAGTCCTTGGTTTGCAGTTTATAGCTTTCGCTGCACAGCCCGATTCCCCGGTCACATTCAAAGACTTCATTCTGTTCTACAATCGTATTTCCGTTGCCACACAGGTAGATACCAATCGCTCCGCCATTGGATACGGACTGGCTCCAATAGTCCTGTGACTTTTCGTGTGTACAGCGATATACTTTATTACGGCGCACTATTCCGTTACGCGCATAGTTGACCGAAATATCGCCATGAGGGTTCAGATTATCTCCGCCCGCGATAATGATACCGATGTTTTCCACATCATGCACTTCATTATCCTGAATCGTGAAATCGACTACGTTGCCTGCCAGTGTAAAGGCTTCGCTTGTGCCGCTATGAATCTCGAATATCTCGCATTTTTCTATCAGCAGATTACGAATCGGGGTGTTGTCGTTATTGCCTAACACCAGGATGGCATGCGCGCTGCGCCAGTCACCTTTGGCATCGACCAGCGGGCAATCATTCTTTATGTCGTACACTTTGCATCCCCTGAAAGTGATATTGCCGGAAGTGCCGCTTATATAGATACCTTCCGGGTCGGTGTTGTTCTCCGAATCATGGGCATGGCAGATATGCAGGTTTTCGAATTGCATATAGTCGATGTTGTTTATCTGTACCAGAGCATTCCCCCACCCTTTGATATACAGGTCGGAGCCGTCTATCCTGGCTGTCTCGCCGGGATAACTTTTCAATGTTATCATCTTGCCGGGCTTTCCCGAACGTGTGGGGACGACAAATTCGCCGTATGAGCCTTCACGCAGGAAAACGGTATCGCCGGGGTTGACACGTTGCAGTGCATTGGCTATCGTCTTGAGTGGTTTTCTTTTACTTCCATTATTCGCGTCGTTACCGGTCGGGGCTACATACCAATGGGCAGGGGTAGCTCCGCACGCCAACAAGCTAAATAGAAGAAAGCTGATGAGCGAGCAAAAACTTTTTCTCATTTCTATTTTGCTTTTAATTGAAAATCATTGAGTTTATCTATTTCATTGTGTTATTACTGATCGGCACCTATGCTGATCGTCGTTCCGCTAAAACGTACGTCACCGTCAATATCATAGTTGCCAACAAAATAGGCAGCTATAAAATGGCCTTTTCCCTTTGCGGGCGAACCCGGCTGCAAGTGCAGGTTCGGATTGGGCAGACTGGGGCTCTGCAACAAAGGATCGGCATTATAGACTGAGTTTTCATCACCGCTGGCTTTCTGCCATGCTGTGAAACTCGTGTATTCGACGCCGTCCCAAAACCATTTGTGATTGGCGGTAGTCGGAGAATAATAGAGGTTGTATCCTATTTTATTCTTGCTGCCGGACTTGGTGTACTTACGGACGAAAATATCCCTGTCGGTCACTGTGTAAATGAGGTTGTTCATAATTGTATTGTTGGTACAATTCTCCGCCAGGCGGATTTCACCTTCACTGTCCTTTTCGTCATTGATGTTCGCTGAATTATTGCTTCCGTTCAGTGCGCCGCCAACCAGGTTATTGTGGTAGAGGGTGTTGTTTACTACATAGCATCCGGACGTACCACCTATGGTATAGCCGATATAATCACCCAGATAAATGCCTGTACGATAGTTGTTGTAAACAAAGTTATTACGCACGATACAGTCTTTGGTTGCCAGTACATCGCTCTCGCTTATCAGGCCGATGGCACGGTCGCACTCCCATACGATATTCTGCTCGATGACGGTGCTTGCACCTCCGCAGACATATATTCCGATGGCTCCATAGGCAGCGGGATTATTATAAACACCTTCCCAAAAATCCTTTGAAACCTGGTGGGAACATCTATACACCTTGTTGCGTCTCACTACTCCGTTACGTGCATAATTCACGGATATATCGCCGCCCGCGTTCAGGTTATCCCCACCCGCCACGATGATTCCGATATTTTCCACATCATGCACTTCACAATCCTGTATGGTGAAACCATCCACATTTCCGGCGATAGTCAGCGTCTCACTGGTTCCGGTGTGTATATCGTAGATTTCACATTTTTCGATGGTCAGGTTACGTATCGGGGTTCCGTTATCGTCGCCTATCACCAGGAATGCATGCGCGCTACGCCAGTCACCGTTGTTGTGTCCTGCAAGACAGGTGTTTTTTATGTTATAGATTTTGCAGTTACGGAAAGTGATGTCTCTTGACACTCCGTTGATATATACTCCTTCGGGGTCGGTATTGACATCCGAATTCGTAGCGTCGCAGATATGCAGGTTTTCAAAGGTCATGTATTGGACGCTTTTCAGTTGCACCAAGGCGCTGAACCATCCTTTGATAGTCAGTCCGGTTCCGTCAATCTTTGCCATTTCGCCCGGATAGCTTTTTACTGTTACCAGTTTGCCTTTTTTCCCCGAACGTGTAGGAGTGACAAACTCGTGGTACGCGCCTTCCCGAAGGAAAATCGTATCGCCGGGATTGACACGCAGCAATGCTTTTGAGATACTTTTCAGAGGACTTTCAACAGTACCGCTGTTTGCGTCATTGCCTGTGGTAGCCACATACCAACTTACCGGTTCACTGCCGGAAGGATCACCGGGATTATTCGGGTCGTCCCCGCCATTGCTCCCTTGTTCGTTTCCCGGTTCGCCCGTAAGCTCTTTGTCGTCATTACCACATGCACTAAGACCTATGAACAAGGCAAAAGCCATTAGAATCATTTTCTTTCTCATCTGTATTTCTTTTTAAATACCCCCCTTAATTACTCGTAAACAATTTTTCTTATTACATTATTTTTCTTGTCATAGACATAAATCACGCCATTCTTGTCGACAGCCAGATCTTGCGGGCCTGCGAAAACGGCTGACGAGCCATTCGCATCTACATATCCTTCCTGAGTACCTCCTGCAACTAAGCGTACGGTCCTGTTTGTCATATCGAGCAAACGGATACTTTGGTCGAGATTCTCGCCGCCATTCCATGAACCATTACCGGCCACGTAAATATCTCCATTCGAATCAATGGCCAAATCGCACGGAAATGTAAAGAGAGCGTCTTCAAAGGCTCCGTTCAAATATCCTGCCGTACCCTTACCTGTCAGATTCTCTGCTTCCCAAGTACCGGCCTTGAATTTGACTATGCCATTCAATATCTGATCGGCTCCGTACAAATTGCCTTCTTTGTCCAAAGCAAGTCCTCTGAAATTACCGGTAGAAATCTGGGTAGAACCGTCTTTTGTCCATTTATATATACCGCTATTGGATGAGACAAAAATATCTCCGTTGCCCTTATCCACAGTCAGCATCCAAGGTTCAAAGCTAGTCTCCCCAAGTGTGGTCACCACGCCATCAGGAGTTATTTTCCTGATTTTCCATCCGAACACATCGGTCATGATGATATTGCCTTCCGCATCACAATCCATACCATAGAGTCCATTGAAGCGGGCTTGTGCTCCTGTTCCGTCTATGTCACCGCTGTTTCCGGCGAGTCCGGCCAAAGTGGTAACTGTTCCGTCGGGAGTAATCTTGCGGACACAATAGTTGACACAGTCGCCTACGTACACGTTTCCAGCGTCATCGACGCAAATGGAGCCTTTCCGCCAGTCTTCGGCAGGATCTCCCTTGGCACCGTCAAAGAAGAACAATGCTTCGCTTCCATTGCCATCCTGGTATCCCGGTTCGCCATTGCTGCTACCGGCAAAAGTGGTAACTACCGCTGAGAACGAATAGGTGAATGCTTCAATGGTGCGGACAGGCTCCCGGTTGGCGACAGTAACTGTCAACACACCGTCACCTAACTTGGGCGGAACAATAGCCATGATATTGTTCATGTTGCAGCTCAGCACTTTTAAGGGAATGTTTCCTAAAGTCACCGAAATATCTTCCGGATTCTCCGAAAAGTTCTTTCCGGTAATAAGGATTTCCGTTCCGGCGCTACCGCTGGTCGGATAGAAACGGTTCACTACCACCGGACTGCCGGCATCGTGCCCGTCGTCGTCCTTACAACTGCTAAGCAGACTTGTACTGCATACCAGCAAAGCCAAAGTAATATATTGAATAATGTTCAGTTTCATAAGACTTATCATTTTTCTACGGTTGTTATTTTCTTTACACAATTATTCCGGCGGTCTAATACATACACCGTACCGTCCTTGCCGACGCATACAGAAGAAGGAGCGCCAAAGGCAGCAGGCAGGCTTTCGATAGTGGAATTGATTCCAGCATAAGAGAGTACTTCGAAGCTGCTGTCCGTATTGCCGGATGTTCCCGAACCAGCGAAGGTGGAAACCATTCCCGTCTTCTGGTCTATGTAACGAATACTCTGGTCGGCACTGACTGTCGAAGCATCTGACGTACCATTGCCTGCCACCAGAATGTTTCCGTCCGGCGTAACAGCTATTCCCCACGGGCTGGTAAATGTAGCTTCGTTGTACGCACCGTCGGAGTATCCGCTCCGTCCGCTGCCGGCTATCACAATCGGTGTACCCCAACTGTCTTTTGCATATTTGATGATTTGGTGAGTTCCGATATTGGTAGTATAAAGATCTCCCGTAGTCTTATCTACGTCCATTCCGCCGCAACTTCCATTGCCGGTAATAATCAAAGTACCTGCGCTTGCCGGGTCACCGCCATAATCATTCAAGTCCTTGAGAAGAATATCTCCGTTTGACTTCATGCTGTAAAGCCGGTTGTTCGCCTCATCAACAGCCAGACTAATGGCTGCCTGCCAACCCAAATAAAGAGCTTTGCCATCGGGTTCGAAACATACGGTTGCACCTGTCCAGTCGTCACAGATATACATATTTCCCTTGCTATCCACCTTTAAGTCAGTAGGACGTACCACTGCGTTGTAGGAACCTGTGCCACCATTTTCATATCGCCAGTTTAGTCCCCAGTCAACCGTACTTTCCGTTCCTGCGCCGGCCGCTTCGCTGACGGTTCCGTCGGGCGTGATTTTACGAACACGCAAATTGCCTATATCCGTCAGATATACGTTGCCGTCGTTATCTACCGCGATTCCGCCCCGGCGGTATTCCCAATCCGCACACATTATATTAAATTCGGAACTTCCCGGCAGCGTGGTAATCGTACGCTCGAACAAGAGGTCTTTATATTCAAATTCACCGGTAGAAAGCGTTCTTCCGTTGAAGCTGATGATAATAGGATAAGAACCGAAATCCGCTTCGGGAATAGTCACCTGGAAATAACCTTCTTCTGCCGTACATTCTGCCGTTATGCCATTATAAGTTGCAGTCGGATTCTTGATTTCTGCCGGCAGGTTCTCCACATAGATGCGTACCTTCGTCCCTACTTTTCCGTAAGCAGGAGAAAAGCCTGTGATGGCTGTTTTCCGGAAAGTAAAGTTTACTTCCGATTGGGTGGTCTTTCCTTTTGTATTGATGACAATAGGAGCTGTCCCTATCGCTTCATTATCAGGAACTTCGACCAATAATTGTTCTTCATTGGAACGCAGAATGGAGAGTTCCACTTCATTGATGGTCACACTGATAGAAGCCGCATCCAGGGGAAACTGCTCTCCGTTTATCAGTAATTGCGTGCCGCCTTTTCCTGTATTCGGAGCAAAATCATAGATAGAAAGCTCTCCGGAACGGAGCGACAGCGACTTTTCATCATCGTCCGTACAACCTCCGGTGATAATGGCTGCTGTCAGGATAACAGCCATAGATATATAGTATGAAATTGTTTTCATTTTGCTATCTTATTAGTTTTATATTATCGGGGAAAATTTACCATCCCGGATTCTGTACCAGGCCACGTCCGCGGTCAATCTCTGTCTGATAGATAGGATACAGGTACATCTTATTATCCCAATATCTGGTCTGCAAGATTTTACGTTCATAGAAACCTTCAAAAGCAAAGCCTTGTCCCTGGTCGTCGGCAAGCACATTCATACGATAGATCTTGCGGTTTTCTTCTTTCTCATAAAGCAGGCGGCGGGCAAGTGTCCAGAAACGGTCGCCTTCGAAAGCCAGTTCGATTTGGCGTTCACGAAGAATCCATTCACGCATTTTGTCCTTGTCTCCCAAATCCTGCGGGTAGGTAGCCATAATCTTCGGAATACCTGCACGGTCACGGATTTCATTAAAGTAGCTGATAATTTTGGAATCTTCAGGGTTGTATTCATTCATCGCTTCCATATAGTTCAAGAGTATCTCGGCGTAACGAATATGTATAAACGGACGATATACCGCCTGGTCGTTACGGATACTGGAAGAGGTACTTACTTTCTTCGCTATATTGTAGCCGGTAAAGTCAGTCATTTGCGTTCCTGCGCCCGATGAACCCGAATAGTAATATTCAGCTCTTCCGAATCCGTCCTTATTCTTGTCGGATGAGAAGTAGTTGCGGTCGTCTACGGTAATGGCAGAAAGTGCAGGACGTCCATTGTAATGTACGGAAGCATAGAAACGGGGCTCACGGTTGGCGTACATATTGGATTCTCCCTTGCGGTATCCCCGGTTGATTTCATTACGGACTTTTCCGTATTCTGCGGGGTCGTCTTCTTTCGCGAATCCTGCTTCGGTATAGTTCTCATCATCATTAATATCCAGTCCGTCACGGGTCAAGAACGCATCTACGATATTTTGTGTCGCATTCTGCATGCTATATCCGCCGTTTTTCGGGTTGCAACGTTTGTCATAGCCCCACTGCCAGTCTCCTGATTTATGTGTAGCGAATATGACTTCGGCATGATTGCCGGACATAAATAAATCGCGGAAAGACAAATAAGGGTCAAAGGTTCTGTCACCGCTTTCCGTATTACGGTAGAGGTGATAAATACCCAAATCAATCACATCTTCGGCAGCCTCAGCGGCAATCCGCCATTTCTCGTTATCTTTGGTCTGGGGCGCCAGCAGTTCGCCGTCCTTATTCTTGAAATCCTTTAGACGGGGATTTCCATTCCAAAGTTCGCTGGCTGCCAACAAACGTACTTGTGAGATTACGGCCAAGGCGGCGCCTTTCGTAGGACGTCCCAAGTATGCCGTAGAAGTCCATACTTCCGGGAGTTCGCCCAGCGTGGATTCCATCAGTTCACAAACATACTCTACACATTCTTCAAACGGACGGCGCACGTATTTATTAAAGTCTTCGTCCTGTTCGACCGGTTTATCAAAAATCACAAACGGACCATACAGGCGCAAGATGTTCCAGTAGAACCAACCGCGCAGGAAGCGTGACTCTGCCTTGTATTGTATCTTCAGGTCTGTGCTCAGCACGCCTTCGGGAACACGGTCTATATTCTCTTCAAAAATAAGCGCTTTCTGAATACCCCGATAAGCGGCATTCCATTTATTATCTCCCAGCGTATTGGAAGGGCCCCAGTTACCTTCCACCATCTTACGGACATTCGTATTGGAGAATACACAAGAACTTTCGTCGGCAAAGCCAAATACGACCGGATCATCCGTAGATAGCCAGATATATCCGTAGATATTATATAAGTAAGCCTCTGCATCTGTACGGGTTTCCCAGATCATATCCGATGTTTTCAGATTCTCAGGCTTCTGATCCAGATAGTCACAGGAAGTGACCATTCCCATCGCGCCAATAGATAATAATCCGGCAGCCAATATACGGTTAAATATTTTTTTCATTGTTTTCATTGCTTGATTAGATTAAAATGAAACTCTCATTCCCAAGGTTACCATGCGTGATAGCGGATATTTTGCCCCATTAGAGCCAAGTTCGGGATCCCACAGTTTGAATTTGGAGAAGGTCAGCAGGTTTTGTCCGGACAGGTAGAAATAGAGGTATTCTATCCCCTTGTCCATCAGCTTCTTGTTCTCAAGGGTATATCCCAACGATGCTTGTTTCAGACGCAGGTAGTTACCGTTTTTCAGCCAGTGTGTACTATTTACATAATTATTGTCACTGGTACTGGCATTGGCGGTCATACGCGGATACCATGCATCTGCACGCGGATTGTCTTCCGTCCAGCGATCCAATGCTTTGGTAATAACGTTACTCGGATTCAGCCCCATACCGGTGAAAGGTACGATACCTACTCCGCCTGCTCCCCAATCACCATTGCCTGTGTCCATAGAACCACCATTAGCCATAATGGATACATCGGATACACCCTGGAAGAACAGGGACAGGTCAAAGTTATGATAGTTGACATTGAAACCCATACCGTAGGACCAGGAAGGGAACCAGGACTTGCCCAGATAACATTGGTCGTTGGCATCAATCACATTGTCATTGTTGAGGTCTTTGTATTTGATGTCACCGGGAGCCAGTTCGCGCAATTGCTTCGGACTGTTTGCTATCTCTTCCCAACTTTGGAAATAACCGTCGGCTATATAACCGTAGTATTCGCCATAACGGGTTCCTTCACTTTTCTGATAAGCATATTGCATATCCGGTTCGTCACGGAATACGATTTTGTTTTTACTGTAAGTCACGTTACCATACAGGCGCAGTCCCACTTTGTTGTTGATACGGGTCTGGTATTCGAGGTTGGCATCCAGTCCCTTATTATCCATCTCACCCATGTTGGCATAGATGGCAGCATCAAATCCTGCCATGCTCGGTAAGGAAGAACGCTGAATCAGGATGTCTTTACGTCTTTCCCAATAATAATCCAGTGTCAGACTGAGTTTGCCTAAAAGCATCATTTCCAAACCGATATTTGTTTTATAAGACTTTTCCCAAGTCAGTTTGTCTGAGCCTAGAAGAGTCTCCCTGATACCATATACGAGATTACCATTCGGACCGAAGCCGTAGTTGTTTCCACTTCCGAACTGGGTAAAATAGGCAAAACGGTCGCCTGTTCCGCCAATGTTATCATTACCTACGATACCATAGGAAGCACGCAGCTTTAATAAATCGACCGTTTGAACAATGTTTTGGAAAAATGGTTCGTGTGAGATTACCCATCCTACGGAAGCGGCAGGGAAAAAGCCGAAACGGTGTCCGGGAGCAAAATTCTCCGAACCGGTATAGGAACCGTTTATTTCTGCCAGGTAGCGGTCTTTATAGCCATATCCCAAACGGGCTGCAACTGCCTGATTACGGTAAGGAATAGAAGCAATGGCACTTCCGGCGGTAGCAATCATACGGTTACGCATATTATAAAGTACCATTCCGTTGATGTTGTGTGAACCGAATGTGCGGTCATAGGCTATGTTTGCTTCGGTATAGATTACTCTTTCCCCGGTATCACTGTGCTCGTAATAGAGTTCGTCAGAACCTTCTTTGATAGGTTTCCCGAAGATAAGTTCTCCATTGCCGTCACGTTGGTTGGCATACCATAAATCCACTCCTCCCGTACGTTTGTTATTGAATTCACTATAACTGTCGAATGAAAAACGTACATAGGCCGAAAGACCTTTGGTTATGAAATCTAATTTCTGATTGACCGTAAATACTGATTGCAAGGCAGGACGGAAGGTATCGGTATAACCCGTATTTTGTACTTCATTCATCGGATTGGAACCTGCATTGGCGGGGGGACCTGCCCAACGTCCGTCCGGATAACGGACAGGGAAAGCGACCGGTGAGGTGGAAAATGCTTCGTACCAAAGTTTATTGGCCCCAATGCCGGGATAACGTGAATCGACCATGATGGCAGAGAGGTTCATCTGTAATAAGGTGGTTTTCGTTATATTCACGTCTACATTGCTACGAAAATCATAACGTTTATAATTCAGGTTAGGATTATAGCCGTTTTCATCCTTTACGTTGTATTGTCCGCCTTGATTATAGAAAGAAGCTGACAGGTAATAACGGACCAGGTCGCTACCGCCACTGATATTCAGATTGACATTGGATACGGAAGATACTTTCTTATAGATCTGATTGATCCAGTCTACATTTGGGTATAAGTAGGGATCCAATCCGCTTTCGGTCTTCAATATCTGCTCGCGGGAGTAAACTTCGTTCAATCCTGAGTTTCGACGGCTTTCATTGTAAAGCATCATATAGTCGGCGCCGCTCAACATCTTGGGTACTTTAGTGAAGTTTGTAAAGCCTGTCTCTGCCTTGATAGAGATTTTTGGTTTGCCGACTGTTCCGCGCTTTGTAGTAATAATCATTACGCCGTTAGCACCTTTCGCACCGTATACGGCAGTGGCGGAAGCGTCTTTCAGCAGAGAGATGCTGACGATGTCTTCCGGGTCAATATTGTTATAAGCACCCCCATAAGTGGAGTTTACGTCGTCACGCTGTACACCGTCTACAATAACCAGTGGAGAAGTGTTTCCCGTGAAAGTACCGATACCGCGGATGGTAAAGGTCGAGTTATCGTATCCCGGTTCACCGCTGGATTGAACAGAGATAATACCCGCCACCTTACCTTGCAAGGCATTGCTCAGATTTGCGACCGGAGTTTTCAGGCTTCCTATATTCACCGAAGCTACCGAGCCTGTCATCGTCACTTTCTTTTGAGCACCATAACCAACTACCACAACTTCTTCCAGACTGGAAGTCGCTTCCTCCAAAGAGACATTAATGGTAGTCTGATTACCTACTTTTACAGTCCGGGCTTCGTATCCCATAAAGCGGTATTCCAGTGTTGTCTGACCATCGGGCACTGTAATCATATAAAATCCGTCGATGTCAGTAATCACTCCGGTAGTGGCGTTTAATAATTTCACACTTGCACCCGGAATTGACTCACCGGTGGTAGTAGTGACATTACCTTTTACGGTGCGCGATTTCTTCGTACCGGTACCGGCAGCAGATTCCTCTTTCGCAGGAAAGAGTAAAATTTGCTTGCCCTGAATTTTCCAGGAAATTCCTTTGCCTTTAAAAGCCTGTTCCAGCACGACATCTATTGATTGTTTCTTTGCTGAAACTGTAACGCGCTGATTTGTATTTAGTTGATTATCTTTGTAAAGGAATGAATACCCGCTTTGAGTTTGAACGGCTTCCACAAACTGTTTCAGCGTAACGCTTTTCATATTTAGAGTCAACAATTCTGACTGTTGCGACCATGACTGGGCAGGTACAAAGAAGAGTAGAAATAATATTTGCCAGGTACATAGTCTTAGCTTCCCCAAAAAGGATGAGGGCAAAATAAAACCTCTCACTCCCTTTGGGATTGAAATATTTTTCATAAATTTGCAATTTAAAATTAATAAAAGGTAGAGTTAATTTTAATCTGAAGAGGATTGGAAAACGGGAATTTTCCGATCCTTTTTTTCTTTTTTAAGTGGTGTTCATCATTTTTCTTTTTAGGGTTAGCAATTTTTTTTTCAGTTTATCATATTATCAGGCTGCCTATCTCTTTTATTTCGGAGTCACTAGGTAAGTGCCATCCGGTTGTTTCTGAAAGCGAATGGGAGTAATCAAATCAATCGTCTCAAAAATATTCTCCAAAGACTGATCAATGTCAAAACGTCCTGAGAATATTTCCGCTTTCAATTCCTCGCCTTCAATACGAATCTCCGTGTGGTAACGTTTGCTCAACATAAACATCACATTGTCCATTTTTTGGGATTCGATATTCATATATTTATCTTTCCAGGTAGTGTAGAGTTGAAGATCGACATGACGTACTTCAATGCCGGACTGCTGCATGACGCGTCCCATCTCGCCCGGCCTTAAAATCACTCCGTCTTCTGTCTTGTTACGCTCATTCAGTTTCACGGAACCGGATTCCAGTACAACTTCCGCCGTGCTTTCCGTTTTGGATACCCTGACGTCAAAACGGGTGCCAAGTACCATTACTTCTACAATGTCCGTAACTACCTGAAAGGTTCTTCCATTATCTTTTTTCACATCAAAGAATGCTTCGCCTTCCAAATATACTTCGCGGTTGCGTCCCGAAAGTTCATCCGGATATTTCAAGCTCGAACCGCCACCTAGCCAAACTTTGGAATTGTCAGGAAGCGTAAACAACAAGGCTTCTTTTCCCTGGTTCATCACAATCAACATATCCGGTTTTCCCCAAAGCTGATACCCCAGAAGTCCACCCAGCACAAACAAAACGGCAATACTGGCGGCAACGGCATAACGACGAATGATTAGTTTCAGTCGAGGTTTCCTGTCTGTCTTCATGCCTGTTTCTATCTTACTCCAGGTACGATTCATTGCTTCTTCTGTCTGATGGGTATCCATGTTCACCTGCGAGCCTTCCACCAACCGGGAAGCACGCTGCAAAGAGGAGTCCTCTTTCAGCATCTGATCCAGTGACTCTTCTTCTTCTTTACTCAAAGAATGATCTGTTCTTTTAGCAAGCAAGTCCCATATTTTACTGTCTTCTTTCATCGTTCTACAAATATTATTAAGCGCTTCTATAAATAAAGACAGAAATAAAATTCAAAATACGTAGTTGAATTCAAATAAAAAGTTACTTTTGCAAATAAATATTGTTAATAGACGCTTCTACATTTCTATCATTTTATTATAAACACCTTATAATCAAACTCTTGAATATGTCACACAAAGAAGATGACATTAGTTGTCTATTACGTCAAATCAGCGAGGGTAATTCTTCTTGCTTTGAAAAAATGTATAAGCGGTACTTCAAGAAGTGCTATTCCATTGCATTATATTTCGTCCAATCTACTTCGTTTGCCGAAGATGTGTTGTCTGAGGTATTTCTCACTTTGTGGGATAAACGTCAGAATCTGAAAGATGTGAAGGATTGGGATTCTTATTTATTTATCACAGTCAAGAACCATGCTCTTTCATTTTTGGAGAAACACCGTCAGGACAATCTAAGCTCCATCAACCAAATCGTAATAGAAATACCAGGAAATGATCTCACCCCGGAAGAGAAACTGCTGAAAAAAGATATGGAGGAGAATATGCAGCAGGCTATCCAGCAACTCCCCGAAAAAACAAGAATCGTTTATTGCATGGCGAAAGAGGAGCTTATGAGTTATAAACAAATCAGCGAAGCACTGGACATATCCGAAAGAACTGTCAATACACATATGACCAATGCTATTCGCAAATTAACAGCAAGCCTGCAAAAGTATTTTAAGTAAGCTAAATCGTCCGGGATAATATTTGTTCTATTTCAGCCAAATCATCCGGTGTGAAATCCAAATGTTCCAATGCTTTGAGATTGTCAGCCAACTGATTCACGGAACTTGCCCCCACTATCACCGATGTCATCCTTTTATCTCTCAGCACCCATGCCAATGCCATTTCTGCTAATGTCTGTCCACGAAGACGGGCTATTTCATTTAACTGCCGGGCAGCTTCTATCTTTTCGGGAGTCACTTGCGAACGCTGAAGGAAACCGGAAGAGCGTGCGGCCCGCGAGCCTTCAGGGATACCGTTCAAATATTTGTCAGTCAGCAAGCCTTGCGCCAAAGGGGAAAAGGCGATAAAGCCGGAACCGAATTTAGCAGCCAAAGGAAGGGTTTCGGCTTCCACTGCACGGTCGAACATGCTGTAACGGTATTGGCTGATAAGACAGGGTACACCTGCTTTTGCCATCATTTCGTAGGCAATGCGCGCTTGTTCGGGGGGATACTTGGATATTCCGATATAGAGGGCTTTACCCTGTTTTACTATATCAATCAATGTTTGAATCGTTTCTTCTACCGGGGTTACTCCGTCATAACGATGGCTATAAAAAATATCGAAATACTCCAATCCTGTGCGACGGAGACTTTGGTTGATACTTGCCATCAGATTTTTGCGGGAACTACCGTCACCATAAGGCCCCGCCCACATTTCATGTCCGGCTTTGGAAGAGATAATCATTTCATCCCGATAACCTTGGAAATTGTCTTTCAAAATCCGCCCGAAATTGGTTTCAGCACTTCCGGAAACAGGGCCGTAGTTGTTTGCCAAATCGAAATGAGTAATGCCATGGTCAAAAGCATATTTAATCATGTCGGTTGCCACATTGAAATTGTCCACACTACCGAAGTTGTGCCACAATCCTAAAGAAATAAGAGGTAACTGCAAGCCGCTCTTGCCGCAATATTTATACTGCATACGGTCATAACGGTCGGTTGCCGGCTGATAAGTGAATGAATTTTCCATAAATCAGAATGTTTATATTTTCCTTCCACAAAGAAAGGAAAATATATTTTAATAATACTTTTGAACCAGCCTAAATTTTATGGCAGCATTATTTAAATAAAGTTTCCATAACAACCCTGACAGTCTCTTTACTTGAGACAATTAAACAAAAATATAAAACCGTTCTACCCCTTACAAAAAACAATAGCCGGTAGTCCACGTTACCTAAAAAAAAGAAAAATATGATAACTATCAAGGTTAAATTCAGAGAATCAACAATTAAGAAAAAGAAAGGAACAATCTATTATCTGTTGACAAGGAATAAAGAATACAGAGAAATAACAACTCCGTATAAGATTCATTCACACGAGTGGGATGACAAGCGTTCGCTAATTGCGATATCAAATGCCGAATATCAGCGCAGATATGAACTGCAACTCATTGAAAACTCCATCATCCGGGATATTCGACACCTTCAGCACATTTTGGCAAGTGAAAACAACATTGATACCATCATCAAACTTTTCAAAAAGATTCAAGGTGAAAGCATCTTATCCGTATTCAGCGAGAGTGTCACAAATGATTTGTATGCCAAGAACCAACCCCGAACTGCAAAATCATATATAGCTTCAGTAAAAAGTTTCCTCCGATTTAGAAACGGAGTTGACATTTCTTTCGAAGAACTGACCCCTAAACTTATTTCAGACTACGAAAGATATCTGAAAAAACAGCAGGTATGTAATAATACTATTTCATTCTATATGCGAAACCTAAGAGCCATTTATAATAGAGCTGTCGAGGAAAGCTATACAGAACAAAAGCATCCATTTAAAAAAGTATTCGTAGGTAATGACAAAACCGTCAAACGGGCAATAGATGAAGATGTCATATCAAGATTTAAAACATTGGACTTATCGTCAAAACCACGATTGGCATTTTCACGCGATATGTTTATGTTCAGTTTTTATGCACGAGGAATGGCCTTTATTGATCTGGCGTACCTAACCCAAGAGAATATCCAAGGAGAATATATTATTTACCGACGCCATAAGACCGGACAAGAACTTAGCATTAAACTGGAAATATGCTTAAAAGCTATTATTGATAGATACTCTCATTACAGTAACGGAACTTTCTTATTTCCTGTTTTATCAGAAAGCGCACAGAATTATGATAGTGCCTTGAGACTTCATAACATTCATTTAAAGAAAATCTCCGGTTTCATGGGACTTTCCAAACCTCTGACTTCATATGTGGCGCGCCATAGTTGGGCTACACTAGCCAAGAAAAAAGGTATATCTACACAAATCATCAGTGAAAGTATGGGACATAATAGCGAAAAGACAACTCGAATATATCTCTCATCTCTCGACAGGTCCGTAATTGATGATGCTAATGCCAAACTAATTTCTGATATATAGGAATGTATGCAGGACTACAAGATGGAATTACAGTCTATGCATAATCAATTGATTTACACATTATTGTTCACTGTATTTCTTTCTCTTCAAAAGAGACGGAACAAAATATTTATTTGCAAAATAAACAATTTAAATATTTACTCGCAAGTATTTCTCAAACAATATTCAAGCTATATTCAAAATAACATCCACACTATAATCCTCAAACGACCACAAATATATTTACCCGTATTTCATAAATAAAAGAAATTTTCCGCCAGCCAAGCATACAATTATATCACTGATTATAATACAATTACATACATAATATAAGTTTTGTTCCGTCTCTTTTGAAGAGAAAGAACAGGTAGATATTACATTTTTTTCAATTAACGAAACAAACAGACAAATAGTACAAGCTTAAAAAACACATACAAAAATAATCAACAAGTAAATATAATGAAAATAAAAAGTATTTTCACCATCCTCATCCTAACCCTTCTCGTTTCATACTCGAGAGCACAGGATATAGCTATAAAAACAAATTTACTTTACGGAGGTTATACTTATACCCCGAACCTTAGTATTGAAGTAGGTTTGGGTAAAAGAAGCACACTCGATTTAGGCGGGGGCTATAATCCCTGGAATCTTGACGGAACGGCTGAAAACAACAAAAAACTAGTCCACTGGCTAGGCGAGATAGAATACCGTTACTGGTTATGCCAACGCTTCTCCGGACACTTTCTCGGAGTGCACGTTCTCGGTAGCCAATATAATATTGCACAACAGGATTTGCCACTCATATTCGGTAAAGGTTCTAAAGAATACCGCTTCGAAGGCTACGGCTACGGAGGGGGAATTTCATACGGTTACAACCTCTTTCTAGGCATACGATGGAGCATTGAAGCCAATATAGGAATCGGATATGCACGCCTGCACTATGACAAGTACAAATGCCAAAAGTGCGGCGAAAAAACCGGGACAGAAAGCAAAAATTATTTCGGTCCTACGAAAGCAGGAATATCACTGATATATTATATTAAATAGACAAACAAACATGAAAAGACAATATATGCTATTCGTCATAGTGTTGCTGTTCTGTATGGACACATCAGCACAACAAAAAGAGTATTCCGGCAAAATGCATGTCACCATGTTATCCCTGCAACAGGAAGGAGATTCGGTGTACGTAAAACTCACTTTCGACATTTCCGGAGTTAACGTAGATTCACGCCGTTCAATCAGTCTGGTTCCTGCTCTGGTAGCGGCAAGCGACAGGTTGTACCTGCCCGAAGTAGTCGTAAAGGGGCGTGAAAACTATAATGTGTACCGACGGGAAACCGCTCTAATGAGCAGCCGGGAAAAAGCGGCGTATGCCGCAGAAGCTCCGTATGCAGTCGTCCCCGGATTCAAATCCGGAAACTCGAGAACAATCGCATACAGCGTAGCCGTGAAGTACAGTTCATGGATGGCGGACGCAAAGCTGGATATGTATGAAGACCTTTGCGGCTGCGGCAATCCTGCGCGGAGAATGGGTATCACCATGCTTGCCAACCGGATAACGTTAGAGAAAATAATAGAGCCGTACGAAATAACTCCCAGCATGGCATACGTCCAACCTGTCGCCGAACCGGTAAAGAGACGCGAAATCACCGGCGAGGCTTTTCTGGATTTCGTTGTAAACAAGACCGACATCCGCCCCGATTACATGAATAATCCGCAGGAACTGAAGAAAGTCACCGGCCTCGTTGCCGGGATAAAAGACGATCCGGACGTCACAGTCCGTACGATTAACGTAATCGGCTACGCTTCACCGGAAGGCTTGCTGTCCAACAACCAACGGTTGTCCGAAAGCCGGGCCAAAGCACTGACCGATTATTTGGCTTCACGGTTCGATTATCCGCGGAGTTTATACAAAGTCGCTTTCGGGGGTGAGAACTGGGACGGACTCAAAGAATGCGTAGAGGCATCCCAAATGCCGTATCGCAAAGAAGTATTGGAAGTCATCGGGTCTTTTCCGGCCGAATGCGGCTATGCTGCCCAGGTAAGGCGCAAAAAAACATTGATGAACCTGAAAGGCGGCGAGCCATACAGATACATCATCCGGGAGTTCTGCCCCTTACTTCGCAAAGCGATCTGCAAGATTGACTTTGACGTCAGAAATTTCAGCATCGAACAGGCTAAAGAGGTGTTCAAAAGCCGCCCGCAGAACCTGAGCCTGAATGAAATGTTCCTCCTAGCCAACACCTGCGAGAAAGGTTCACAAGAATTTATCGACCTGTTCGAGACTGCCGTAAGGCTATATCCCAATGACGTTACCGCCAATTTGAACGCGGCAGCCGCCGCGTTGTCGCGCAGAGATACAGTCTACGCAAAACGATATTTGAGCAGAATAGAAGAATCGATCGATATTCCTGAATACCACAACACAATGGGAGTACTGGAGATACTTTGCGGCAATTATGACAAAGCGGCATCACACCTGAACAAAGCAGCAGAATCAGGATTGCCGGAAGCCAAACAAAATCTGGAAGAAATGGCAAAGAAGCAGGAAAATGCCATCCTTATCGGGCAACAGCAGTCAAAAAAACAATAAAGATGAGCAACAAAGACAAATAACAGAGATAAATAACAGAATTTATAAACACTAAAAAAAACAGGAAAGCATAACAAAAAACAACCTTGTACAGGTAAGCATTCACCTATAGTTTGATTAGGGACCAAACTATTAAACGGGCAAAACAAAAGCAAATGCTAACGCAATTATTAAACATTTTATTTATAGAAACAATGAAGAAAATTATTTTCATGGCTTTATTGGCCACCACTATTTTCGCTTGTTCCAATGAGGACAACGAAGTGACCCAAGAAACGACAAACCTGAAATCACTCGATTTTTCTTTTGATGTCGCTTCTCCTAAAACGAGAATGAGTGATGACAAGGTGACCGAAGCAATAACAGCGGTCAGAAACAACATTCAAAGCATTACCATCGAGTACTTCAACGCATCCAGTGCTTCGCTCGGCACGTATGACTTTACACCCGAGCAGGTAGCTACGGCAAAAGGTGACGACCAGGATGCCGCTGCTGCAGGCCGTAGCGCTGTTCGCATTAGCAGCATTCCCAGCGCAACGACTAAAGTGAACGTTTATATGAACGTCGATAAGAGTGCTGCCGACATTAATGACTTGCAGATAGGATACACGAAGATGGAATATTGTGGTACACCTGAAGATATCACATTGAAGACAGCAGGTGGTGAAAGAACAGACGGCAGTACGAACGACCTTTACTGTGTCGAAGTTTCCGTAGCGCCTGTATTATCACGTTTCGAGTTTCATGGCAAAGCAACAGACATTAAGGTGAATAGTTCAGCAAGCGGTACACTACCAACCGGAGTTGAAAACGGAACAAAAGACCAGACTAAAGCCCATGTAAGCGATGCCACAATTGCAGCGGCAGAGAAAGCCGCTCAAGAAGCGTGGAGAAAAGCGAATCCGGGCTCTCCCGATCCGACATGGAGCTACACATACACCGTCTCCTATGCATACGATGACGCATACACGATTACAGGTATTAACGGATATTATATGAATAATATTCCTCTCACCAAAGGTGGAAATCTAGTCCTAAATGCCAACAACGGTACAGGTGACTGGAACAGTGACGCTCAGGATAAATATAAAGCAGGTGGCGATATGGAAAAGATGTTCGATACCACTGTAGATGCAGATAAAGTTATCGCATACAATTTATTTCCTCAAACAGCAACAAACGGTACGTCCGCCAGCACCACCGATGTAAAAACAAGTATGCCGCACTTCGTCCTGAAACTTGCCACTAGCGCAAGCGGTACAGCCTCCACCCGATGGCTGACAATCCGTGCATTGAAAGCTGCGGATGCACTGGTTACCTCTTTCGACGCCGGCAAAGTATATGTACTGAATGCCGCCGATATTAATATCAATCAATATTCCGCCAAGCTGAAAGTTACCGCCAACGGTACAGTAGGTCCTGAAATACCGGAACCCGTAGACCCGACAGATCCGAATCCGGAACCGGTAGGCAAAGACCTTGACGTTCTTGTCAAGATCACCGAGTGGACCATTGTCAACGTGAAACCCGAGTGGTAATCATCACCACTACCGGACGTTAAGTGACGAATTAAAAAAGGGGGGACGTGGCTGATTACCACTTCCCTTCACAAAGCCGTTTCCCTTCCCCCGGAAAGAATGACGGCAACGGGTGATAACCGCACCTTGTAACGGTTAGTATGAGATTCATTTTTTGATGCAGAATTATGAGAAAAATCTTTTTCGTAGGGTTGATTGCCATACTGACAGGTTGTAGCCAGGAGAGCCGCGTTTCTTCGCCGGAAGGCTCCGGCATCGAGCTACAAATTAATTTATCATTAGGCAGCGTCTCCACCAGAGCCGTAGATGACCCTATCACCGGCAACGATGGAGAGGGATATGTATTGCCTTTCACAGAGATAAAAACGCTGAAAGTCGATTTATATAAATCTCTTGAAGCCGCTCCTATATTCACCTATACAGCCACCGATGCGGAGATTGCAGGCATCAGGAATACCGCCACCGGAGAGTTGGCAAGACTCTCCATACCCAAGATTCCGGTAACAACCCAATACGTGAAAGTGACGATAAACCGGTTTAAAGAGGAGAATCCGCTTATCAACCAGTTACAGGTAAGCAGTCAGGACGGCCCGCCCGCCCCTACCATGAACCGGACAGAGATTCCTTACGAAGGAGTTACCAAAGAAATAATCGTCATCCCCGAGGAATCGGACCCTTTCTCTGTCAAGGTGAAAGCCACCGTGGAAGTGTCTCCCGTATTGAGCCGGTTTGAAATCATACCGGGGGAAATCGTGGTCACCAACCCCGCAACCACAAACGACACATTCGACTGGACGGACGGAACCGCAGGCAGAGACAAAATCAAGAACTTCACCGAAGCCAATATCGCCACAGCCGAAGCAGGAGCTCGGGAGAATTTCAAGAAGAAATACGGAACAGACGCTACCGCTGCCGCCATCTATTCCTATCGTGTCCGGCTCATCCGGTCGCCCTTCCCCGACGGCTTCGATATCAACAGCACGCCAACCGGATTCTATTTTTATATGAATTATTTCAAGCCGAGCCTCAACGCCAGCACTATCATAAAGAACACTAACGACGGCATTTCCGAATGGAATACCGCCGCAGGCGCCGCCGAATACAAGAAAGAAGGGCAGCAGTCGAATATGTATGACACCAGAACATCAGACAATACAAAAGTGAACGCTTTCCATCTTTTTCCCCAGTCCGTAGCGGCAGGCGCCACCTTGCAGGAAATCAAAAACGGAATGCCCCATCTTATCATGGGCTTCAGTACCGACAAGGTAAAACGCTGGCTGACTATCAGGGCATTCACCGATAAAAGCAACCATGAGACAATCACCACATTCAAGCCGGGATATTGCTATTCCCTCGACCTCGACGATGTCGTTATCACCCCGTGGTCATTAGGGCTGGAAGTCCGCATTACCGACGGCGACAAAGCTACGGAATCTGATCCCATCATCAAAGATTTCGACCAGACATCCCACGTGCCCGAACCCGAAGGCGCAGATCTAGCACTCGGACTTCGTGTCTCCAAGTGGAGAGACAAAGACTTGGAAGTAGAACTTTAACCGGAGAAAATAAAAGAAAGAATGAATAGAACATATTTCATAGGAATACTCCTGATTACTGCATCTCTTTTTGCAGGATGCACCAAAGAGAACACGGAAGATTGCTTTTCGGGACTCAGACTCGATTTCTACTTCACCCATCATACCGGCAACGGCAATCTCTTCAGCGAAAAGGTGCGGCGGATTCACGTGTACCTGTTTGACACGGACGGCATACTTCAACTCCACGCGACAGACAACGGAGACAAACTGAAATATAGTTACCTGCAAAACGGACAGATACAGACAGTGTCAAAACCGAACCCGTGGGGAAAGCTCTCTGACGAGTATGTGATGAACCTGGATAAAGTGCCGCCGGGAAAATACAGGATTATATCATGGGCGGATAACGGGCAGAAAGACAACACTACTTATTTTCATGGAGAAATGAAAAATCCGGAAAGCCATAATTTAAGGAAAGACGTCACGCCGGGAGCGACAATGGCGGACGACTTTTATATGTTCTTAAAATGCCGGACGGCATCCGGACTGCCCGAAGAACTTGTTCCGGAAGCAGAGGAGATAAATGACCTGTGGTATGGCGCGGCAGGCTCCCGCCATCCCCAAAGCGATATATATACCTATGAAACCGTGGAAGTTAAAAACAGCGTGGTCACTACACGCCGCATCGAACTGATCCGCAACACCAACCTACTGAAAGTCACTTTAAGCGGAATGGAGCATCTCACGCCGGAAGTCCGGGACACGCCCGCCGCGAACCGGGATACGGACTTCAAACTGTGGGCGGTTGCCACCGACGAGAGGTATAAGTCCGACAACACATTTGACGGGTATGCCCGCTCCGTCCGCTACTCTCCATTCAAGACATCGATGGACGCGAACACGCTCTCTGCCGACATCAAGGTATTGCGGCTGATAATGGACCGTCCGGTGCTTTTATATATCGAGACACCCGGCGGACGCAGGATTCCGGAACAGCCGATTGACATCGTCAGTATGCTGCTTAAGGCACGCAACCCCGACACGGGAGCGTATATCTACCAATCGCAGAGTGATTTCGACCGGATATACGAACATCCGGTCGAAGTACGTATCGGCGCTAGCCTGGACATCAGAATCTTTATCGGAAAATGGGAAATTGTGAACGTGAAACCTGCTGAATAGGATATGAAGATGAGAATAAGAAATAGAATACTGACATTGGCTGCGGCCGCACTCCTGTCGGCCTGCGCTAAAGAGTCTGCTGTCATGAACCTGCCTGAAGCGGAGAAAGTGACCGTACAGATAAAGACCAGAGCTTTTGCCAGCAATGTGGTGGAAGGAGTGACCATAGAGAAAGTGCGTTTCATGCTCTTTCAGAATGAGACATTATTGAATAATTATACCACTTCCAACGGGACGCTGAACGTTGACGACAACGGGCTGTTCAATCTTGCTGTCAGCCCGGGAGTATATTCTTTCGCCGCCATCATCAACGAGACGCCCGAACTGACGGAGAAACTGAATGTCGTGACGAAGCGTACGGATATCGACGGCGCCGGATTCGACTGGCAAAACAGCGCGCTGACCTCCGGCAATATGTCGTTGGCCAATCTGGGAGAGATAAAGATTCAACCGGGAACGACGTCCGGACAAGGAGTGGCGCAACTGCGCCCCGTATACAACTCGGAAGGCGGCAGATACAAAGGTGATTTCACGACAGCATCCACAACCGCAACCATCGATATGCCCCGCGTGATGTCGCAAGTATCCGTGTTTTTACGACAGGACAATGCGGTGACGGAAGAAATAAAAATCAGCAACGTGCAGGTTAGCAATATACCACGCAACAGTTATCTGGTAGACCGGCTGGATGCCGACAATACCAAACAGAATCTCTTCAATGGTCCCGAAATGACCATTTCCGCATCCGGAGGAGACAAAGAGTACAACGGCAAACTGTATCACACCTTTCCAACCGCCATTATTGCGGAAAAATCGTTCTATGAGAATGGAACGGACGACGAAACAAAAGCTACTGACCCGGATAATGCCGCTTATTTGTTTATCAACGCAACTTATGGGGGCGTACCCACTACGTACAAGATACTGCTCCGTGAAGGAGATGCAAATTTCAGACTTCTTCGTAATACCAATTATAATGTGTATGCGACCATTAAGCAGATAGGCAGCAAAGGCATCTATGTGGTGATTGAACCTGTCAAGCTGTACAACATCACGGTAAACTGGAAGCCGGTGGAAGGACTGGTTATCGTGAGCGACCGGGAGGCGGACTTCAACAAGAATGTCAATGTGTGGAGTGACTACACGGCCTATTCCGGCATACTCAAAGTATATAAGGATGATGCCTACCACGATGCCCTGTTCAAATACGGCAGCCTGATAGCTACCGGAAATGATGCTACGGCTACTACAGAGCAGGGGTTCACTGCCCCGACGGCTGTTGAAACGACCAATGATGTAATCTGGTATCCCGGAAATTTCGATGTGACGGGTATCGGTAACTGGGATGATGTCCCTTATATCACGGATGCGAGCAATATCCCGTCAGGGAATACGCCCGAACTGGTAGCACAGGGTAAGGGAGATCCCTGCCGTCTGGCAGCATTATCCCCTCATCAGATAGGTGTGGAAGGGAAGCTAGACAACCAACAGTGGCACATGGCCAATCCTACTGAATATACCATATTGATGAAGGCAGCAAACGGAACAGGAAGTGAAAATGATAATGGATACCGTTCTTTTCATGAACTGCTGATACCCAACGTCAAGTACCGCAATGAAAGCGGAGTGCTGGTTTCCTCCCATAATTACAAGGGAAACTATTGGAGTACGGAAAGCAACAAGACATTCTCCTTCGACAGCCGGAATCCGACAGCAGCAGCGCTCGGCGCAGCCGCTCCCGGACAAGGATATACCGTTCGTTGCGTAAGAAACAACATTCCTGCAGCCCGTATAACAATCAACCCGCCTACGTCCGTAAACTATAAGGGAGCAGCCATCAACGGACTGCCTTTCTATGTGGACAGTAACGTGCCATACTGGAAAATGGAACTTATCAAGAGCGGAGACCACGCAGGAACTTCCATGAATTTCGATGACTTCTCCTTCGCACCTTTAGCCACAGGAGTTACGCACGAAATCGAAGGTTCTTATACCCAGACTCCCAAAGCGTACATCGCACGCAGGGAATCAAGGACCGAAGACCGCACCTTTGGAGTGAAGTTCACTTCCATGCACTTCACCGGTGAAGAGACTACTTATTATTTCACGATAACACAGAGCAGATATAGCATCAAAGGAATACCAAGTATTAATGGTCTGGGAACCGATAATAGAATAAAAGGAGAGGGAGGCAAGTATACCATACATATCGAACTTACTCCTGACGACGTAGCCATGCCCACAGGAGCTCAACTTAAAGTCCGGTATACTTATCTCAGCGCTCCCCGCGGTGAAGAAAGCACAGTTGCAACCATTACAGATGGAAACCAACATGGATATGACGTGGAACTGAATATACTCGCTAATGATACGCCGGATGTTATCGGACTTTCTTTTGTTGTATATATGAAAGAGAAAGACGAATCTGGGTATCGCGATATATCATCAAGCTCTTATAGTTATTACCAAAACACGAAGTGACCATGAAAAATAAAACTACAAATATACTGATAGTGCTGACAATAATGGCTCTGACCTCATGCGTCAGAGAAGAACTGTTGTCATCTTCCGGCAATGGAGAAGAAGGCGAACGCGTAAAAGTAGCGCTTAGCTTTAAGATACCCCCGGCTTCTATCCCGCAGCAGCTACAATCGAGGAGCGAATCCGCCGGCAAAGGCTTTTCCATTGAATTCTTCAAAGAGACATCTCCGGCCAAAACACGTTCGGGAGAGGTGACGGAACTGTACAATCTATGGTTGTTTCAGTTTCATAGCGACGGCTCCATACATGGCTCGCCCCAGCAGGTTTCCGACGAGGTGACGATGGTAAACGACATGGCTCTGCTGAATGTCACGCTACGCGTGGGCACTGACCAGACGCTTTACCTGGTAGCTTTAGGCAAAAAAGTAACCGTAGCGGCCAACCTGGCGGAAATACGAAACATCAACGAACTTGAAAACCTGCAACTGGATTATGTTGACAACAGAAACGGGCTCTACTATTCGCGGATAACCAATGAGAGCGAAATTCCATACGCCGGAGCCGCAAAAGGCGTCAGCGTAAGAAAAACCGGAGATAGCGACAACGGTGAAATTGTCTACGGCACACCGGATGGTTTCTCCGGTGGTATAGAAGTTAAACGGCTGGTATCCCGCATCACACTGAAACATAAATTCGATGTCACGGAAAACACGCTCGAAGGTATGAGGTTACTCAAAGTACCCACCAAATTATGTATCAACCCAGCATCGGCAGATAAAGACGTAATAGACAATATCCCAATGGCAGACCTGGAAAGCGACAATGCTTTCGAAGACGCAGACAAGGACACGGACGGCTTCTTCACATCGCAATGGTATGTTGCGCAGAACAAACAAGGAACCGTAACAGATATAGCATCCGAAAGGGACAGATACCGGAAAGTGACCGACGGAACGGGAAAAGCACCCGAAGCCGGTACAAATATCGAAGCGTGGTCATACGCCAAAAGCAGTCGAAGTCTTTATACAGTCCACCAGATATATGTTGGAAATAACAACACGGACAATTTTGATGTGGAGATAAACAGCTATTATGATCTCCGGACAATCATTAATTCTGTTGATCTTAATGATGGACGTATCCGTTCATACACGGCCGAACAGAAGGTTTATCTTTCAGCAATATCACGCAAAATTTCCGGTGACGATAAAACGACAACAATAGATGGAGCATCTGGTGTTTATTTTGACGCTCATTATGGATGGCGGCCGGTTATCATCTATGCACAAGGGCGTAAAGTAACTGTCGGCATTTACAAAGATGCAACATGCACACAATTAGTTAACATAGGTTCTCCAACAGAGAACTGGCTGCAACTTTCATCCTACCCCAATTATACGGAAGTGGTGCGCAATGGTAGCGCAAAGACACTCACCAATCAGATAGAAACCAATATTTTCGTGCCAACACGATTCAAACTATACCTATATGCGGACGAGTATATCACCGATGAAAATGGGATGATTGTAACCCCCGAATTCGATAGAAACAAGATTTATAAGGCTGTTACAAACTACACCCCTTCCGATTTCGTATATGAGCGAACTCTCTACGTAAAAGTGACTACCGAAGATATTACCGCCGAAGGAATTTCCAAAAAACGTGAAGGAATATATACCATTAAGCAAAAAAGAGGACATTATGCCGGTCTGTTTGGCGGTGAAATAAAAGATGGGCAATACACAGAGGGGCTCATCATCGATGCATTTAATGAAAACAATAACAGAATTGACGATCAAATAACACCAGCAGACTACATATACTCCGGATATTATAATGTCCTGACCAATTATACATGGAATCAGAATCAGGATGCCGAAACAAACTACCGCAGTTTTATGAACGGTAAACAAGCAACATTCAATTTAGCAACAAATCCCGATAACTACGTTGTTAATTACAACAAGGAGAGTATCATTCCAACTATGCGAAAAATCAATGGTAATATAGACTTATATCAATATAATTACTATAACAGCTTCCATGCAAGATTCTGTCATGACTTAAATAGAGATAAAAACGGAAACGGTGTGATAGATTATCTCCCGAACGATCCTGATAATAATGAACTGGAATGGTATTTACCATCCACATATCAAGCATTAGGGATACTAGCCTCCGCCGGAACTATTATTTATGACGCCCCGAATGCATTAGCATCGGAACTTGATATTACCAGTGCTCCCGGCTGGTCGATAGAAGTGGCAGGATGGACTTCCGCCAACACAAGTAAAGACAGTTGGAAACGGGTTCGCTGTGTCAGAGACATACCTGTTCCTCCAGAAAGAAAAGCAGGAACCAAAGTAACCACATATATAGACAATGGAGACACCTATGCCATGATAGATTTATCCACTCTGCCTTACGGAATCATAGATAGAACGACTGCCGAAGGGAAATCCGAACTATATGAGGAATTGGATCTATATAGTTATTCTACAAAAGGTACAGAATACGACCCGACCAATCCTCAAGCAGATACTTCCCAACCATTAGGTAAAAAAGTTTCTCGCGTGAGAAAAAATTATCCGATACTCTACAATAGTACCGTTACCCCCGAAATTTTAGTTTCTTCTTTTTCATCATCCAGATTTATTGTATCGCCTACGGACGTGTACAATGACGGTGATACGCAAAATAATCTTGCCAGTGATATACTCAAAGATACCGAAGGGAATCCGAGAGCAAACAGCATCACTATGACTTGGGCGGAAGCAAACGGTAGACTCAATACTGCCAATAGCCAAAATTGGGATATCCCATCACAAGCCACGAATACCGGATGCTACGCCTATAGAGGAAAGAGTGGAAAAGACGAACCGGGAAGCTGGCGTGTGCCGAATAGTCGGGAACTATCCATGATTTTAATATTCGTTCATGAATTAGAAAAAGACTTTTCTGAAACAGGATTTGAGGCATTAAACAAAAATAAGGCAAAAAGTTATTCCTATGGATATTGGAGTTCCACACAAGCATCTAAAAAAAGTTGGGATTCAACAGAAGCAACAAGTGGTGCTATTGATGCCAATTATGGTCTTACGATATATAATAGATCCAAGGCATCTTATAATAGTTATAATCGGTTACGCTGTATCAAGGACATCCCGTAGATTTAGCAAAATTAAACTTACCAATCAGATTATTGGAAACTTCATTTCCGAATTTTAACCAACAATTTGTTCCTCACCGAGAAACTGTAGTTTCCTCGGTGTGGAAACACTTGTTTCTCGGTGAGAAACGAGTTCTTGGTTTTAAACCAATGTACAGGAGTAAATTTAACTAATTAGAATTGGAAATATATGAACGGCTGAATCTCCGAACTCTTCATTTGAATAACCAGGTAAATCAAAGCTACCATCAAGACAGCTTTTCCTACGAAAGGCATACGGATGACGCCCCGGCATACCGCATTCTCCCAACTATCGGGTGCAAAATGAAGCAGGAAACCGAGCAGCATCAATGCAAAGACTTTCCAATAACCTTCCAACAATTGCGGGAATAGCTGAGGACGGAAAGTGGTGAATATCTGTTTCAGCATATCCATCGAGTTTTGGAAATCGGCGTTACGGAAGAATATCCAGCAGAAACATACGAAATGAAAAGTGATAATCACTCCGAACATACGACGCCAACCGTGGCTTTGCTCGCCTTTCTTGCGCCCGGTGATTGTCATCCACATTTTATGCAATGCCAAAGCAACACCGTGGAAGGTTCCCCACAGTACAAAATTCCAGGATGCTCCATGCCATAATCCGCCCAAAAACATGGTGATTATCAGATTCAGGTATTGACGGAACTTTCCTTTCCGGTTTCCACCTAAGGATATGTATAAATAGTCTTTCAGCCAACTGGACAGGGAGATGTGCCACCGACGCCAAAATTCGGTAATGGAAGCGGACTTATAAGGAGAATTAAAGTTCAGGTTGAAATGGAAACCCAGCAGCAAAGCGATACCGATAGCCATGTCACTATATCCGGAGAAGTCGCAGTAAATCTGCAAAGCATATCCGTAAAGCCCCATCAGGTTCTCAACTCCCGAATAGAGAGTGGGATTGTCAAAGATACGCTCTACAAAGTTGACACTGATATAGTCGGAGATTATCGCTTTCTTGAACAAGCCGGAGAGAATCAGGAAAATTCCCCGTCCGAACATCTCCTGCGAGACAAAGAGCGGTTTCCGTATCTGCGGGATAAAGTCGCGGGCACGAACGATAGGACCTGCCACCAACTGCGGGAAGAAAGATACATAGAAAGCATAATCCAGCAGGTTCGTCAGAGGTTTTATATCTTTCCGGTAGACGTCGATGGTGTAGCTCAGGGACTGGAAAGTGAAGAAGGAGATGCCGACAGGCAGAAAGATGTCGAGTGCCGTGAATTCCCCTCCCATTAAGGATGCAATGACTCCACCCAGGAAGTTAGTATATTTGAAATAGGCGAGAAGCCCCAAATTGACACTTAAGCTCAGAGCCACCAATCCCTTACGTTTCCAATACCCTTCGGCACGAGCCATGAGTTGCGCCAGGAAGAAGTCGCAAACGGTGACGAGGGCGAGCAGAAAGAAATAAGTGCCGCTACTCTTGTAGTAGAAGTAATAGGAAAAGAGGGTGACAAATAAGATACGGGCGGTGTACTTGCGTTGCAGTAACACATACACAACCATAAAAGCAGCAAACAGCCAAAGAAAGATACCACTGCTGAATATCATCGGTGCTTGCGGGTCGTAAGTAAATACCTCTTTTAGTCTGCTGAAATCTATATCAATGGGAAACATAATCGTTATATGCTTTGATGATGGCTTGGTATAATAAATTTCCTTGAAGGATGTATCCTTCAGGTAGATAATGTACATGATCGGGACGCATCAATTTGGCTTCTGTCCAGTTGGTGCAGGCGCGACGCTTACCGCCGACTACATCGTACATATCCCATACCAGCAGGCGGTTATTTTTAGCATAGCGGCGGATTGTTTCTGCGGCTGTCACCGTGCGGGGATTAATGGCATAGGTACGTCTGCGCCTTCTTTGCCGGAAGCTTTCATACGAACCCGGCGGAGTCGTGAAAAGAATAGGCACATTGGGGAGACTGTCGCGCAGGAGTTTGACAAGTTCGTCCATCTGGTTGTAATGTACGTTGATATTATAACGCCGGTTATGGCTTTCGTTCGTCCCGAAAGAAAGAATCAGCAGTTCGGGTTTCAAGGCTGCGATTTCGGCGATACGGTCGGGATGGGTAAAGGTGAGGCAGGTAGCTCCGTTCACTCCTTTGTCAATGTAGGAGACAGCCCCGAAAGTCTCGGTCAGGCGGGCTCCGGTAGTCTGCGGATAAATATGCCCGCGTACGTGGCTGTCGCCGATATGAACGATGCGGACTGTATCTTCAGACAATCCGGCACGCACTTGGCGGAGATGCTCGAATACGGGAGATAACAAGGCAATGCTGTCGATAATCTCATTCCGCCCGGTTTCGCGGAAGGCGGTCGGGAAGGAGATTTGCGCGGAAATGGTATCGTTCGCCCAGGTCATTTCCCGTAAGGGTTTGATTTTCTTTAAAGTCTTGTTTAATGGCGGGCAGGCGGGTATGCGGTCTTGCGCTGTTATCCCGGAAAGAAAACAGGGAGCAATAGTCAGGATTCCTGCCAGCATCAGTATAAAGACAGGCAGCAGGTTATTCTTTTTCATAAGCTTTCCTCCTGTCGTGTTGTTCTTTTCCGTATATCAATGTTTCATAAAGCAGTCCTGCCAAGTGCTTGCCGCCCCGGAAGTTTATATGCGTATAGTCGTAGTTTGCCATGGACGGTTTGGCGTGAACCAGTTTCGCCATACTCCCCTCACCGCCCATTGCTTCGAACATATTCCAAAAGGCGATACCGCTTTCGGCGGCAATGTTCTGCTGATAACGAATCAGGTTCTTGACACCCGGCATGGTGCGAAGGTCGCCATTCTCGTTCTTATAGTCACGGTCGCCGACACTCAGTAGCAGAATTCCGGCTTGCGGGAAGCATGTTTTCAGATGGTCGATGGCTGTCAGCAGCCCTTTCTGGTAGTTATCGTAATTGCGTCCGCGTTCGGTAGCGACGTTCAATCCGTATTCGAGAATAATCAGGTCGTAGGGACGCTGGCGGTTAAACTCTTTCAGCATTTGTTGAGGGATACCGCGCAGGGAAAGGCCGGAGCTGCCACGCAACGAGAAGTTATCGAGGATGATGCCTTGCTTGCCATCCATTGCCAAGCCATAAAAGAGCGTGGAGTCGGCACGGTCCACCGTCCAGCGGATAGAGCCGATGCGTCCGTCTACCTGAACTTCCTGCAAGCCGCCGGAAGGAGCCAATGCATAATTCCGGCTGTCTCCTTTGTTCACACGGGCGGAGAGATGAACGGAATCTCTATTATAAAAGAAGATGGAAGCACGTTGGCAGGTATCAAGCAGCGAAGCGTATTTGTTCTGCCCGCGCAGCTCTACATAAGCTCCGTTCCGGGGAACGAAATAATGACCGGAGATGCCTTGTTTCTTCCTGTCGAAATAGACGCTGTCCGTCACTGCGTGGCTGGACCATCCGCTGAACATATGTCGCACCGTAGGACGATAGCCGCTTGTCATGGAAGTGATGGTGACAAAGCCTACTCCGCAACCGCCGAACCGTTTTTGAAGCATCTCCCGCAAGTCAGCGGTAAAGATGTCCGCTTCGATGAAAGAGTCGCCGAATACGGCAATACGTACCAAGTTGTCACCGGAGCCGGAAGTCCCGGAAGAGACACGGTCGAGGGCTTCATAAAAAGGAGCCATGCCGCAACGAGTGGAGTCGCTGTAATCTTCAATGCAGGTCATACCCGCACGGCAGGTATCTACGAAAACCGGCTTTACCACAGGCGGCAGGGGGATACTGTCCGAATCGGCTACGGCAGTATCCATGTCCGGATAACGAAGGTCGCTCAAAAGGTCTACACGCCTCATCGTGTGTCCATCGATGGTGATGACCGGAAGCCAGTGGAGCCCCAACAGGGCTGCAAACACAACCAATACAAACCACAACGAATATTTCAAATAATTCTTTATAATCTCCATAATGTTCCTAAATCCGAAAACGACCGCAAAGATAGACAAAAGCCATAAAAAGAAAGGAGAATCTACATTATTTATTAGATTCTCCTTTCCGTTTATTGTTCCGGCAGACCGGTTATCAAATGGTCCGCTCGATGTTCCATACAAATGCACGCAAGCCTAATTGCTCGGTCTGCAAGTCCATCTTATGCAAGGTATCCAGCAATGGGTCGACTTTACTGTCGTCTACAACGGTCAGGATAGACGAACACATACTCGGCCAGGCATGGCTTCCGAAATGGGGGTCGCCTGTCTTCGAACCGCGTCCCTGCACTCTTTCGAGATATGTGAAACCACGGCAACCCAAACGGTCGAGCAACGCAATGATTCGTTCGTAATAAGCCTGGTCGAATGTTATTAATACTGATTTCATATTTCTTATCTGTTATTTCTTAATAATATTCTAATTATTTTCCTGGAAATAAAGGTCCAGTTCACGTTGGCGACGGAGTTTACGACGCTGGTTCTTGATACCTGTTCCTGCGAATACACAATATAAGGTAGGAATCAGAATCAAAGTCAGAACGGTTGATACCGTCAGACCACCGATTACGGCAATCGCCATCGGGCTCCACATCTCGGAACCTTGTCCGCCGGCTATTGCCATCGGAATCATACCGAGAACAGTGGTAGCGGTAGTCATCAATACCGGACGAAGACGGCTCTTACCGGCTGTCACTACGGAGTGCAACACCGACTGTCCACGCTCTCGACAGAGGATGATGTAGTCGATAAGCACAATACCATTCTTCACCACAATACCAATCAACATAATACCTCCCAACAAACTCATGACACTCAACGTACTATCTGTGAAGAACAATGCCATCAAGACACCGCTAAACGCAAACGGCAGTGAGAACATGATGATGAACGGATAAGTCAGAGACTCGAACTGCGCAGCCATCACGATGAATACAAGAACTACAATCAAAATGGCGAGTGTTCCCAAGTCGCGGAAGGAATCCTGCTGGTCTTCATACGAACCGGAAATCTGAATCGTTACATCGCCCGGCAAATGCATCTTGTCGATAATCTTGTTACCGGCGGCAACAACATCACCCAACGGAGCACCGGAGATTACGGCGGACACCGTCACGATACGTTCGCGGTCTTTACGCTCAATGGTAGGCGGAGCAAAACGTTCTACTACCTTCCCGACGTCTTTCACACGCACGGACTCACCTTTGCTATTGTAAATAAGAATGTTCTCTATACTTTCAAGGCTTGTACGATGTTCGGGCGCGTAACGCACTTTGATATCATACTCGTCTCCATCTTCACGATATTTGGAAGCAACGGCACCATTGATACGGTTACGGAGATAGTTACCGGCAGTTGCCAGATTCAATCCGTGCATTGCCAGTTTCTCGCGGTCGAAGTCTACTTGATATTCAGGCTGGTAGTCACTACGGCTGATATTTACTTCGGTTACACCTTTCACATTCAGCAACTCGCGTTTCAAACGGGCTGACACGCTATCGGTCACCGCCATATCGTATCCGTACACTTCGAAGTCGGCACTAGCCTGGGCAGACATACCTGTGTTACTACCACCGAGAATTACCTGCGCTTTACTGAATTCAGGATAGGCTTTCAAGTCAGTACGCATCTCGTCGCAGACTTTTTCAAGCGTGATGTTACGGTCGCCCGGATCCACCAAACTGATGTTGAACGAGATAATATGCGAACCGTTGTCCTGCATGGAAGCCCATGTATTATCCGAGTCGGCTTGTCCCACTGTATAGTTACATACTTTCATGATGTCCTTATACTTGGTCATCCACTGGTTGGTCAACTTCTGCGAAAGTTCCTGTGCTATCTCTTTTCTCGTACCGATAGGCAACTCCAGTTGCACTGCGATACGGGCGTTATCCTGCGCCGGGAAGAACTCTGTACCGATACCTTTCGCACACAGCAAGCTGACTACGAAGAAAACGATACATCCCACAATGATAATCGGACGATGACGCACTGCCCAGTTCAGCATCTTCGCATACCAGGTATCGAGTCCGTCCAATGTTTTTTCAATCGGGGTAAAGAGTAGTTTAAATGCTTTCGACTGTTTCTTCTGCAAACGTAGCAACTGCGAACAGAGCATCGGTGTCAGTGACAAAGCCGCTACGGTGGAGATAAACATGATGGCACACATCATCCAACCCAACTGTTTGAAAAGTACACCTGACATACCGCTTACCATCGTCAACGGGAAGAATACGGCAATCATGGTCAGCGTAGAAGCGATAACGGAAATTGCCACCTCATTCGTTCCATGCACGGCCGCCTGTTTCGGGTCGGAACCGCGTTCGATATGTGTCGTTACATTTTCAAGCACTACAATCGCGTCATCCACCACCATACCGATAGCGATAGAAAGGGACGAAAGCGAGATAATATTAATCGTATTTCCACTAACTGCCAAGTAAATGAACGAAGCAATCAATGAAAGCGGAATGGTGATACAGATAATCAGCGTCGCACGCCAGCGTCCCAGGAAGAGGAACACGACCAATACTACGAATAGCAGGGCATAGGCTACGGTTTCCGTCAAACTGTCGATGGTATTCAAAATGTTATCGGACGTATCGACGATAACACCAATCTTCACGTCACTCGGCAGGTTCTTCTGAAGCCTCGGCAGTGCGTCGGCTACTTTCTTGGAGATTTCTACCGAATTGGCTCCCGACTGCTTCTGAACAACAATCATGGCACCCTGCACACCGTTGTTATAGGTTTCCTGTGCACGTTCTTCTACCGTATCCACTATTCGGGCTACGTCACGCAAAAAGACATTCGCCCCATTGTGCGTACCCACCACGACATCTGCCAACTGGCTGGAATCATCAAATTCTCCTTCGACACGCAATGAGTATGTCTCACTACCGATATCGAAGTTACCACCCGGAATATTCTTGTTCTCGGCTCCGATGATGGAGCTGATTGTTTCGATGGTCAGATGGTATGCTTCCAGTTTGTTCGGGTCGCAATATACCTGAATCTCACGCTGCGGCGCACCACTGATGGACACTGTTCCGACTCCCGGAATACGTGCCAGCGGGTTAACGACACGGTCGTCCAATATCTTGTAAAGTGCGGACTGGCTCTCATTCGCCTGTACGGAAAGCAACACGATAGGAATCATGTCCGTACTGAACTTAAAGATAATCGGGTTCTCGACATCATCGGGAAGCTGTGAGCTTACCATGTCAAGCTTATCGCGCACATCATTTGTGAGGACGTCAATATCATTACCAAACTCGAACTCCAATGTAATCAATGACATGTTTTCGGAAGAACGAGAGGTTATATGTTTCAGGTTGCTCACCGCGTTCAGTGTATTTTCGAGCGGGCGAGTCACATTATTTTCTATATCCGAAGCACTTGCGCCGGGATAAGCGGTCATTACCATGATCGTGTTTGTATCAATGTCCGGATACAAGTCGATAGGCAATTTGGACAAGGAGAAAAGACCAAAGATCACCACTGCCAGGAAGCAGAGCGAGGTCATAATCGGTTTCTTAACCGCACCTTCGTATAAACTCATTTCTTTAGGGATTAATTTGTTAGTGAGCAGTGATTAATGAGCAAACGTCAATCACTAATCGTTAACCGTTTATTTATTTCTCAACTTCTACTTCTACGCCGTTCACCAAACGTGCCTGGCCGGCAACTACAACTTGAGAATTATCGGGCACACCGGATTTCAACTCGTACTCCGTACCCATACGTCTACCTAACTCTACTTTATTATAGGTTACTTTACCATCTTTATAAACGAACACATAACGGTCGCCGGAACCTGCCTGCTTAACGATGGCCAAATCAGGAACAACCACGTTGTCGGCCGTACCGAAGTTCAGTGTAGCACGGGCGAACATTCCCGGACGTACACGCTGATCCCTGTTGTCTAGTTTGATTTCAACCGGGAATGTGCGGGTAGTAGCGTCTATCGTAGGATAAATCAGGCTGATCTTTCCTGTAAATGTCTCGTCGCCATATACATCGAGTTTCACGTCGACAGGTTCGCCTTTCTTCACTTTGGTAAAGTAGGTTTCGGAAACATTGATAAGGAGTTTCACCGGGGTGATTTGTTCTACTACCAGTACAGGGTCACCGCCACTGTACATATCGCCGTTATCATAATTGCGTGCAGTAACTACGCCATTGATAGGGCTTAGCAAAGAGGTGTTTTCCACCAGATTCTTATAAGCTGTTTCCTTCACGTCGAGTTGCATCTTCGAAGCATCCCACTCAGACTTGGACGCACCGCCTACTTTATAGAGTTCGTCGATACGTTTGAATTCTATCTCCTGATTATCTAGTTGCAGCTTTGTCTGTTTCAGGTTGGCCGCATCCATTTCTACTAATTTCTGTCCTTTGGATACGCGGTCGCCCACTTCTACAAAGATACGGTCGATACGCACGGGAGATGAAGGAGCGATGTTGTTTTTCGCTTCCGCTTCTACCGTTGCCGTGTAATCCTGTATCTGATCTACGGGACGTGCCTTTACGTCTGCCAGTTTCACGATGGGTTTTTCTTCCACCTGCTCCGTGGCAACTTTATCTTTTCCACCTGTACATGAGCCCATAAATACAGTTAACAATAGGGCTGCCAATTGGATACTTGTTTTCATATTCCTTAATTGTAATTTTTTAGTTGTCTATCTTTATTCTTTTCCCAATACCTGGTCGAGATCTGCCTTAGCAACCAGATAATCATATATGGACTGATTGTAAGTGAGCTGTGCCTGTGTCAGTGATACCTGCGAACTGTTGAGTTCAAGCACCGTGCCTTTACCTACATCATAACGTTTTTCGGCAATGGTCACCGCTTTCTTTGCCTGCATCACGTTTTCTTTATTGCTGACTACCTGCTCTGTGCTGGCAGTCATATTGTTACGGTAACTCACAATCTGCATATTCAATTGTCTTTCCGTATCAATGCGGTTCCAGTCCAACTGGCGCTGCTGAATACGGGCGGATTTCACTTTCGTAAAGTTGCTTGCCTTATACAAGGGGATGCTGAGGTTGAACATCAGGCTCGAACTGTTGCTCCAGTTATAATCGAAGAAATTGATATTCGGATTATACAAGGATTGGTAGTTGTAGGAGAAGCTCATCGAAAGCGTCGGCATAAAGTTGGTTTTCAAAGACTTTACGTTCTTTTCCAGCAACTTCATATTCAGTTCGAACTGCTTCATGGTGGTATTGTTGTTCAGATTAACCTCTTCTTCTCGCAACTGATTGGCAAACATAGCCATCTCGTAATTAGTCAGATTATCATTAATCTTAATCTCCACATCGGCTGTAATGCCCATCAACACTTTGAGCTGCAACTTAGCGAGAGTCACTGCGTTGGCTGCCGCAATCAGGTTCGGTTTGATGCTGCGCATCTGCACATCCGCACTGATTTTATCATATTCGCTCACAGTTCCCTGTTGATATTTGGCGTTGACAACATTATAATTGTCTTCTGCCAGTTTGTAGCTTCCCTGAAGCACTTCGTAGCTATCTTGCGCAAGCATCAACTGATAGTAGGCTTTGCTTACCTGATTCACCAAATCCAGTTTGGAAGCGCGCGACTTCTCCACTGCTAGTTCAATGTCCGTCTTTGTCATTGACATGGCGCGATACACGCCCGGCACAAACAGAGGCAGATTTATACTCAATCCGGCATTGGCGGTGTTCGTACCGTCATCCCCCATCTTTATAGGATCCATTCCTTTAAACTTCATTTCAGCCGCTTTAATCGTGTGGTCCACAGACCCTGCGATGCTGGCTTCCGGCAACAGACTTTGCCACGCTTCTTTGCCAGCAACTTTCTTTAAAGCGATTTCTTCTGCCGCTACTTTCATTGTCGGATTCTCATCCAAGGCAATTTCTAAGGCTTTTTCTAAGGTTAAGGTTAGCGTATTCCCCCCTGTCTGAGTCTCCTGAGCTTTCGCAAAGCCAAATGCACAGAGCGCTACAGCCATCAGAAGAATCTTCTTACCTGTCAGTCTTTTCATTTTGTTCATAAACTGGTTTCTAATTAAATCTTTAATTGTTTGTCAACTGAACCTCATTCTTCCTTTTCTTCAATGCGGTTCTTACGATATTCTTGTATAAAGTCTTCCAGTACCTTGGCTCCTTTCTCTGTAGAAATGCCACGAATATAGGTAAACATGATAGACTCGTACACCTCTATAAAAGGATATTCATTGCAAATGTCCGTATTCAGCAGCACGTCAAACTGCTCGCGCACCAACATATTGACAATGGAAAAATTCACATCCGAACGAAAGATGCCCTGATCGACTCCCACCTTAAAGAAAGACATCGTTTTCTCAGAATCACTGTCCTGACGGGCTCTCATCATCTCATACACCCTCGGATATTTCTTGATGTCTTCAAAAAAGCGTTTGTTTGTCCGATGAAACATTTCAATGCTTTTCTGAAACACGGCAAGTATTACCTCAAGCACGTTGTGCGACTCCTCATATACCTGCTGCAAGTATTTATCCCTGTCTTCCTGAGCCTTCAATATGCATTCTTTCAGCAATGATTCCTTGTCCGAAAAGACTTCGTAGAGGGTACGTTTGGATATGCCCAATGCTGCCGCAATATCGTCCATTGTAATACTCTTGATGCCTTTCGATCTGAAAGCTTCCATTGCCGCCACTACAATTCGTTCTCTTAACTCTGCTCTTTGGGAAGCGTCTTTTCCATGCTCTGTCATCGTTCGTTCTTCTTAATTGTTTTAATGCAGTTTTCGTTTTTTCTTCATTTACAAAGGAAAAACGGAACAAAGATAAGTAGAAAACTCAATTAACAAATCTAGTTTCCACGTATTTATAATCCATTTGAGAATTATTATCATTCTACAGACTGATATGAAAACAAGTGTTAAGAGGAAATACGGAACAAATACACGGCAAAGATAAGAAGTAAAGGAATAAGAAGTAAAGTTTTATCGCTATCAGAAGGGTTCTGACCGATAAAGGCCGGATAAATGCCGATGAAAATCGACACTTACCCGGCCATAACAGTCACTCTTATTAACGAAAAACGAAAAAGGGATGGGTTTATGGTTAATATTCAATTTGGTTCCTTTTCAGGAAGGCGACTGTTTTATGTATCTCTTTGTACATCACGATGTCATCTTTCACAAAAGGCACTTCTTTCCTGTATGCGTGAAGGAAACGTTCCAGCACCGGAGACGTTTTTAGCGGGCGACGGAAATCGATGCCTTGAGCGGCGTTCATCAGTTCGATGGCAAGGATATGTTCGAGGTTATCCATTACTTTATATAGCTTGGTGGCGGCATTGGCACCCATACTTACGTGATCTTCCTGTCCATTGGAAGAGACGATGGAGTCGCTTGATGCGGCATAGCAGTACATTTTATTTTGGCTGACCATTGAAGCGGCGGCGTATTGGGGAATCATAAAGCCGGAGTTCAGACCGGGATTGGCTACCAGAAATTCGGGGAGTCCACGGAGTCCCATAATTAGTTGGGAGACACGGCGTTCGGAGATATTTCCCAATTCGGCGAGGGCGATAGCAAGGAAATCATAAGAGATGGCAAGCGGTTGGCCATGGAAGTTTCCGCCGGAGATAATCCGGTCTTCGTCGGGGAAGATGGTGGGATTATCGGTGACGGAGTTGATTTCCGTCAACAGAACGGAAGCGACGTAGCGGATGGCATCTTTCGTGGCACCATGCACTTGCGGGATGCACCGGAAGGAATAGGGATCTTGCACATGTTCTTTGTGGCGTTCGATCAATTCGCTGCCGGCCAGTAGTTTGCGGAAGGCTTCGCCTGTCTCAATCTGTCCCCGGTGAGGGCGGATTTGCTGGATGCAGTCCATAAACGGGTCGATACGGCCGTCGAAGGCTTCGAGGGAAAGGGCGGCAATCAGGTCGGATTTCTTAGAAAGACGGAAGGCTTTGAGCATGGCGAATACGCCGTTGGCGCTCATAAACTGGGTGCCGTTCAGCAGGGCGAGTCCTTCTTTGCTCATTAGCTTGACGGGTTCCCAGCCAAATTCGTCGAGAACGCTGATGGCTTCGCATTTCTTTCCTTTATAGTAAACATCACCAACACCAATCAGGGGAAGGAAGAGATTGGCCAGCGGAGCAAGGTCGCCGGATGCTCCGAGGGAACCGCGGTCGTAGACAATGGGCATGACATCGTTATTGAAAAAGTCGAGGATGCGCTGCACGGTGATGAGTTGCACGCCGCTATGTCCGAGAGAGAGCGCGTGGGCTTTCAGCAGCATCATTAGTTTGATAATGACGGGGCGGATTTCTTCACCTACGCTGCAAGCATGGCTCTTTATCAGGTTTTCCTGGAGTGTGCCCAGTTCATCAGAAGAGATGTTTTTGGTACATAAGGAGCCGAAGCCTGTTGTAATGCCATACAGGGGTTCTTCGGAAGAAGCTATCTTACGGTCGAGGTAGTCGCGGCATTTCTGAATGCGCAGCTTGGCTTCGGGAGCCAGTTCTAGTTTCAGGTTCTCATTGATTATCCGTTCGATGATTTCGAAGGTCAGTTCGCCGGAACCGACATGATATACATTCTTACTCATACGCGCAAGTCTTGGTTAACGGCATCCAGTATTTCTTTTTCTTTCTGACAGGCGGCTTGCTCTATCTTATCGGCTTCGCCTTGCAGTTGCAGGACAAATTCCCGGTCTTTGAGCGAACCGAGGTTGATGCGGACATTCAGCAAAGCTCCGAGGACGGCAGAACGGGCGGACATCATGGCGACACAGGCGTCTGTGATGGCGTTCCGGTTGCCGAGGTGGGCTACGTCTGCGATGATTGTCATCATGTCCAGGGCTTTTCGAGCTACTTCCAGGGGAATGAGGGCGGCCTTTTTGGTCGCTTCCTGAATGGCGGCGCTGCGGGCGGCTTTTTCTTCATCGGTCGCCTTGGGGAGTTTGAAGCAGGCAAATACTTCGTTGTAAGCTTCGGAGTCTTTGTCAATGAGTGCGATAAACTCGTCCAGCAAGCGGAGAGTGATGGTTTGGGCGTGCTGCATCAGTTCTTCGCTGACTTCGTAGCCTTTTTTACCTACGGTGAGCCGGGCTACCATTGTGGAAAGGGCGGAAGCTAATGCTCCGTTCAGCGCAGCAATACTGCCACCACCGGGCACAGGGTCACTGCAAGCCACTTTATCTAAGAAATCTTTTACGGTTAAATCTGCTAACATGGTATTCTATTTTTTAGTTGGTTATTAATTGGCGGGGTATAGCATGCCGCCTTTTATGGTCATTATTACGCTATTCATTCCGATATAGTAAGGTAGAATGTGATAGTTTGCGGAGTTCAGGACGACAAAATCGCCTTGCTTGCCGACTTCGATGCTGCCGATACGGTCGGCCCGATAAAGGGCGGCGGCTCCGTTCAAGGTCAGGGCGGTGATGGTTTCTTCTACGCTTAGTTTCATGTAGATGCATGCCAGGGCGATGGTCAAAGGGATGGAGCCTGAAAAGCAGCTTCCCGGATTGAGGTCGGTGGCAAGGGCTACGGCACAGCCGGCGTCAATCATTTCCCGTCCGCGTGCATAGGGTTCTTTCAGGGCAAAGGCGGTCAGAGGTAGCAAGGTGGCTACTACGCCGGTATCGGCCATTGCACGGATTCCGGCATCGGAAGCGTGCAGCAGATGGTCAGCGGATAAGGCACCCAGTTCGGCTGCCAGTTCAGCGCCGCCGAGGGAAACTATTTCGTCAGCATGGAGTTTCAGTAGGAAGCCTTGGTCTTTGGCGGCTTGGAGCAGGCGACGGGATTGCTCGATGGAGAAAACGCCCTGTTCGCAAAAGACATCGCAACATTCAGCAAGTTCGTTTTCACGGACAACCGGAAGCATTTCACGAATCACGAAGTCGATGTAGTCATCACCTCTTTCTTTATATTCTTCGGGAAGGGCATGAGCGCCGAGGAAAGTGGAAACGATGTCGACGCGTTTATGCTCGTCATTGTTCAGGCTACGCATTATTTTTAGTTGCAGCAGTTCGGTTTCACGATCGAGGCCGTAGCCGCTTTTTCCTTCTACCGTGGTCACTCCCATCGTGCTCATCTTCTTCAGGAAGGTTTCGGCTGCCGAACGGAGTTTCAGGAAGTTCATTTTCCGCGTTGCTTTCACGGTGCTGGCAATGCCGCCGCCACGTTCCATGATGGACATGTAGCTTTCGCCTTTCAGACGCCAGGAGAATTCTTCGGAACGTTCGCCGCCGAATACGAAATGGGTATGGGAATCGACAAAACCGGGTAGCAGGCAGTGCCCGCGGGCATTGTAATGCCAGTAGTGTTGATAGTAGCCGTCGCGGTCTTCACCACGGTTCTCGCCGACATAGGTGATGATGCCTTTGGTTACTTCCACTGTCCCGTTTTCTATGATTTGCAGTTGCGACATTTCTTCCCCTTTACGGGCGGAAAAGCCGGTAGGGGTAACGATGCGGGCGTTGAATATAATCAGGTTTTCACTCATATAGTTGTTGTTAATTATTCCATGATGCGCGCTTCCAGGACTTGCTGCATGGAGAAGTTTTCCAGTCCGAGGTAGTAGGATGCTGTGTCAATCAGGGCTTCCATTGGTACAAGACCGATTATCTCGCTGCCGACAATCGTGACGCCATAACGCCGGGCTTCGATACGTGTTAATTCGAAGGCACGGTAGAGGGCGGTACGGGTGTAGTCGGTCATGTTGATGGATACTTGCGTGATGTTCCGTTCTTTCAGCTCTACTCCCATCGCCTTGACATAGCGGAGTCCGCCGTTGATGTGGCGGATATTTTTGGCTATCTTGGTAGCTATTTCGAGATTGTCCGTACTTAGGTTGATATTATATGCGACAAGCGGCATACGGGCTCCGATAGCTACGGTTCCGGCAGTGGGGTGACGTTCGGCGGGGCCAAAGTCCGGTTGCCATTCGGGAAGTTTTATCTTTTCGGCCATTCCTTCAAATTCGCCTTTGCGGACGGAAGCGAGATTTTCCCGGTGTGGCGCGGTGGCGGATTTTTCGTATAGAAAGACCGGAAGGTTATATAGCTCGGCTACGCGGGCGGCAACTTCTTTTGAGAGTTCGACAGCTTCTTCCATCGTAGTGTTTTTAATGGGGATAAAGGGGACAACATCCACCGCTCCCATGCGCGGGTGCTGCCCTCTATGGTGGTTCAGGTCTATCAGACGGACAGCTATTCCGATGGCTTCGACCACTGCGTCACGCAGGGCTTCCGGTTCGCCGACGAGGGTGACAACCAGGCGGTTATGGTCTTCATCGTTGCTGTAATCGAGTAGCTTTACGCCTGCCTTGCCACGGAAAGGAGCTACTATCTTATCTATTTTCTCTAAATCGCGTCCTTCACTGAAATTGGGGACACACTCGATAATTTTATTCCAATTCATAATAAGTATATATGTTATAGGTTACATTTACAGGATAACTAGAGGTTTTACTTCAAACATCCACATCTTCGGGTAGTTCCATATATTGTGGGAACTTATTCCCCGATTTTATGGGAAATTACTCCCGTAATATGAGGGAATGCTTTCCCATATTTTGTGGGACTACTTCACCGTAATATCTGGAACTATTTTCTTTATTAATTCTTCATCAGCCAGATATGGCATTGTTATCTGATAGTCTCCGGCGTGGGATTCGTTGAATGCTTCGCAAGTTTCTATTGCATGCGGATTACGTGCCCAAGAGCGCCGGGCTACCCCCCCCATTACATCCCAAAGCATGGCGGAGCGAAGTATTTCGTCCACCCGTTCGCTACCATCGCATACCATACCGAAGCCACCGTTTATCGCTTTTCCAATGCCGACTCCGCCACCATTGTGCAAAGCTACAAGACTCATTCCACGGGCGCAGTTTCCGGCAAAGCACTGCACAGCCATATCTGCCATTACATTGCTTCCGTCTTTTATATTCGATGTTTCCCGGAAGGGGGAATCTGTGCCGCTCACGTCATGATGGTCGCGTCCCAACATGATAGGTCCTACTTCGCCACGGCGAACCATTTCATTGAAGCGGAGCGCAATGTTCATTCTTCCCACAGCATCCTGATAAAGGATGCGCGCCTGTGTTCCTACTACCAATTGGTTCTTTTCCGCATCGCGTATCCAATTATAATTATCCAAATCCTGACCGCGTCGATTGACGTCGATACATTCCATAGCTGCATGGTCTGTCTTTATCAGGTCTTCATGTTTTCCACTCAGGCAAACCCATCGGAACGGGCCATAACCGTAGTCAAAGAGTTGAGGTCCCATAATGTCTTCTACATAGCTCGGCCAGATGAATCCGTCTTTCTCGTCTACACCGTTGCGGGAGATTTCTTTTACTCCGGCGTCGTAGATCGCTTTCATAAAGGAGTTTCCATAGTCAAAGAAATAGGTGCCTCGGGCTACCAGTTTTTTGATTACTTCGAAATGGCGGTGCAAGGAGACATCTACCAAACGGCGGAATTGTTCGGGAGATTCGTGAAGAAATTGTGTGCGCTCTTCAAAAGTCAGTCCGGCAGGGCAATAGCCGCCTTCATAAACGGCATGACAAGAGGTCTGGTCGGATAATAGTTCAATGGGGATATTCCTTTGTTCCGCATATTCGAGCAGGTCGACTACGTTTCCATGATAGGCTATCGAACAGGGTTCACGGCGCTGCATCGCTTCGTTTGCCATCCGATATGCTTCCGCCATATCTTGCGTGACATGTCCTACCCAGCCTTGGCGATAACGTGTTTCAATACGGGAGCTGTCTACTTCGGCTATTATGGAAGCGGCTCCGGCTATCTCGGCAGCTTTAGGCTGCGCTCCGCTCATTCCACCCAAACCGGAAGATATAAACAAGTGTCCTCGCAAATCTTGATCTTGCTGAATACCGAGTTTCAAGCGTCCGGCATTGAGCAGGGTATTAAATGTGCCATGGACGATTCCTTGAGGACCGATGTACATCCAACCGCCGGCTGTCATCTGACCATAATTCGCCACTCCCATTTGGGCGGCAATGTGCCAATCGTGCTGATTATCGAATTGGCCAATCATCATGGAGTTGGTTATAATGACGCGGGGAGCGTCGGGACGGGAACGGAAAAGCCCTAAGGGATGCCCGGATTCTATGACCAGGGTTTGTTCTTGGGTTAGTTCTTCGAGATATTGTTTAATCAGACGATATTGCATCCAGTTTTGGCAGACTTGTCCGGTTTCACCGTACGTGACAAGTTCGTAGGGATACAAGGCTATATCAAAGCAGAGATTATTGTCAATCATCACCTGAAAGGCTTTGCCTTCCAGGCATCTACCGCGATACTCATCTATCGGTTTCGCTTTCAAATCGCCTTCAGGACGAAAGCGGTATCCGTAAATCCGTCCGCGAGTACGCAGTTCTTCCATAAATTCGGGAGCTAACCGCTCGTGCCATTCAGAGGGGATATAACGCAAAGCGTTTTTTAGTGCTGTAACTGTTTGAGCCGGGGTAAGTGTGTAACCACGGTCGGGAGCTCTCCGGATACCTTTTACAAAATCCGGATAAGACGGTAGTGTGTTGCCAAGAGTCATCTTCATACTAAAGCAGAATTAAGGATTACAAACTGTAAGTAATACAGCTGCATAACTCTTCGCAAGATAGAAAAAAAGAAGATAAAAGACAAGAAAAACTTCATTTTTCTTGTCAGAAAGTTATTATTTCTGTTTATCCCGCAATTCCTGCAAATATTTAAAAGTATGCTTCGCCTCCGGGCTGTCATCTTTCAAATAGGCTTGTTTTAATTCAGGGTATTTCTTTAATAATTCAAGCATCTTGTCTTTGTCCATGAATTCAATCTTTCCTGTCTCGGCATTCAACTCATAGCAGACACGTTTGGTGACTAAACTCGAAGTTGCAAGGGCGTCACCGATATTTCCTCCCAGCTTCACATCATCGTCTTCTACAAAATTTCCACCGACAACGGAACCTAAAGGCACAGCGCAGAAATAGATTTTTTTATCTAACTGAACAGCTGGAGCATACCAAGCTCCGAAACGCAGCTTTTTATATCGCAACTTACGGCAATTCACATATAAATCTCCTTTTTCATCGCGCACAGCAAAACAACGCTTTTTCAACCGCCGTCCCATAGACTCGTCATTACCTGCCGTTATCCGGTAATCGGCACCGCCAGTCAGCACAATCTGATTCCGGGAACGCTTTTCTACCCGTAGTACGGCAACGGTATCGCCATCTTGAGCAAGCAACTCTTTCAAGTTGGAATAAATTATATTTTGCGCAATTAACGGAAGGCCAATCACGCTCATCAGCAACAATAAGATACATCCTTTCTTCATAAGCCATCCTCCTTTCCTTTCAAAACGCATTTTAGAGTGGAAAGTTATAAATTTTAGCGGATAAATGCAAGGGGGAGTACAGAAATATCAAAAAAAAAGGAACTGGAAACCAATATTTGCTTCCTTGATGCACTTTCTCCACACGCATTATCAGGCGATATATTCGAATAATTATTGTCGAATCGATATTTCAATCGCCTACCGTTAATAAATAGTAAATCTCCTCCCGACTAAAACAAGCTGTTATCACGACCGTTGTGAATTATATTACCTTTGCGAAAAAGTATTGAATTTGTCATGGAAAAACTGGAACATATTATCGCTACATATCAACAGATTATTCAAAATGCAGAGTTGGAGCTACAAAGTGCCCGGAAACGTATTTATTACATCAGCCTATTACGATTGGTTTTATTCGTCGGTGCCATAGCCGGCGCAATCACTTTCTGGACTGACGGGTGGCTGTATATTTCTGTATTTGCCATCCTGCCTTTTATCTTATTTGTGTGGCTGGTAAAACGTCACAATTTTTGGTTTCACCGGAAAGATTTTCTGAAAAAGAAAATAGTAATCAACGAACAGGAGTTGAGGGCTATCCAATATGATTTCTCTGGTTTTGAAGATGGTGAAGAATATATTGATCCGGGACATCTCTATACTTTCGACCTGGATGTGTTCGGAGAACATTCTCTTTTCCAGTATATTAACCGGACATCAACACCTGTCGGCAAACAGCATCTTGCGGATTGGTTCAATAGGCATCTGGAAAATAAGGAAGCCATTGAACAACGCCAGGAAGCTATCCGTGAATTATCCACTGAATTGGAATACCGCCAACAAATTCGTTTACTTGGATTACTTTATAAAGGAAAACCTGCTGATACTACCGAAATTAAAGAATGGGCCGACAGCCCAAGCTATTACCGGAAGCATGCGTTATTACGTATTATCCCAGTAACGGTAAGTATCATCAATCTCGTATGCATAAGTCTTGCCTTTTTAGGCATTTTGCCTGCCAGCGCTGCTGGCGGGGTATTTATTAGTTTTGTTATATTCAGTTCTATCTTCTCCAAAGGAATCACAAAACTGCAAACTACTTATGGTGAAAAGCTGCAAATTCTCTCCACATATGCCGATCAAATTCTTTTTACGGAGAAAAAAGAGATGCACAGTCCTATATTACAGCAATTAAAAGCAGAACTTACCAGTCAGAATCAAACAGCTTCGCAGGCTGTCCGCCAGCTTTCTAAATTAATGAATGCACTGGACCAACGGAGTAATTTGCTAATGAGTACTATTCTCAACGGACTTATATTTTGGGAACTACGTCAGGTTATGCGAATTGAGCAATGGAAGGATACACATGCCAATGACCTTCCCCGCTGGATAGAAACGATTGGGGAAATAGATGCTTACTGTTCGCTGGCAACATTCACATACAATCATCCTGAATATATTTATCCAAAGGTTTGCTCCCAGTCTTTTCATTTACAGGCAAAAGGGCTCGGCCATCCTTTAATGAATCGCAACAAATGCGTGCGCAATGGAATAGACATCGACAAGCGTCCTTTCTTTATTATTATCACCGGAGCGAATATGGCAGGGAAAAGTACTTATTTACGTACTGTAGGCATAAATTATCTCTTAGCATGCATTGGTGCTCCTGTCTGGGCTGAGCAAATGGAGATATATCCAGCTCGTCTTATCACCAGCCTTCGTACCAGTGATTCGTTGACCGATAACGAATCATATTTCTTTGCCGAACTGAAACGGCTAAAGTTAATCATAGATAAGTTGGAAGCCGGAGAAGAACTCTTCATCATCCTGGACGAAATTCTGAAGGGTACAAACTCTATGGATAAGCAGAAAGGTTCTTTTGCTCTCATCAAGCAGTTTATGAATATGAATGCCAATGGCATCATCGCAACTCATGATCTTCTATTGGGAACTTTAATAGATTCTTTCCCACAGAATATCCGAAACTATTGTTTTGAAGCAGATATCACGAATAATGAGCTTACCTTCTCTTATCAAATGAGAGATGGAGTTGCGCAAAATATGAATGCCTGCTTCTTAATGAAAAAAATGGGGATAGCCGTTATCGACGACTAACCCCCATCCTTATGTATGAAAATCAAAGTTCTGTTTTAGTTCACATTATCCCTGCTTGCTTTTTGAAAGAAAAGCTACTACAGCAGAAGCTCCGTCATTTGTAAAATACTGCACGGACGTTATCGGCTGATAATTGTAAGGTACAAACTGGAACAACTGTACGGCTGCAAACTTCTTGTCTTCAGAAAGTATCACATCCATACGTATATTGCCGCTTGACTCGCTCTTAATAGCCGAGTTGGTAGAGAATGAACCCGAATTAACTATATTCGTCAAAGAGTCCATGTGCTTCAAATCAAAAAAGATGCTCTGCTCTTTAGCCACGCTTCCGGTAGGTAAATAAACGACTTCCTTAGATTTCCAGAAAAAACGGAAAATTCCCATCAGGAATAGTCCGGTTCCAAGAACCATTAATGCCATGCTGACAGTAGATGATTTGTCTTCCAGTTGAAAAGTGGAAGCGAATGCTAAAATCCCCACCAATAACATGACAGAAGAGATGATAACACCAGAAACACTGGTACGTTTAGCGATATCGGGATGTGAAGATGCAAATATAGTAGCATCAATAACTTGAGTAGTTGCCATAATATTTAAAATTTAATCTATTAGTAAAAATATAAAGATAGGAAGGATCACCAGTATACGGATTATACCAGTAATCATAAAAGAAATAATACCAATAAATTAATTGCTAAATAATAATATGCCTTAGAGTAAACACATAGTATTCACTCGCTGGTTGGCAATAATAGGAAGTTGTTGTGTTATAAATCCGTCCCCGATGTTGAGAAAGAGAATTTTCACGCTCAGCACCGCATTGCTGCAAATTCCTCAATGTAGTGAAGTACTCCCCAAGCTGTACACGTTGGATACGTGTCACAGATATTTGATGACTTTGTAAATTTGTCAGTTCGGCCACAGGCGAACAAGGAAACTCGGGAGCACTGATCTGTCCATGTTGTTTCATTGAATAGGTAACAGCATTCTCTGTCTGTTCCACTGTTTTTTCAGTGAAAACATTGCCTGCAATCCCGTGAAGGGCAACTGTCAGCAACAGAAACAATATTACCTTTACAAATTTTGCCATATTCTCTTGCAAATATAACAGATTTTACTTATGAAAAGTTCATTTAGGGTATCTTTTAATTTATCTTAGGATAAGTAAACAGGCTACTAACAAAAAAGACTACCCCTTTAGGAGTAGCCTTTTTTATATCTATAAGAATAATTGTTGAATTATTCTGCTGATTCTGCCTTTGGTTCTTCAGCCTTCGGAGCTTCAGTTGCAGGAGCTTCAGTTGCAGGAGCTTCAACAGCAACAGAAGCAGCTTCGGCACTCTTCTTAGAACGACGAGTACGAGTAGCTTTCTTAGCAACTTTTTCTTTAGCCATGTTTTCATTGTAGTCAACTAACTCAATGAAACACATTTCAGCATTGTCACCCAAACGGTTACCAGTCTTGATGATACGAGTGTAACCTCCCGGACGATCAGCAATCTTAACAGAGATTTCTTTGAACAGTTCTGTTACTGCAATCTTATCTTGCAAGTTGCTAAATACAACACGACGAGAGTTCGTAGTGTCTTCTTTAGACTTAGTAATCAAAGGCTCAACAAACTTCTTCAAAGCTTTTGCCTTTGCAACAGTCGTAGTGATTCTTTTGTGCTTGATCAAAGAGCAAGCCATGTTAGATAACATAGCACTTCTATGAGAAGCAGTACGACCTAAATGATTGAATTTTTTATTATGTCTCATTTTTTATTCTTTATCCAATTTATATTTAGAAATGTCGGTTCCAAACGACAGATTCAGACTTTCCAGCAAATCATCAAGCTCGGTAAGCGATTTCTTTCCGAAGTTTCTGAATTTCAGCAAGTCAGTTTTGTTGAATTGTACCAAGTCGCCAAGCGTTTCTACGTCAGCAGCCTTCAAACAATTGAGAGCACGAACTGACAAGTCCATATCAACGAGCTTAGTCTTCAACAACTGACGCATGTGCAATACTTCTTCGTCAAACTCTTCATTGCCGTCAGTATCATTACTTTCAAGCGTGATCTTCTCGTCAGAGAACAACATGAAGTGATAAATCAGAATTTTTGCAGCTTCTTTCAGCGCTTCCTTCGGATGTATAGAACCGTCGGTACTAATTTCAAGTACTAGCTTTTCGTAGTCAGTCTTCTGTTCTACACGGAAGTTCTCTACAGCATACTTGACATTACGTATCGGTGTATAAATAGAGTCGATTGGAATTACATTAACATCCGTGCAATACTCGCGATTTTCATCAGCAGGTACATAACCACGTCCTTTGTTAATTGTAATATCAATCTGCATAGTTGACTTAGAATCTAAATGACAAATAACTAATTCCGGATTTAACACTTCAAATCCAGTCAAATACTTACCTATGTCACCTGCTTTAAATTCACTGGAATTCTCGACAGTGATGCTCACTTTTTCGCTCTCGAACTCTTCAACTACTTGCTTGAATCTTACTTGTTTCAGATTCAAGATAATGTTGGTAACATCCTCTTTTACTCCAGGTACACTAGAAAATTCATGCTCCACACCGTCAATTCTGATGGTAGTGATAGCAAAACCCTCTAATGAAGAAAGAAGGATACGGCGTAATGCATTACCTACGGTAATACCAAAACCCGGTTCCAACGGACGAAATTCGAATTTACCGAATCTGGAGTCCGCCTCCAACATCAATACTTTATCAGGTTTTTGAAATGCTAATATCGCCATGAAATTAATTATTATTTAGAATACAATTCAACGATCAAATGTTCTTTAATGTTCTCAGGAATGTCTGCTCTTTCAGGTATGTGCAACATTTTACCAACCTTTGAAGCTTCGTCCCATTCCAACCATGCATACTTGCTATGATTGAAACCAGCGAGAGAGTTAGCAACAACTTCCAAAGATTTAGATCTTTCACGAACACCAATCAATTGACCTGGTTTTACTGCATATGAAGGAATGTTTACCACTTCACCATCTACAGTTATGTGCTTGTGACCAACCAACTGACGAGCAGCAGCACGTGTAGGAGCAATCCCCAGACGGAATACTACGTTGTCAAGACGGCCTTCCAGCAATTGAAGGAGTACCTCACCGGTAATACCTTTAGCAGTAGCTGCTTTTTCAAACAAATTGCGGAATTGTTTCTCTAAAACTCCATAGGTGTATTTAGCTTTTTGCTTTTCACGAAGTTGCACACCATATTCAGAAGTTTTTCTTTTTCTTGAATTACCGTGTTGTCCGGGAGGATAGTTCTTCTTTGATAAAACTTTATCAGCTCCAAAGATTCCTTCTCCGAATTTACGGGCGATTCTTGATTTTGGTCCAGTATATCTAGCCATTTCTTTTTAAATATTTAATTGTTTATTCATGAACTCAATTTGTTGCAGCCGCGATTACAGAGAGAAATTAATGTAATCCAAAAACAAAATCAAGATCATTGTAAGTTAAAGGTAAATTAAACTCTACGTCTTTTGGGAGGACGACAACCATTATGTGGAAGCGGAGTTACGTCAATAATTTCAGTAACTTCGATGCCAGCACCGTGGATAGTTCTAATAGCAGACTCACGTCCGTTACCTGGACCCTTCACATATGCTTTTACCTTTCTTAGGCCAAGATCGAATGCTATTTTAGCACAATCCTGGGCAGCCATCTGAGCTGCATAAGGAGTATTCTTTTTAGAACCTCTAAATCCCATTTTTCCAGCAGATGACCAAGAGATAATCTGCCCTTCACTGTTTGCAAGAGAAACAATAATATTGTTGAAAGATGAATGAACATGCAACTGTCCATTAGCGTCTACTTTCACATTTCTCTTTTTAGCTGCAACTGTTTTTTTTGCCATATCAACAATTATTATTTAGTAGCTTTTTTCTTATTAGCAACGGTTTTCTTTCTACCCTTACGAGTACGTGCATTGTTCTTAGTGCTCTGACCTCTTACAGGCAGACCAATACGGTGACGTACACCACGATAGCAACCAATATCCATTAATCGCTTAATGTTCAATTGGATTTCAGAACGAAGATCACCTTCTACTTTATACTCTGCACCGATAATCTCACGAATCTTAGCAGCTTGATCATCTGTCCAGTCTTTAACCTTCAGATCTTTATCTACACCAGCTTTATCTAAAATTTTTGCTGAACTACTGCGACCTATTCCATATACATAGGTCAACGCAATTTCACCTCTTTTGTTCTGAGGCAAATCTACACCAACTATTCTTATAGCCATATACTAAATTATTTTTTTTGCAAAAATAACAAATTATCCTTGACGTTGTTTATACTTAGGATTTTTCTTGTTAATAACATACAAACGGCCATTACGTCTAACGATCTTACATTCTGGCGTGCGTTTCTTTAATGATGCTCTTACTTTCATATCTTATTTTATTTATATCTAAACACAATTCTTCCTTTCGATAAGTCGTAAGGAGACATTTCGACTCTCACTTTATCTCCTGGCAGGATCTTGATGTAATGCATCCGCATCTTACCTGAAATATGTGCAGTAATCTCATGTCCGTTTTCTAATTCAACACGAAACATTGCATTTGACAATGCTTCAACTATAACTCCATCTTGTTCTATTGCAGATTGCTTTGCCATATTATATTGCTTTATCTCCTAAAACTTCTTCTATGAATTTGAATGATGACAAAATATCAGCTTCACCAGCGCCTACTGCTACCGTATGTTCAAAGTGTGCAGCACACTTACGGTCTCTGGTTCTAACAGTCCATCCGTCACGTTCCATAATCACTTGCCGGTCTCCCAGTGTTATCATCGGCTCTATCGCTATGCAAAGCCCTCTCTTCATCAAAGGACCATATCCTCTCTTGCCATAATTAGGCACCTGAGGGTCTTCATGCATTTCATGACCAATTCCATGACCAACAAACTCACGCACTACACCATAAGAATGAGACTCACAATATTGCTGGATAGCATATCCTACATCTCCGATTCTTTTGCCTTGCACTGCATTCTGAATGCCAATATATAACGCTTCTTTAGTTACCTTCAACAAATTACGAACTTCTTCGTCCACCTCACCTACACAAAAAGTATAAGCAGAATCACCGCAGAAACCATTCATATATGTTCCGCAATCCACAGATACAATATCACCTTCTTTCAGAACAATATCGTTTGGGATTCCATGCACTACCTGTTCATTTACAGAAGTACAGAGGGATGCGGGAAACGGTTCGCCATATTGATTCGGAAATCCTTTGAAAGTTGGAGTTGCTCCGTGATCTCTAATGAACTCTTCAGCAACTTTATCCAACTCACGTGTAGTTACACCGGGCTTCACCAGTTTGGCAACCTCTGCCAGAGTCTTTCCAACAAGCAGGTTGCTCTGACGGAGCAATTCTATTTCATCTTCTGTTTTAAGAAATATCATTTCTAATCTAAAGAATTAATATGCCGCCACACCAGCGCGTCCTTTAATACGACCTGATTTCAACAGACCATCATAGTGTCTCATCAACAAATGACTTTCAACCTGTTGCAGTGTATCAAGAACCACACCTACAAGAATTAACAAAGACGTACCACCGAAGAATTGAGCGAAACCAGCTTGTACTCCGAATATACCAGCAAAAGCAGGCATAATAGCAACTAAAGCCAAGAAGAAAGAACCAGGTAAAGTAATACGAGACATAATATCATCGATATACTCTGCTGTTTTCTTTCCCGGTTTAATGCCAGGGATGAAACCATTATTTCTCTTCATATCCTCAGCCATCTGAGTCGGATTAATTGTAATTGCAGTATAGAAATATGTAAATAATATAATCATTACCGCAAAAACAAAATTATACCAGAAACTTGTATGATCTGTAAACGCATGCAAGAAACCGCCTGCATTATTTACATTTGAAAAACCAATAAATGTAATAGGTATAAACATGATTGCCTGAGCAAAGATGATAGGCATTACACCAGCAGCATTCACTTTCAAGGGAATGTACTGTCTTGCACCACCATATTGCTTGTTACCTACAATTCTCTTAGCATACTGTACAGGAATCTTTCTTGTACCCTGCACCAAAAGAATAGCAGCGCCAATCACTAACAATAAGAATACGATTTCAATTATAAACATAATCAGACCACCACTCTTATTTGCTACTCTTGATACAACTTCCTGCAACAGAGCATCAGGGAAACGAGCAATAATACCGATTAAGATGATAAATGAAATACCATTACCAATACCTTTATCAGTAATTCTTTCACCAAGCCACAAAATAAACATACTACCTGCTGCCAAAATAATGGTAGAGGTAACCATAAACAGAGTCCAATCTAATGAAGCATTTAAGGAAGGGCCAGCCTGCATTTTAAGATTGAGCAAATAAGAAGGGGCCTGAACTAACAATATAGCGATCGTCAGATAACGAGTATATTGATTCATTTTTCTTCTGCCGCTCTCACCTTCGCGTTGCAGTTTCTGGAAATACGGCACAGCGATTCCCAACAACTGGATTACGATAGATGCAGAGATATAAGGCATGATTCCTAATGCAAAAATAGAGGCATTAGAAAATGCTCCTCCAGAGAACATATTTAACAAGGCTAAAAGGCCTTCACTTGTTTGTTCGTGCAATTTTGCCAGCATAGCCGGATTAATACCCGGTAATACGACATATGATCCGAAACGGTAAATTGCCACAAACAATATGGTGATGAGGATCCGCTGTCTCAGATCCTCAATCTTCCATATATTCTTTAATGTTTCAATAGCTTTTCTCATTGAATCAGAGTTTTACTACAGTTCCACCAGCAGCTTCGATAGCAGCAGTTGCAGTCTTAGAGAATGCATGAGCTTCTACTTCCAGCTTGTTAGTCAGAGTTCCGTTACCCAACACTTTTACCAACTGATTTGAAGAAATAAATCCTGCTTCGATAAAGTCGTTAACACCAACTTTTGCCAAGCTCTTAGCTTCAGCAAGTTTCTGGATAGTATCCAAGTTGATTGCTTTATATTCTACACGATTGATATTCTTAAAACCAAATTTAGGAACTCGACGTTGAAGAGGCATCTGACCACCTTCAAAACCGATTTTCTTAGAGTATCCAGATCTTGATTTAGCTCCCTTATGACCTCTTGTAGAAGTACCGCCTAAGCCAGAACCAGTTCCACGTCCAATTCTTTTTCTTGTCTTAGTAGATCCCTCTGCAGGTTTTAAATTACTTAAGTTCATATTGTAATTTCGTTTTATTATTCAATAAATAATTACTTAACAATGGTAACCAAGTGTTTTACCTTATCTACCATTCCAAGAATTGAAGGAGTGCTTTCGTGTTCAACCACGCGGTTCAGTTTACGAAGTCCCAGTGCATCAAGAGTTCTTTTCTGATCAGCCGGAGCACCAATTCTACTTTTAACTTGTTTAATCTTTATAGTTGACATATCTCCTCCTTATCCTCTAAATACTTTTTCAACACTAATACCTCTGTTCTGAGCAACCATTCTTGCGTCACGCATTTCACTTAAAGCTTCGATTGTAGCTTTAACAAGGTTATGCGGATTTGAAGAACCCTTTGATTTTGCCAAAACGTCAGTTACACCAACACTTTCCAATACAGCACGCATAGCACCACCGGCTACAACACCAGTTCCGTGAGATGCAGGTTTGATGAATACTTCAGCACCACCAAATCTAGCAGATTGTTCATGAGGAACAGTACCTTTCAAAATAGGTACTTTCACCAGGTTCTTTTTAGCTGACTCAACACCTTTAGCGATAGCAGCTGTTACTTCACCTGCTTTACCAAGTCCCCAACCAATGATACCTTCTTCGTTACCTACAACAACGATTGCAGAGAAACTAAAAGTTCTACCACCTTTGGTAACTTTAGTAACACGATTAATAGCAACCAATCTATCTTTCAGTTCTATATCGTTAGTAATCTTAACTCTATTATTAACTCCTGCCATAATGATTAAAATTTAAGTCCACCGTTACGAGCAGCATCAGCTACTTCTTTTACTCTCCCATGATACAAGTAACCATTACGGTCGAAAACAACAGTAGTTATACCTGCTTCCTGAGCCTTTTTAGCAATCATTTCACCAACTTTAGCAGCTTGTTCTTTTTTAGAAACCTTCTCAGTCACACCTAAAGAAGAAGCAGCAGCCAGTGTCTTACCAGAAAGATCATCGATAATCTGGACATAAATTTGCTTGTTACTTCTAAATACACTCATACGCGGACGTTCAGTAGTACCTGAAATCTTATTGCGTACGCTATATTTGATCTTAACTCGTCTTTCTATTTTTGTTGTCATAATAATCTAATTTTATATGATTTACTTAGCGCCGGCTGATTTACCAGACTTTCTACGAATTACTTCGCCAACAAACTTAATACCTTTACCCTTATATGGTTCAGGCTTACGGAAAGAACGTATTTTAGAGCAAACTTGACCAAGCAACTGTTTGTCACACGATTCCAATATGATAAGAGGATTCTTATTTCTTTCAGACTTAGTTTCAACTTTTACCTCAACAGGCAATTGGATGAAAATATTGTGTGTATAACCTAAAGCCAGTTCAATGATGTTACCTTGGTTAGAAGCACGATAACCTACACCGACAAGTTCCAACTCTTTTTTATATCCTTCAGATACGCCCACAACCATGTTATGAACCAATGAACGATACAAACCGTGGAAAGCGTGTTTTTGCTTCGGGTTATCAAGCATTTCTTTATCGTTTTCTGTTAAAGTCACGTGTCCATCTTCAATGGCAACATTGATAGCAGGATTCACATATTGGCTCATTTCGCCTTTGGGTCCCTTTACGGTAACCACATCATCCTTCAGAGTGACTGTCACTCCAGCAGGAATACTAATGGGTAATTTTCCTATTCTTGACATTCTAATTCCTCCTAATTAATATACATAACACAAGACTTCACCACCAATCTTCAGTTCTGCAGCCTCTTTGTTAGTCATTACACCTTTGGAAGTAGATATTATAGCAATACCCAACCCATTAATAACACGCGGCATATCTTTATAACCAGTATACTTACGCATACCCGGAGAAGATATTCTTTCTAATTTTTTGATTGCGTTAACTTTGTTAACAGAATCATACTTCAAGGCAACCTTAATAGTTCCTTGAGGACCATCTTCTACAAACTTATAGTTAAGAATGTAGCCTTTTTCAAAAAGAATCTTAGTGATTTCTTTTTTCAAGTTCGAAGCGGGAACTTCAACAACTCTGTGCTTAGCACCAATCGCGTTCCGCAACCTCGTCAAATAATCTGCTATTGGATCAGTCATATAAAATAAATTAAATTAATCAGGACTTCCCTGACAATATTTAAACAATAATTACCAGCTTGCTTTCTTTACGCCTGGGATCAGTCCGTTAGATGCCATTTCACGGAATTGAATTCTTGAAACTCCGAATTGGCGAATATAACCTTTAGGACGACCAGTCAGTTTGCAGCGGTTGTGCATACGAATCGGATTAGAATTCTTCGGCAACTCTTGCAACTTCTGTGCAGCTTCGAAAGCGTCAGCAGGCTCACCTGTTCTAACGATTTGTTTCAAAGCAGCTCTTTTTTCGGCGAATTTGGCTACTAATTTAGCACGTTTTACTTCACGTGCTTTCATTGATTCCTTTGCCATATCTATTAGTCTTTTTTAGCGTTTTTAAAAGGTAAACCGAATTCCTTCAGCAATGCATAACCTTCTTCATCTGTTTCCGCAGAGGTTACAAAGGTAATATTCATTCCGAGAATTCTTGTAATACTATCGATATTTATTTCAGGGAAAATGATTTGTTCCTGAATACCAAGGGTATAGTTACCTTTACCATCAAACTTACTTTCGATACCTTTGAAGTCACGGATACGAGGAAGAGCTACACGAACCAATTTTTCAAGGAATTCGTACATTCTTTCACGGCGTAAAGTTACCATAACGCCGATCGGCATTTTTTTACGCAACTTAAAGTTTGCGATATCTTTACGAGAAATGGTAGCTACAGCTTTCTGACCTGTAATAGCCGTCATTTCATTGATTGCAACTTCAATAATCTTCTTATCGGCAACAGCCATACCTAAACCCTGATTGATAACAATCTTCTTAAGTACGGGTATCTGCATTGTAGAAGAATACTGGAACTGTGATTTCAATGCAGGTGCTATACGCTCTGCATATTCTTTCTTAAGACTAGCAGTATTACTCATTACTTAATCTCCTCTCCTGATTTTTTAGAATAACGCACTACAGTTCTTTTACCTTCCAAAGAACTTACTTTTCTCCCAATACGCGTTGCTTTACCAGTTTTTGGATCAACCGGGTTCAAGTTTGAAATGTGGATAGAAGCTTCCTGCTTCACAATACCACCTTGCGGATTCTTTGCATTCGGTTTTGTGCTTTTAGATACCATATTGATACCTTCTACAAATGCACGTCCTTCTTTAACAAGAACCTTCAATACACGACCAGTTTTGCCCTTATCTTCACCAGCATTTACGTAAACTGTATCGCCTTTTTTAATATGTAATTTACTCATTACTTAAATCTTTTACAAAATTAAAGTACCTCAGGCGCAAGTGACACAACTTTCATGTTAGTAGCACGAAGTTCTCTTGCTACAGGACCGAAAATACGACTTCCTCTAATTTCACCTGCATTATTCAACAACACGCAAGCATTATCATCAAAACGTATATAAGAACCATCAGGACGACGGATTTCTTTTTTTGTACGTACAATCAAAGCCTTTGATACTGCACCTTTTTTAACATCACTAGAAGGGATAACACTCTTCACTGAAACAACAATGACATCCCCCACCGAAGCGTAACGACGACGTGTACCACCCAAAACGCGGATACACATAGCCTCTTTAGCTCCACTGTTATCACATACTGTAAGTCTGGATTCTACTTGTATCATAATTACTTAGCTCTTTCAATTATTTCTACTAATCTCCATCTTTTAGTCTTGCTCAAAGGACGAGTTTCCATGATGCTTACAGTATCACCGATATTGCATTCATTCTTTTCATCGTGAGCATGGTACTTCTTCGTTTTGCTAACGAACTTACCATATATAGGGTGTTTTTCCTTAAATTTGGCAGCAACTGTGATAGTCTTATCCATCTTATTGCTCACAACAACCCCTGTTCTTTCTTTTCTTAAATTTCTTGCTTCCATCAAGCTGATCATTTATTGTTAAGTTCTCTTTGGCGTAACTCAGTTTTCATACGCGCAATAGTCCTGCGTAATTGTTTGATTTGAGCAGGATTTTCCAAAGGAGAAATAGAATGATTGATAACCATCTGGTCATAATTAGCTGTTTCTGCCTCTACTCTTTCTACTAAATCACTAGTAGTCATTTCTTTAATTTCTGCAATTTTCATAACACTTACGCATTTTGATTTTGAATATCATAATCACGTCTTACGACAAACTTCGTTGTAATAGGAAGCTTTTGAGCAGCTAAGCGCAATGCTTCTTTCGCGATTTCGTAAGATACTCCTTCAGCTTCAATAATGATTCTACCTGGAGTCACAGGAGCCACAAATCCTTCCGGAGCACCTTTACCTTTACCCATACGTACATCGGCAGGTTTTCTAGTGATCGGTTTGTCCGGGAATATACGGATCCAGATCTGTCCTTGACGTTGCATATATCTTGTTACTGCAATACGAGCAGCTTCGATCTGACGGCCTGTAATCCACTTAGTCTCCAAAGCCTTTATGCCAAAAGAACCGAAGGCCAACTGATTGCCTCTCTGAGCAATACCTTTCTGACGGCCTTTTTGTTGTCTTCTGAATTTTGTCTTTTTCGGTTGTAACATAGTTTCCTAAAATTCAAATTCGTTTAGCGATTATTTTTCTTTCTTTTGAAGTTCTTTCCGCCGTTGTTTCCACCATTGTTTCCACGACCACTTTCTTTGCTTTGTGTAAAGTTCGGAGCTAATTCTCTCTTACCAAATACTTCACCTCTACAAATCCAAACTTTGATACCCAGCAAACCTACCTTAGTCAATGCTTCTGCATGACAGTAGTCGATATCAGCTCTGAAAGTGTGCAACGGAGTCCTTCCTTCTTTATACATTTCAGAACGAGCCATTTCAGCTCCATTCAAACGTCCTGAAATCTGAATTTTGATACCTTCAGCACCCATACGCATTGTATTTGCGATAGCCATCTTGATGGCACGGCGATAGGCAATTTTACCTTCTACCTGGCGAGCGATATTGTTAGCAACAATCACAGCATCCAGTTCAGGTCTTTTCACTTCAAAGATATTGATTTGAATATCTTTGTCGGTAACCTTCTTCAACTCCTCTTTTAACTTATCAACTTCTTGGCCACCTTTACCGATAATAATACCCGGGCGAGCAGTACAAACAGTAATAGTAACGAGCTTCAGCGTACGTTCAATTACGATTCTTGATACACTTGCCTTTGCAAGTCTTGCATTAAGATATTTACGGATTTTGCTATCTTCCAGCAAAGAATCACCGTAATCATTTCCACCATACCAGTTAGAATCCCATCCTCTGATAATTCCTAAACGGTTGCTTATTGGATTAACTTTTTGTCCCATCTACCTTAATTTTGATCTTCGTTATTACTTTTAGCACCAACGAACAATGTTACGTGATTTGAACGTTTGCGAATTCTATAACCTCTACCCTGGGGTGCCGGTCTCATTCTTTTGAGTGTAGCGCCACCATCAACAAAAATCTGTGTTACGAACAACTCGCCGCTTTCTGCTTTACGTTCGTTTTTCTGTTCCCAGTTAGCAATTGCAGAGCGAAGCAATTTTTCCACTCTTGCAGCAGCTTCTTTTGAAGAAAATTTCAAAACACCAAGTGCTCTGTTCACTTCCATACCACGGATCATGTCTGCAACCAGACGCATCTTACGTGGAGAAGTAGGAACATTTTGCAATTTTGCAAAATACATGGTCTTAAGGGCTTCTTTTCTCTTTTCAGCCGATATTTTTTTTCTTGCTCCCATTATTATTTATTACTTTATTATTTCAAATAAATCCTGTTATCTTTTCTTGTTACCAGCGTGTCCTCTGAATGTACGAGTTGGAGCAAATTCGCCCAACTTGTGTCCTACCATATTCTCGGTAACATAAACAGGAATAAATTTATTTCCATTGTGAACTGCAACTGTATGGCCTACAAAATCAGGCGAAATCATTGAAGCTCTGGCCCAAGTCTTTACTACGACTTTCTTGCCCGATTCATTCATGGCAAAAATTCTCTTTTCAAGCTTTACGTTAATATATGGACCTTTTTTTAATGAACGACTCATAGTTTACTCAATTAATCAGATTACTTTTTTCTTCTCTCAATAATGTACTTAGATGATTGTTTCTTAGGAGCTCTAGTCTTAAGTCCCTTAGCGTACAATCCCTTACGTGATCTTGGATGACCTCCTGAAGCACGTCCTTCACCACCACCCATCGGGTGATCAACCGGGTTCATAACAACACCACGGTTACGAGGACGACGTCCTTGCCAACGAGAGCGTCCAGCTTTACCTGAACTTTCCAATCCATGATCAGAGTTACCTACACTACCGATAGTAGCTTTACATGTGCTAAGAATCTGTCTTACTTCACCTGAAGGTAACTTGATTACACAATACTTACCCTCACGAGAAGTCAACTGTGCAAAGTTACCAGCCGAACGAACCAGAGCAGCACCCTGTCCCGGACGTAATTCGATATTGTGAATCACAGTACCCACCGGAATGTTTTGAAGAGGAAGAGCATTACCAATCTCTGGCGCTGCTGTTTCACCTGACATCAGAGTCGTGCCAACTTGCAATCCATTGGGAGCAATAATATATCTTTTTTCTCCATCAGCATAGAATAACAAAGCAATACGAGCCGAACGATTCGGATCGTATTCAATTGTCTTAACCACTGCCGGAACACCGTCCTTATTTCTCTTGAAATCAACAATTCTAATCACCTTTCTATGACCGCCACCCATGTAGCGCATAGTCATCTTACCTTCGTTGTTACGACCGCCAGATGATTTCTTACCATATACAAGAGACTTTTCTGGTACTGATGCAGTAATTTCCTCGAAAGTACCAATAATTTTATGTCTTTGCCCCGGTGTTGTGGGCTTAAATTTACGTACTGCCATTTTTATTAAATATTGCTATAAAAATCAATAGTATCTCCTTCTTTCAATGTCACGATTGCTTTTTTGAATGCATTCGTACGGCCATTGATGATACCTGCTTTGGTATAACGGCTCTTATTTTTGCCAGCATACTTTACAGTATTCACATCAATTACAGTAACATTATAAAGAGCTTCAACTTCCTTCTTAATTTCCAGTTTGTTAGCATCAGGACGCACAACAAAGCCGAAACGATTCAGCTTATCAGTGATTGCAGTCATTTTTTCTGTTACCAACGGTTTAATAATAATTCCCATTATTTAAGCCTCCTTTTTAAATTAAGATATTGTCAATAGCCTTCAGAGAGTTTTCTGTAAGCACAACAACTCCAGCATTCAATACTCTGTAAGTATTTAATCCTGAAATAGTCTGTACATTAGCACCCTCGATGTTACGAGCTGACAAATATACGTTTTTATTTGCTTCCGGTAAAATCACAAGTAGCTTTTTATCGGAAACTTTAAGATTTTTTGTCATTGCAACGAAATCCTTTGTCTTCGGAGCTTCGAAATTGAAATCTTCTACAACAACGATTGCATTGTTTTGAGCTTTATAAGACAAAGCAGACTTACGAGCCAATGTCTTAACTTTTTTATTCAATTTGAAGAAGTAATCTCTTGGCTTCGGGCCGAAAACACGTGCACCACCAACGAGAACCGGTGAGTTCATATCACCACGACGTGCTCCACCGCCACCTTTCTGACGACCGATTTTACGAGTAGAACCACTGATTTCACTTCTTTCTTTTGACTTGTGAGTACCCTGACGCTGGTTGGCCATAAATTGTTTTACGTCCAAATAGATAGCGTGGTCGTTGGGCTCAATTCCGAAGATAGATTCGTTTAACGTAACCTTTCTCCCAGTGTCTTCACCTTTAATGTTATATACGTTAACTTCCATTATTTCTCAATTAATACGATTGAACCTTTGCAACCCGGGATAGAACCTTTAATCAAAAGAAGGTTATGATCCGCGATTACTTTTAATACCTGCAAGTTTTGTACAGTGACTCTGTCACCACCAAGTTGTCCACCCATGCGCATTCCTTTGAATACTTTTGCAGGGTAAGAACAAGCTCCAATAGAACCCGGTTTACGAGCGCGGTTGTGCTGACCGTGAGTAGCCTGACCCACACCACCAAAACCATGTCTTTTTACTACACCCTGGAAACCTTTACCTTTAGAAGTACCAACAACGTCAACAAAGTCAGCGCCATCAAACAACTCTACGGTAATTGTATCACCCAGATTCAATTCTGTTTCAAATTCTTTGAACTCAGCCAAGTGTCTCTTCGGTGTTACCCCAGCTCTTTTGAAGTGACCCATCAACGGTTTAGTTGTATGTTTTTCCTTTTTGTCCTGGAAACCCAACTGAACAGCTGCATAGCCATCTTTCTCTACAGTTTTAATCTGAGTAACAACACAAGGACCTGCTTCGATAACAGTGCATGGTACATTCTTACCATCGGCACTGAAAACGGATGTCATTCCGATTTTTTTTCCTAATAATCCTGGCATTTCACTAATTTTTAATTATCAAACTTTAATTTCTACTTCCACACCACTCGGTAACTCCAACTTCATCAGAGCGTCCACTGTCTTAGCTGTTGAGCTATAAATGTCGATCAATCTCTTATAAGAAGAAAGTTCAAACTGTTCACGAGACTTTTTGTTAACGAAAGTCGAGCGGTTCACTGTAAAGATACGCTTGTGCGTAGGAAGAGGAATTGGACCACTAACAATAGCACCCGTAGCCTTTACGGTTCTTACAATCTTCTCAGCTGATTTGTCAACCAAGTTGTGGTCGTAAGATTTCAATTTAATTCTAATTTTCTGACTCATTATATTTTTAAATTAAGATAGTTATAAATAAGATAAAGCGGCAGGCTAAGAGTCATTCGCTAGCCTGCTGCCTAAGATATTTTAGAGTAAATCAGTACGTCCCTTTACTTCATCCAATACTGCCTTGGCAATAGAAGCTGAAACTTGAGCGTGATGAGAATATGTCATAGATGACGTTGCACGACCAGAAGAGATAGTACGTAATGCGGTCACATAACCAAACATTTCAGCCAGCGGAACCATTGCTTTCACAATACGGGCACCTGAACGGCTGGATTCCATACCTTCAACCTGACCACGACGCTTATTTAAGTCACCGATAACATCACCCATATTTTCTTCCGGAGTTACTACTTCCAGTTTCATTATAGGCTCCATCAATACAGGACCTGCCTTTGCACAAGCATTTTTATAAGCCATCTGCGCACAGATTTCGAAAGACAACTGGTCAGAGTCAACCGGATGGAATGAACCATCTATCAATGTTACTTTCAGTGAATCCAGCGGATATCCGGCCAATACACCATTCTTAATAGCAGTCGCAAAACCTTTCTGAACAGCAGGAATAAATTCTTTAGGAATATTACCACCCTTCACTTCATCAACAAATTGCAATCCACCTTCTTTAAAATCCTCATCAACCGGACCTACATTTACGATGATATCAGCAAACTTTCCACGACCACCTGACTGCTTCTTGTATACTTCACGCAAGTTAACAGTCTTAGTGATAGCTTCCTTGTAGTTTACTTGAGGCTTACCTTGGTTACATTCCACCTTAAACTCACGTCTCAAACGATCGATAATAATATCAAGGTGAAGTTCACCCATACCAGAGATCACTGTCTGACCAGTCTGTTCGTCGGATTTTACAGTAAATGTCGGATCTTCCTCAGCAAGCTTAGCTAAACCAATAGAAAGTTTATCCATATCTTTCTGGGTCTTCGGTTCAACTGCAATACCAATTACAGTTTCAGGGAAGTCAATAGATTCCAGAATAATAGGAGCTGTTTCGTCACATAAGGTATCACCTGTGTGAATATCTTTAAATCCAACGCCAGCACCGATATCACCTGCGCTAATCACTTCTACAGGGTTCTGCTTATTTGAGTGCATCTGGAACAAACGTGAAACACGTTCTTTCTTTCCTGAACGAGAGTTATAGATATAAGAACCTGCTTCAATCTTACCTGAATAGACACGGAAGAAAGTCAAACGACCAACATAAGGGTCAGTTGCAATCTTAAATGCCAAAGCTGCAGTCTTAGCCTCTTCACTCGGCTTACGATCTTCTTCAGCACCTGTATCCGGATTAGTACCAATTACATTTTCCGTATCCAATGGGGAAGGCAACAATGCACAAACATAGTCAAGCAATGTCTGAACACCTTTATTCTTAAATGAAGAACCGCACAACATTGGAACAATAGCCATTTGAACAGTAGCACTACGAAGGGCTCTAAAGATTTCCTCTTCAGTAATAGTTGAAGGATCTTCGAAATATTTCTCCATCAAAGCATCATCAAATTCAGATACTTTTTCCAGCAGCTTATCTCTCCATTCATCAGCTTCCTCTTTAAGAGCAGCAGGAATTTCTTCTATACTATAGTCAGCACCCATCGTTTCATCATGCCACAGAATAGCCTTCATCTTGATAAGATCAACTACACCTTTGAAGTTTTCTTCAGCGCCGATAGGAATTACTACCGGACATGGATTAGCGCCCAATACAGACTTCATTTGGCTTACTACATCGAAGAAGTTAGCACCGGAACGGTCCATCTTGTTCACATATGCAATACGGGGAACATTGTATTTGTCAGCTTGACGCCATACAGTTTCCGACTGAGGCTCTACACCACCTACTGCACAGTAAGCAGCGACAGCACCATCAAGAACACGTAATGAACGTTCCACTTCAGCAGTAAAGTCAACGTGTCCCGGAGTATCAATCAAATTTATTTTATAAGTATCACCAGCATACTTCCATTTAGTCGTTGTTGCAGCAGAAGTAATAGTAATACCACGTTCTTGCTCCTGCGCCATCCAGTCCATAGTAGCAGCACCATCATGAACTTCACCGATTTTGTGAGTCAATCCAGTATAGAACAGGATACGTTCAGAAGTTGTTGTTTTTCCGGCATCAATGTGAGCCATGATACCGATATTACGAGTCAAATGTAAATCTTGCTTAGCCATCTTTTAATTCCTTTTACTTTAAGTTTTTAATTGATTGTATCTTATAGTATTAGAATCTAAAATGAGCAAATGCACGGTTAGCCTCAGCCATTCTATGCATATCTTCTTTACGTTTGTATGCACCACCTTGTTCATTGAAGGCATCCATGATCTCAGCAGCCAACTTGTCAGCCATTGATTTACCACCTCTTTTACGAGCAAACAGGATCAAATTCTTCATTGAGATTGATTCCTTACGATCCGGACGGATTTCAGTAGGAACTTGGAAAGTAGCACCACCTACACGGCGAGACTTAACTTCCACTTGCGGAGTCACATTATCCAAAGCCTTTTTCCAGATTTCAAGAGCAGATTTTTCTTCGTTAGGAAGTTTCACTTTCACTGTTTCCAGAGCGGCATAAAAGATTTCATAAGATGTATTCTTCTTACCATCATACATCAAGTGGTTTACGAACTTTGAAACCTTTTGGTCATTAAAAACGGGATCCGGAAGGATTACACGTTTTTTGGGTTTTGCTTTTCTCATTTGTTTGAAAAATAATGTTTTTGTTCTTGGTTGTCTACTTCTCGACTTCTTCAACTCTCCCACCGGAGAATTTACTCAACCTTTAGCATTTCCAACAAACTAAAACGTAAGTTATTACTTTGATTTTAATTAGGTCTTAATCCTTATTTTTTCTTAGCCGGTGCAGCTTGTCCTGGTTTCGGACGCTTAGCTCCGTATTTAGAACGTCTTTGAGTACGACCAGCGACACCTGCTGTATCAAGCGTACCACGAACGATGTGATAACGTACACCCGGAAGGTCTTTTACACGACCGCCACGTACCAAAACGATTGAGTGTTCCTGCAAGTTGTGTCCTTCTCCCGGAATGTAAGAGTTAACCTCTTTCTGGTTAGTCAAACGTACACGAGCTACTTTACGCATTGCAGAGTTCGGCTTCTTCGGAGTAGTAGTATATACTCTCACGCAAACGCCACGTCTTTGAGGACATGAATCCAAGGCTGGAGATTTACTTTTCTCCACCAGCACTTCGCGTCCTTTTCTTACTAATTGCTGAATTGTAGGCATTTTAATTGTTTTTTGATTTATATTATTGTTATATTAATTTCGTAACTATACATTTTGGGCTGCAAAAATACGAATAATATTTGAATATTCAATGCGCCACAACCTTTTTTTATTTTTTAATATTTTTATATCAGTCTCACGCTTCACCTTTTACACTTGTCAGGGGAGCAATAGGAGATTCATCGGAAATACGTATCGGACCAAATACACGTTCATATTTAGCGATATTATCTTCCAATGCCCGCAGCAGTCGTTTTGCGTGTTCGGGAGCCACGATGACACGCGATTGCACGCCAGCTTTCGGCACACCCGGCATCACGCGTATAAAATCAAGAATAAATTCTGAGCTTGAATGGGTTATAATAGCTAGATTGGCATATGTACCCTGTGCTACTTCTTCTTTTAACTCAATCTGTAATTGCCCGTTGTTATTTTGCTCTTCCATTATATAATATGATTAATAGTTATCCTGCAAAATAACACAATTTTCCTGAGACAAAGGCCATACACTTAAATAAAAAGAAACAAAAAAAAGGAGCAATTACCTCATTCGGCAATCGCTCCTTCTCATATAGTCAATTGAATTGTATTATTCTACTTCATTGTAGTCGAGTACTGTTTTCTTATTTGCCAAGATACGGTCATACTCTTCTTTCGAACCAACGATCAATTTTTCATATTCACGCTGTCCTGTACCTGCCGGAATCAAGTGACCACAGATCACATTTTCCTTCATACCTTCAAGTTTATCAACCTTACCGTTAATAGCAGCTTCATTCAATACCTTCGTTGTTTCCTGGAAGGAAGCAGCCGACATAAAGCTTGAAGTCTGTAAAGCGGCACGTGTAATACCCTGAAGAATCTGAGTAGATGTAGCAGCCACAGCATCACGAACCTCAACAGGTTTCAAGTCACGGCGTTTCAGCATACTATTCTCATCACGCAGCTTACGGGCAGTTACAATCTGACCAGCTTGCATACTTTGAGAATCACCAGCGTCAACCACTACTTTCTTACCCCAGATACGGTCATTTTCTTCCATGAAGTCCAGCTTGTCTACAACTTGCTGTTCCAAGAAGCGAGTATCACCCGGTTCGTCAATCTGTACTTTACGCATCATTTGGCGAACGATAATCTCAAAGTGCTTATCATTGATCTTCACACCCTGCAGGCGGTATACATCCTGAACTTCATTCACGATATATTCCTGTACAGCTGTAGGACCTTTAATAGCCAGGATATCCGCAGGAGTAGTAGCACCATCAGACAATGGAGTACCAGCACGTACATAGTCGTTTTCCTGTACTAGAATCTGTTTGGACAATGCAACCAGATATTTCTTAACCTCACCTGTTTTGGAAGTTACGATGATCTCACGATTACCACGTTTAATCTTACCCATTGCAACCTCACCGTCAATTTCAGAAACGACAGCAGGGTTAGATGGATTACGAGCTTCAAACAATTCGGTAACACGAGGAAGACCACCCGTGATATCACCCGCTTTACCAACGGCACGCGGAATCTTCACAATTACTTCACCGGCTTTCACTTTCTGACCATTTTCGATAATCACGTGACCACCCACCGGCAAGTTGTAAGTACGTATCAAATCACCATCTTCTGTCAGGATATGAGCCGTAGGAACCTTCGTCTTATCCTTAGATTCAATAATGATAATTTCACGGAGACCTGTAGCTTCATCCGATTCAACCTTATAAGTAACGTTTTCAATTACGCCCTCAAATTCGATCTTACCGGTTGCTTCCGTGATAATAACAGCGTTGAACGGATCCCATTTAGCAATCAACTTGCCTTTTTCTACCAGTTCCCCATCACCTACATATAACGTTGAACCATAAGGAACGTTATGAGTAGAAAGAACGATACCGGTATTTACATCTACGAAACGAACTTCAGCCAAACGACCTACTACCACTTTCGCAGACTCACCCATTTCATCAACGATATCTACAGTACGCAACTCCTCAAACTCAAGACGAGCACTATTTTTAGCAACGATACTTGCATTTGCTGCGATATTGGCAGCAGTACCACCGGCGTGGAACGTACGCAATGTCAACTGTGTACCCGGCTCACCGATAGACTGAGCAGCGATTACTCCAACAGCTTCACCCTTCTGAACCATACGGCTCGTAGCCAAGTTACGTCCGTAACATTTTGCACAAACACCCTTTTTTGCTTCACAAGTTAATACCGAACGGATTTCAACACTCTCGATTGGAGAATTTTGAATCTTCTTACCGATTTCTTCGGTGATTTCTTCTCCACCGGCAACTATCAATTCGCCAGTAGTAGGATGAATAATATCATGTACAGAAACACGTCCCAAGATACGTTCATACAGAGTAGCAATAACTTCATCGTTATTCTTAAGGTCGGTACAAACTAATCCACGGAGTGTACCGCAGTCTTCTTCTGTAATAATCACATCATGTGATACATCCACCAGACGGCGAGTCAAATAACCGGCATCGGCAGTCTTCAAAGCGGTATCCGCCAAACCTTTACGAGCACCGTGGGTAGAGATAAAGTACTCCAATACCGAAAGTCCTTCTTTAAAGTTCGACAAGATCGGGTTCTCGATGATCTGACCACCTTCAGCACCTGCTTTCTGGGGTTTTGCCATCAAACCACGCATACCTGACAACTGACGAATCTGTTCTTTAGAACCACGGGCACCTGAATCAAGCATCATGTAAACAGAGTTAAATCCTTGATCATCCGAAGAAATAGTCTTCATCAAGATGTTAGACAACTCAGAGTTAACATGTGTCCAGATATCAATTACCTGATTGTAACGTTCGTTGTTGGTGATGAAACCCATATTATAGTTGTTTACAACTTGTTCTACTTCGTCGTAACCCTTTTGCACCAAAGTTTCTTTTTCCTTCGGAATGATAATATCACCCAAGTTGAATGACAGACCACCCTTGAACGCCATCTGATAACCCAAATTCTTGATCCCATCCAGGAAATCTGCAGCCTTAGCCACACCACATACCTTAATTACATCACTAATAATATCACGAAGAGATTTCTTAGAGATAATAGTATTGATATACCCTGCTTCAGGGGGAACGATTTCATTCACAATCACACGTCCTACTGAAGTTTCGCGCATTACGTCTACAATGTTACCATTTTCGTCTACGTCTTTCACGATTACTTTCACCGGAGCGTGAATATCCACTCTACCTTCATTATAAGCAATCAATGCTTCTTCCGGACCGTAGAATGTCAGACCTTCACCCTTTGCACCGGCACGTAACTTGGTAATATAGTATAGACCAAGAACCATATCCTGTGCAGGTACAGTGATAGGCGCACCATTTGCTGGATTCAAAATATTATGTGATTGAAGCATCAACATCTGTGCTTCAAGAATTGCTTCATTGCTCAAAGGCAAGTGAACAGCCATCTGGTCACCGTCAAAGTCGGCGTTGAATGCCGTACATGCCAACGGATGCAGCTGGATAGCTTTACCTTCAATCATTTTAGGCTGGAAAGCCTGGATACCCAAACGGTGCAATGTCGGAGCACGGTTCAACAGTACCGGATGTCCTTTCATTACATGTTCCAAAATGTCCCAAATCACCGGTTCCTTGCGGTCAACGATTTTTTTCGCAGACTTTACAGTCTTAACAATACCACGTTCGATGAGTTTGCGGATAATAAACGGTTTGTACAGTTCGGCAGCCATCAATTTAGGAATACCGCACTCACCCATTCTCAATTCAGGGCCAACGACGATTACTGAACGAGCAGAGTAGTCAACACGTTTACCCAACAAGTTCTGACGGAAACGTCCTTGCTTACCTTTCAAACTGTCGGACAGTGATTTCAACGGACGGTTGGCATCTGTCTTTACAGCGCTTGATTTACGTGAGTTATCAAACAAAGAATCAACAGATTCCTGAAGCATACGTTTTTCATTACGCAAGATTACTTCCGGAGCCTTGATTTCGATCAGTCGTTTCAAACGGTTGTTACGTATAATCACACGACGATAAAGGTCGTTCAAGTCAGATGTAGCAAAACGGCCACCATCCAACGGAACCAACGGACGAAGTTCGGGCGGGATAACCGGTACAATACGTACAATCATCCATTCCGGTTTGTTGCGTCCACGTGATGCACGGAACGATTCTACTACCTGAAGACGTTTCAACGCTTCATTCTTACGTTGCTGTGAAGCATCGTTACCTGCACGGTGACGTAATTCATAAGACTGAGCATCCAAGTCCAAACGAGCCAACAAATCATAGATAGCTTCAGCACCCATCTTAGCGATGAATTTGTTTGGATCATTATCTTCAAGATATTGATTGTCCTTTGGAAGTGTATCCAGAATATCCAGATATTCTTCTTCAGAAAGCAAATCATATTCAGCTACGCCATCTTCAGCTTTTACACCCGGCTGAATAACAACATAACGTTCGTAGTATATAATCGAATCCAGTTTTTTTGTCGGCAATCCGAGCAAATAACCGATTTTATTAGGGAGCGAACGGAAATACCAGATGTGAGCCACCGGCACAACCAGCTGGATATGTCCCATACGTTCACGACGCACCTTTTTCTCAGTAACTTCCACACCACAACGGTCGCAGACGATACCTTTATAACGGATACGTTTGTATTTACCGCAATGGCACTCATAGTCCTTGATAGGACCAAAAATGCGCTCGCAGAACAAACCGTCACGTTCAGGTTTGTATGTACGGTAATTAATGGTTTCAGGCTTCAAAACTTCACCACTCGAATTCTCTAGGATTTCTTCCGGGGAAGCCAGACCAATTGAGATCTTCGAGAAATTACTTTTCGACTTATTTTCTTTTCTAAAAGCCATACTCTATATAATTGAGATTTGATAATTGAATCATTGCAAATTGAAAAGACACGGATGTCAACAAGCCTTCATCGGCTTGTTGACATCACGTATTCTTCATTATATTATTCTAGGTTGATACTCAAACCTAAACCTCTCAACTCGTGTAACAATACGTTCAAGGATTCCGGTATACCAGGTTGCGGCATCGGTTCACCCTTCACTATTGCTTCATAAGCCTTCGAACGTCCTACCACGTCATCAGACTTGATAGTCAAAATTTCTTGCAGGATATGAGCAGCACCAAATCCTTCGAGTGCCCAAACCTCCATTTCTCCGAAACGCTGACCACCGAATTGTGCCTTACCACCAAGAGGTTGCTGAGTAATCAATGAGTACGGACCGATAGAACGAGCATGCATCTTATCTTCAACCATGTGGCCTAACTTCAACATATAAGTTACACCCACAGTTGCCGGCTGGTCAAACTGCTCACCTGTACCACCATCACAAAGATAAGTTTTACAGTAGCGCGGCAATCCTGCCTTGTCTGTCCATACATTCAAGTCCTCCATTGTAGCACCATCAAAGATAGGAGTTGCAAACTTCACACCCAATGTCTTTCCGGCACGCCCAAGTACAGCTTCAAAAATCTGACCGATGTTCATACGAGAAGGCACACCCAGCGGATTCAAAACAATATCAACCGGAGTACCGTCTGCCAAGAACGGCATATCTTCCTGACGTACGACACGTGACACAATACCCTTGTTACCGTGACGACCCGCCATCTTATCACCAACACCGATCTTACGTTTCTTAGCAATATATACTTTAGCCATCTGAATAATACCTGCAGGAAGTTCGTCACCGATAGTAATAGCAAACTTCTTACGCTTCAATTCAGCATCCAATTCTTTATATTTCTTGATGAAATTCATCACCAAATCACGAATCATACCGTTGATATGGTCGTCATTCGTCCAGTTACTTAACTGAATAGAAGTAAAGTCAAGTGAATCAAAGTCAGACGCGCTGAATTTAGAACCCTTAGCAATCACTTCCGCACCCAGATAATCTTTCACACCCTGAGAAGTCTTACCTTCTGTCAAAGTCATCAGTTTCTTAACCAGGATACGTTTCAAGTCTGCTACCTTTGATTCGAATTCATCATCGATCTTAGGCAACAATGCCTTATCTGCAAGCTTAGAGCTACGATTCTTGATAACACGTGAGAACAACTTCTTGTCGATAACAACACCTTTCAAAGAAGGAGAAGCTTTCAGTGAAGCATCTTTCACATCACCGGCCTTATCACCAAAGATTGCACGAAGCAGTTTTTCTTCAGGAGAAGGATCAGACTCACCTTTCGGAGTAATCTTACCGATCATGATATCACCCGGTTCGATACGGGCACCAATTCTTACGATACCGTTTTCGTCCAAGTCCTTAGTAGCTTCTTCACTCACATTCGGGATATCAGAAGTTAACTCTTCCATACCACGTTTTGTTTCACGAACTTCCAAAGAATATTCTTCTACGTGAATTGAAGTCAGCAAGTCTTCGCGTACTACACGTTCGTTCAAAACGATAGCATCCTCATAGTTGTAACCCTTCCAAGGCATATAAGCAACCAACAAGTTTTTACCTAGTGCCAGTTCACCCTTTTCAGTAGAATAACCTTCGGTCAATATATCACCTTTCTTCACACGTTGTCCTCTCTCACAAGTCGGGCGTAAGTCAATCGTCATGTTCTGATTGGTCTTACGGAATTTAGGCAATCTATATTCCTTCAAAGCAGATTCGAAGCTTACAAATTCTTCATCCTCTGTACGGTCATACAAAATACGAATCGTAGTAGCATCAACGTAGTCAACCACACCATCCCCTTCCGCAGTAACCTGCGTACGAGAATCTCTCACCAACTGACGTTCGATACCTGTACCAACAATCGGCGCCTCGCTTCTCAACAATGGAACTGCCTGACGCATCATGTTTGATCCCATCAATGCACGGTTAGCATCATCATGTTCCAGGAACGGAATCAATGAAGCTGCGATTGATGCAATCTGCTGAGGAGAAACGTCCATCAAGTCCACTTCCAGCGGTTCAACAACCGGGAAATCAGCATCCTGACGAGACTTAACTTTATTACGCACGAATGTACCGTCATCATTCAACGGAGCATTCCCCTGTGCAATAACCTTTTCTTCCTCTTCTTCAGCAGTCAGATAAATCAGACCGTTATCAGAAAGATCCACTTTTCCGTTATCTACCTTACGATACGGAGTTTCAATGAATCCGAGTTCATTAATTTTTGCGAATACACACAATGAGGAAATCAAACCGATGTTCGGACCTTCAGGAGTCTCAATCGGACAAAGACGACCATAGTGTGTGTAGTGAACGTCACGAACCTCAAATCCGGCACGTTCACGGGAAAGACCACCAGGACCCAGTGCAGACATACGACGCTTGTGCGTGATTTCAGCTAGCGGGTTTGTCTGGTCCATGAATTGAGACAAGGCATTCGTTCCGAAGAAAGAGTTGATTACAGAAGAAATAGTCTTCGCGTTAATCAAATCAATCGGAGTGAACACTTCATTGTCGCGAACATTCATACGTTCACGAATCGTACGGGACATACGAGCCAAACCAACAGCAAACTGGTTAGAAAGCTGTTCGCCCACTGTACGCACACGACGATTACTCAAGTGGTCAATATCATCCACATCTGCCTTAGAGTTAATCAACTCAATCAGATATTTGATGATTTCAATGATATCTTCCTTCGTGAGGACACGCACGTCCATATCAGTCGTCAAATTCAACTTCTTGTTGATTCTGTAACGACCTACATCACCAAGGTCATATCTTTTTTCTGAGAAGAACAAGTTGTTGATAACTTCACGTGCACTTGCGTCATCGGCCGGATCGGCATTACGCAACTGACGATAGATATACAACACAGCCTCCTTTTCCGAGTTACTCGGGTCCTTCTGCAGCGTATTATATATAATAGAGAAATCGGACTGGTTCGGTTCATCCTTATGCAAAAGAATATTCTGAACTCCCGACTCCAGGATTTCATCCACGTGCACTTCTTCCAATACAGTTTCACGGTCGATAATAACTTCGTTACGCTCGATAGAAACCACTTCACCGGTATCTTCATCAACGAAATCTTCAATCCATGTTTTCAAGACACGTGCAGCCAGCTTGCGGCCCAGCACTTTCTTCAGATTTGTCTTGTTAACCTTCACATCTTCTGCAAGGTTGAAAATTTCAAGAATATCTTTGTCATTCTCGAAGCCAATCGCACGCAATAGTGTAGTTACCGGCAATTTCTTCTTACGGTCAATGTATGCGTACATCACATTATTGATGTCAGTAGCAAACTCAATCCACGAACCTTTAAACGGAATAATACGAGCCGAATAAAGTTTCGTACCATTGGCATGTACACTTTGGCCGAAGAACACACCCGGAGAACGGTGAAGCTGTGACACAACTACACGTTCGGCACCGTTAATGACGAAAGTAGCCTTATCAGTCATGTAAGGAATCGGTCCGAGGAATACGTCCTGAATCACCGTATCAAAATCCTCATGGTCGGGATCCGTACAGTAAAGCTTAAGTTTCGCTTTTAAAGGAACACTATAAGTGAGCCCACGCTCTATACAATCATCGATGGTATAACGCGGCGGATCAATATAATAGTCCAGAAACTCAAGAACAAAATTGTTTCTAGTATCGGCAATAGGGAAGTTTTCAGCAAATACTTTATACAATCCCTCATTCTTACGCTTTTCAGGTGGGGTATCTAATTGTAGAAAGTCTTGGAATGACTTCAATTGTACTTCCAGGAAATCCGGATATTCGAGCGGATTCTTAGTCGAAGCAAAATTAACTCTTTGATTTACAGTATTTGAAGACATCTATTAATGAATTTGGAGAACTTAATTTGAAATATATACACAAAAAGGTTAAGAATCCTCTTGCGAAGGATTCCTAACCGAATTACCTGATTACCAGGCCAATGTTATTTAAGTTCAACTTCAGCTCCAGCTTCTTCCAATGTTTTCTTCAATGATTCTGCTTCGTCTTTAGCCAAACCTTCTTTAACTGTGCTAGGAGCACCGTCTACCAAGTCTTTAGCTTCTTTCAAACCTAGGCCACAAGCTTCCTTAACGGCTTTAACAACCTGAAGTTTAGCTGCACCAGCGCTTTTCAACACTACGTCGAAAGAAGTTTGTTCTTCTACAGCAGCAGCACCAGCTGCAGGACCAGCAGCAACAGCAACAGCTGCAGCAGCAGGTTCAATACCGTATTCATCTTTAAGGATAGTTGCAAGTTCATTAACTTCTTTTACTGTCAAGTTAACCAATTGTTCTGCAAAAGCTTTCAAATCTGCCATTTTTTGTATGATTTTAATTGTTTAAATACTTTGTTGTTTTTTGAAAATTATTCGGGTCTCTCACCAAGTGTTTTGAGTACGCCGTGAATGGTGTTACCACCTGATTGAAGAGCAGAAATAACATTCTTGGCCGGAGATTGCAACAAGGCAATAACATCAGCGATAACTTCATTCTTACTCTTGATTGCAACGAGAGCATCCAATTGATCTGCACCAACGTAGAAGCTTTCTTCTGCATATGCAGCTTTCAGTCCGGGAATACCATCTTTCGCTTTATCTTTGATAAGTTTAGCAGGAACGTTTGCAATGTTGCTAAACATAACGGCTGTAGTACCTTTCAAAGAATTGTAAAGAGGTGAAAAGTCTTCTTCCAGGCTTTCCAGTGCCTTGTGAAGCAGCGTGTTTTTAACCAACATCAATTTGATGTCAGATTTAAAACAATCTCTTCTCAGTGCGCTGGTAGCAGCAGCGTTCATAGCTGTAACATCTACCAAATAGAAGTGACCATATTCCTTTACTGTAGCAGCAATTTGCTCTATAATCGTACTTTTATCTTCCTTTCTCATTTTTTCTCTGTTTTATTAGATTTCATCCACTGATTTCGGGTCGATTTTGATACCCGCACTCATTGTACTAGAAAGATAAATACTCTTAATATACGTACCCTTTGCCGCAGTCGGTTTCAGTTTGTTCAGAGTAGAGATAAACTCTTTCGCATTGTCGCGAATCTGATCAGGACTGAATGATACCTTACCGATAGAAGTATGAACGATACCGCTCTTATCAACTTTAAAGTCGATTTTACCTTGTTTTACTTCTTTTACAGCCTTAGCAACATCCATAGTTACAGTACCACTCTTCGGGTTCGGCATCAATCCACGAGGACCAAGTACGCGACCGAGTGCACCAATTTTACCCATGATAGATGGCATAGTGATGATAACATCAATATCAGTCCATCCACCTTTGATCTTTTCAATATATTCGTCAAGACCAACATAGTCAGCGCCAGCTTCTTTTGCAGCAGCTTCAGCATCCGGTGTACAAAGTACCAATACACGTACTTCTTTACCAGTACCATGAGGAAGTGAAACAACACCTCTCACCATCTGGTTAGCTTTACGTGGATCAACACCTAAACGTACATCTATATCCAGTGAAGCATCAAACTTGGAGAAAGTAATTTCTTTCACCAGAGATGCAGCTTCTTTCAGTGAGTATGCTTTCCCTGCTTCAATCTTTTCTGCAGCTAACTTTTGATTTTTTGTCAGTTTACCCATTACAATTGAAGTTTATTAGTTATTAACCGGGAACTCCCCTTTTACAGCGATACCCATACTTCTAGCTGTACCTGCAACCATTCTCATGGCAGCTTCCACAGTAAAACAGTTCAAGTCAACCATTTTGTCCTGAGCAATCGTACGAACTTGTTCCCAAGTAAGCTCGGCAACTTTCTTACGGTTAGGCTCAGCAGAACCACTCTTTACCTTAGCTACTTCAAGTAATTGAATAGCAACGGGAGGAGTCTTGATTACAAAATCGAAAGACTTATCTGCGTAGTAAGTAATGATAACAGGTAAAATCTTACCTGCCTTGTCTTGGGTTCTGGCATTGAATTGCTTGCAAAATTCCATGATATTGATACCCTTAGAACCTAGAGCAGGTCCAACTGGGGGGGATGGATTTGCAGCGCCTCCTTTAATCTGTAATTTGATTAGTCCAGCAACTTCTTTAGCCATTTTTTTATTGATTTATATATAAACATTAAACGAAGAACAACAACAGCGTAACAATTCCGCGTTATTCTTTTTCCACTTGCATAAAGCCTAATTCAAGCGGCGTTTTGCGCCCGAATATCTTCACCATGACCTTCAGTTTCTTTTTTTCACTATTCACTTCTTCAATGATGCCACTGAATCCGCTGAAAGGACCAAAAGTAACCTTTACAGTTTCACCAACCACGTATGGAATATTGAGTTCTTCACCCGTTTCCTGCAGTTCGTCAACTGTACCAAGTATACGATTCACTTCTGACTGTCTGAGGGGCACCGGTTTTTCGGAGCCACCAAGAAAGCCTATCACATTCGGAGTGTTGCGCAAGTGGTGAGAAACCTCACCAACCAAAGCAGCCTCCACCAAAACGTAACCAGGAAGATAACTTCTTTCCTTCACAATTTTTTTGCCATTGCGAACCTGGTACACCTTTTCAGTAGGAATCAATACCTGAGATACATATTCACTAAGGTCGCTGTTTTTAAGATCAGCTTCAAGATATTCCTTTACCTTAGCTTCTTTACCACTAATAGCACGCAGAACGTACCATTTTTTTTCAATCTCAGCCATTTTTAATTCCTATTTTTTTAATGTGGATAAACAATTTTTTCCATGAAGTTCTGGAAACAGACATCCATACCCCATACTACCAATGCAATAAGCAGGGAAGCATATAAAACAACTACTGCACTGTTAGCAAGTTCAGAATACGTAGGCCACGATACTTTATGAACAAGTTCGTCGTAAGATTCTTTAATATAAGCTATTACCTTTTTCATTTGAATAATATTAGCACGGGAGGAGAGGCTCGAACTCCCGACACCCGGTTTTGGAGACCGGTGCTCTACCAACTGAGCTACTCCCGTGTGTACATAATCAGTTCCCGATTAAAACCGGGAACTGATTAAATATTGTGTATTAGTCAAGAATTTCTGTAATCTGACCAGCACCTACCGTACGTCCACCTTCGCGGATAGCGAAACGAAGACCCGGGTTCAATGCAACTGGGTAGATCAACTCAACTGTGATAGTTACGTTATCACCCGGCATTACCATTTCTGTTCCTTCCGGCAAAGTGATTTCACCTGTACAGTCCATAGTACGCAAATAGAACTGAGGACGGTATTTGTTATGGAACGGAGTGTGACGACCACCTTCTTCTTTCTTCAGGATATAAACCTCAGCTTTGAATTTAGAGTGCGGTTTAATCTGACCTGGCTTACAAAGAACCATACCACGTTTGATTTCGTTCTTGTCAACACCACGAAGCAACAAACCTACGTTGTCACCAGCTTCACCTTGATCCAACAGTTTACGGAACATTTCAACACCAGTTACAACTGATTTCTTATCTTCACCTAAACCAAGGATTTCGATTTCATCACCTACGTGAATGATACCTGTTTCGATACGACCTGTTGCTACAGTACCACGACCTGTGATAGAGAACACGTCTTCAACCGGCATCAAGAATGGTTTATCAACATCACGCGGAGGCAGTGGAATCCAAGTATCAACAGCATCCATCAATTCCATTACTTTGTCTTCCCACTTTTCAACGCCATTCAATGCGCCAAGAGCAGAACCCTGGATGATAGGAGTATTATCGCCATCGAAGTCATAGAATGAAAGAAGTTCTCTCATTTCCATTTCTACAAGTTCCAACATTTCTTCATCATCAACCATATCGCACTTGTTCAAGAATACAACCAGACGAGGAACGTTTACCTGACGAGCCAACAAGATATGTTCGCGAGTCTGAGGCATCGGACCATCAGTTGCAGCACAAACGATGATAGCACCATCCATCTGAGCAGCACCAGTTACCATGTTCTTCACATAGTCGGCGTGTCCCGGACAGTCAACGTGTGCGTAGTGACGGTTAGCTGTTTCGTACTCAACGTGTGAAGTATTAATAGTAATACCTCTTTCTTTTTCTTCAGGAGCGTTGTCGATAGAATCGAAAGAACGCAATTCAGAAAGACCTTTTTTCGCCAACACAGTAGTGATAGCAGCTGTCAACGTTGTCTTACCGTGGTCTACGTGACCGATAGTACCAATGTTTACGTGCGGTTTGGTACGTTCAAATTTCTCTTTAGCCATAGCTTTACTTGTTATTTATTTGATTAATAATCAGCATTTACATCTTTATGAGCTGTTACCGGGATTTGAACCCGGGACCTCTTCCTTACCAAGGAAGTGCTCTACCACTGAGCTATAACAGCAAGAAAAAGAGCGGAAGACGGGGCTCAAACCCGCGACCCTCAGCTTGGAAGGCTAATGCTCTATCAACTGAGCTACTTCCGCATTCTCGCCAAAGTTGTCACTCTGATTTTGTGGGCAAAGATGGATTCGAACCACCGAAGTCGAAAGACAGCAGATTTACAGTCTGCCCCATTTGGCCACTCTGGTATTTGCCCTTGTTTTCATTAAATAAAAGAACCAAAACAAACAATATGATAACAACCGTTGTTTTATCTTTATCCTTCATCTTTTGAGCCTCTTGTCGGATTCGAACCAACGACCCCGAGATTACAAATCACGTGCTCTGGCCAACTGAGCTAAAGAGGCATTCTAGCTAAAAAATGCAACCGTCACGATCTAACGCGAGCGAAACGGCTGCAAATTTAGTTATTTATTTCTTTTCCGCAAAATATTTGCGCTTTTTTTATTTGATACGTTGCTTTTCCTTGTATTTAACCAGCTGTTTGCCGAGCGCTTCCACATCCAAATCAATTGCTTCTTCAAATGTGTCGCACACTTTGCTTGCATAAAACTCTCCATTTGGAATAAGAATCTTAATGCCCGCTTCTTTGTTATCAGCGACTTCCGGCTTAACTACCTTTAATGACACCTCTACTTTCTTTATATCTTCGTAATATTTTTCCAACTTAGACACTTTCTTCTGAATAAATGCCTGCAATTGCTCTGACGCATCAAAGTGAATTGATTGAATTCTAATATCCATACTTACCTCCTTGTTTTTAAGCTCTTGGATGAGCTTGTTTATACACTTTTTTAAGTTCTTCAAATGTAGCGTGCGTATAAATCTCGGTAGTTGTTATACTCTCGTGACCCAAAAGTTCTTTTACCGCACCCAACTCCGCCTCATTATTCAGCATCGTGGTAGCAAAAGTATGCCTCAACACGTGAGGACTCTTTTTTTTCAGCGTCGCCACCTTTGACAGGTTCCGTTTCACTAAATTATAGACTAGATTCTTATAAAGCCGTTCGCCATTCTCTCTTACAAAGAAAGCCTCCGACCTTACCGAAATCTTCTCGTTTCTTATATCAATATATCCAAGCAACAAACCCCGCAGCTCATCGCCAAACGGAATCAAACGCTGCTTATTTCTTTTCCCGGTCACTTTCAGAAGAGAAGCCGAAAAATCCACATCCTTATCATCCAAACCTATTAATTCAGAAAGTCTCATACCGGTAGCATAAAACACTTCAATAATCAATCGGTCCCGACAACCTTTAAATCCCTCGCCAAAATCCGTATCATCCAACAATCGGTTCATTTCGTTTTCTTTCAAAAACACAGGCAACGGCTTTTTGTTCTTAGGCCCCTTTATTCTGCATAAAGGATCTATTGCCGTCTCTCCTTGCCTTAAAAGATACTTATAAAACGTCCGGAGCGAACTTAGCTTACGATTTACAGAAGTTGAGGTATATCCTCTATCCATCAATGAAACAATCCATTCACGAACAAGCTCAGCCTCGACCTTCAGCGGATCAAATTTTCCATACTCTTCCTGAGCAAACTCCTGCAGTTGCTTTATATCTTCACCGTACGCAAGAACGGTTTTTTCCGAATAATTCCGCTCATACTGGAGATAATCAAGAAAAGATTCTATCAACATAATATCGCTACATCTAAAATCGTGCAACGAATGTATGAAAAGAATTCAATAATTCAAAGGAAATTACGAATTATTAATCTTCTATTTGCTGAAGTTTTTGTACGTAAACTGCACGTTCTCTCTTAAGTCTGTTAGTTACAGACGGTTTGTCAAACTGCTGTCTGCGTCTCAATTCTTTCACGATGCCAGTTTTCTCAAATTTTCTTTTAAACTTCTTCAGCGATTTCTCAATGTTTTCGCCTTCTTTTACAGGTACTACAATCATTTTGTTACTATTAATATGTTATGATTAAAAATTTCCGCAGTCAAATTGCGCCGCAAAATTACACATACTTTCTTTATTCACAAAACTTTCGGCAAATATTTCTCAAAAACTATTCATAAACAAGGCATTAAACACAGAAAGTTAGTACCTTTGAGTCACTTATGTACCAATTATAATATTATAAAGTATGAAACAGAGTATAAAAGAGAGATTGCATGCGCTGCGCATGACATTCCAACCCAACTACATCAAGGCGTTTATCATTCCCAGCACTGATCCGCACCTGAGCGAATATGTAGCCCCTCATTGGATGTCACGCGAATGGATTTCCGGTTTTACCGGCTCTGCGGGAACTGTCGTCGTATTAATGGATAAAGCCGGATTATGGACAGACTCCCGCTACTTTCTGCAAGCCGGGGAAGAGTTGGAAGGCAGTGGCATTACCTTATATAAAGAGATGTTGCCGGAAACTCCAAGTATCACAGAGTTTCTCTGCCAGAACTTAAAACCGGGCGAATCCGTAAGCATAGACGGGAAAATGTTCTCCGTGCAACAGGTGGAACAGATGAAAGAAGAACTTGCAGCACATCAGTTACAGGTCGACATATTTGGCGATCCATTGCAAAGTATATGGAAAGACCGCCCTTCCATACCCGATTCTCCTGCTTTCATCTACGATATCAGCTATGCAGGAAAAAGTTGTGAAGAAAAGATTGCCGCTATCCGTGCGGAGTTGAAGAAGAAAGGAATTTACGCTTTATTCTTATCGGCTTTGGACGAAATAGCATGGACTCTTAATCTGCGGGGAAGTGATGTACATTGCAATCCGGTTGTAGTCAGCTATTTACTAGTCACACAGGATGAAGTTACTTATTTTATATCACCGGAGAAAGTCACTCAAGAGGTCGAGTCTTATTTAAAAGAACAGCATGTAAACCTGTATGATTACAATAAAGTAGAGAACTTTCTAAACAGTTTTAGTGGCAAGAATATCCTTATCGACCCCAGGAAAACAAATTTCGCAATTTATTCCGCCATCAATCCTAAGTGTTTGATTGTTCGTGGAGAGTCTCCTGTGGCATTATTGAAAGCGATTCGCAATGAACAGGAAATTGCCGGCATTCATGCCGCTATGCAGAAGGATGGCGTAGCGCTCGTCAAGTTTCTCAAATGGTTGGAAGAGTCAGTTCCTTCCGGCAAAGAAACGGAGTTGAGCGTAGACAAAAAGCTACATGAATTCAGAGCTGCCCAACCTCTTTATATGGGTGAAAGCTTCGACACAATTGCGGGATACAAAGAACACGGAGCAATTGTGCATTATTCGGCAACACCGGAAAGTGACGTAATACTCCAACCGAAAGGATTTCTACTTTTAGATTCAGGAGCGCAGTATCTGGACGGGACAACCGACATCACACGAACGATTGCATTAGGCGAACTTACCGAGGAAGAAAAAACAGACTATACCTTAATATTAAAGGGGCATATTGCGTTAGCGATGGCTAAGTTTCCTGCCGGAACCCGCGGCGCCCAACTCGATGTATTGGCACGTATGCCGATTTGGAATCACGGGATGAATTTCCTTCATGGCACAGGACATGGGGTCGGTCATTTCCTCAGCGTACACGAGGGACCGCAAAGTATCCGCATGAACGAAAACCCCGTTGTACTACAACCGGGCATGGTTACTTCTAACGAACCGGGAGTTTATAAAGCCGGAAGCCACGGAATACGCACAGAGAACCTGACGCTAGTTTGCAAAGAAAAAGAAGGTATGTTCGGAGATTATCTCAAGCTTGAAACAATTACTCTATGCCCTATCTGCAAGAAAGGGATAATCAAGGAGATGCTGACAAATGAAGAAATCGGATGGCTGAACAGTTACCATCAGACTGTCTACGAGAAACTATCTCCGAATCTTAGCGAAGAAGAAAAAGTCTGGCTACAAGAGGCGACTGCTTCCATTTAAACAGAACTTGTCTGACACCCGGGTGTCAGCATACCCGACACCCGGATCTCAGGTTATCCAAGACCCGGGTGTCAGGACGTCTGAGACCCGGGTGTCAGGTAACATTCAATTGCATTAAATAAAAAACCTCATTAGAAACAAATAGTTTATGGCTTTAATCAAATCAGTACGGGGATTCACTCCCGAAATCGGAGAGAACTGCTTCCTCGCAGACAACGCAACTATCATAGGAGATGTAAAAATAGGAAATGATTGCAGCATCTGGTTTAGTACCGTATTGCGCGGTGACGTCAACTCCATACGAATAGGAAACGGAGTAAACATACAGGACGGGAGCGTGCTACATACATTATATCAGAAATCAATTATCGAAATCGGCGACCATGTTTCCGTGGGACATAATGTTACCATTCACGGAGCAACTATCAAAGATTATGCTTTGGTCGGAATGGGGTCGACCATACTAGACCATGCTGTAGTTGGCGAAGGGGCCATTGTTGCCGCCGGCTCCTTGGTTCTAAGTAACACAGTAATCGAACCTGGAAGTATTTGGGGCGGAGTACCTGCCAAATTTATAAAAAAGGTAGATCCAGAACAGGCCAAAGAGCTGAATCAAAAGATAGCACACAATTATCTGATGTATTCGCAATGGTATAAATAGAGGAGTAATTTTCCTGCGTGCAGACTAGTATAGCCTGCACGTCCTATTTTATTGGTTATAATCCCCAGCAAAACGATACAATATCATCGAGTAGCATTTTATTCATATTATTTAGTCTATTGGCTATTTTATATTTACGAACAATTCGTAACTTTGCGAAACATTCGTAGAATCATAAAGTCAGATAAGCCGAACTCACACAGAACAATTAATAATATTATAAAATCGCTACTATGAACAAGTTAATCATTACCCTCTATTTGTCTTTGCTATGCAGCATTGCACAAGCACAACTTCCCGTTCCTGAATATCAGAAAGGAAAAGCCATCCTGAGTGGCACAATTGCAAATTACAATCCAGCCGACAATCTGATGTTCAAAATCGGAGCTCCCAATATCGTGATGGGATCTGCCGAAACTCTTTTTCCCACTGTCGAAGCAGACGGGAGTTTCAAAATCGACATTCCCCTCTACCACAGTACACAAATACGGATAATAATAGGAAACGCTGACTTTGTCATCTTGCTTAGTCCTGAAAAAGAGACGAATGTGGCTATCAATCTGAGTAATCCGAAAGGAAAACAATTCATATTCAACGGACAATATGCCACCATCAACAACGAATGGTGCCAACCGGAACTGAAAACAAAGATACCACCTGTTTATAGAGACGGCGATATGCTGGACTCTATTTTAGGCATCAGCGCCAACGAATTTAAGAAACGCTGCATAGACCAATACCAACAGTACATAGCACATAACAACGCACAACTACAATTTAGCGAAGATACCCGCACACTTGCCAATCTCTCATGCACATTCGATTGTATGGAGAACTTATATGCAACCCGTTATTGCCTGCAAACAGCCTATCAGAAAAAGAAAAACATCACATGGGAGCAAGCCGTTGCCGCCTTTGCCGATTTTGACTATCCTGCCGACTTCTATGACTTCTTAAAGATTCTTCCTGTCAACCATCCGTTAGCGCTCTATTGCTACAATTATCGCAATGCAATTTCAGCGGATCTCTACGAGCTACACCACGATCCGCTAATGTTCGAGAAATATTTATTGGCAAAAGCTACGCTTACCCAAGAAGAACAGACGCTTATTCGCCAACATGAGATAGCCTTCAAAACAGGTACCGCCTTCCAGCAAGGAAGTGAACTGATGGCACTTAGTGTAAAATACTCCAAAGAGGATGAACAATTCAGATGGGAATTATTTTCCAAAGCAAAAGAACGCCTTAGCAATATCATGCAAGACAGCACTTGCTTAATTGTCGACTACCTACGGGCAGTCTATATGCGCTCCAGCCTCTACAACCTGAAGCCACTGACTACCCTACAGGAAACTATGGCTTCGGAAATTACAAATCCTATTTTCCTGGGAATTATTCAAGATATGAACCGACAGATACAGCCCCGCCGGAAAACAATCACAAAAGAGCCCAATATCTGCAAAGCACCTGAAGTAGCGGAAGAAGAGTTGCTCGACTCCCTCATTGCCCGCCACAAAGGGAAAGTACAATTTATCGATTTTTGGGCTACCTGGTGCGGCGGTTGCCGAAGGATGATTAAAGAATATGAGCCAGTCAAAAAGGAATTGGGTGAAGAGGTGGCGTTCGTCTACCTTACCGGCCCCAGCTCAATAGAAAAAACTTGGAAGATACTCATACAAGACATTCCCGGCGAACACTACTGGCTAAACGAAAAACAATGGGGCTATCTCTGGAAACATTTTCAGATGTCAGGATTACCAATGTATCTGGTGATAGACAAGCAGGGAAATATAGCAAAACGGTTCATCCACGTGACACGGAAAGAACTGGAAGAAATATTAAAGCAAGAAATCAATAAATAGCAGGCTAACAGCAAGACGTGATGAAAAATAAAAACTCCATGAGGTTTGTGTTCAAATTACTACTGACTTTTGCCACAACCTCATGGAGATAAATTTGATTTCCAATGCCTCATGAAAGGCAGTCTGTATTTAGAAATTTATCATATGCATTATCTTCTCCGTCGCTCCGGCATTGCTAGTCACATAATAACCGGCATTCGTTCCGGTTTCACGCAAGAACATCTCATCCGTAAGAAAACGGTCTAATAAAGTTTTCAGTTCGTCGTAATCCTTAATAGAGTAAGCACCTTTTGCTTCAAGCAGTTGTACAGCTTCCATAAACTTCTGATATTTCGGCCCGAAGATTACAGGAATGCCATATACGGCGGCTTCCAGTGTATTGTGGATACCCACGCCAAAGCCACCGCCGACATAAGCTATTTCTCCATACCGATAAATGGAAGAGAGCAATCCGAAACAGTCTATAATCAGACAGTCCGCTTTCAACACATTCTTTTCGTCAGCACGGGTATAGCGTACATACGGACGTTTCAGTTTGCTGATTATTTCTACCAGATGATTCTCGTCTATCACGTGCGGAGCGATAATCAATTTCATTTCCGGGTGGCTGTTGAAGTATTCGAGGAATAAATCTTCGTCCGGCCCCCAAGAGCTTCCGGCAACAAAAGTAAAGGCATTGCCTCCTTTGAATTTCTCTACCAACGGAAGGTCTTTGGCCTCCTCGCGGATCTGCAACACCCGATCGAAGCGGGTATCACCCACTACCGTCACACGATTGATACCGATCTTTGACAAATAACGTTTTGAAGCCTCATTCTGCACAAACATATGATCAAAGTCTTTCAGTACACTGCGGTAAGTTCCACCGTACCACTTAAAGAATATTTGTTCGCGACGGAAGATGGACGATACACTATATACCGGAATACGGCGTTTGTGAAGTTCATCCAAATAATTCTTCCAGAACTCATACTTGATAAAGAACGCCATGCAAGGATTCGCGATATCAAGGAACTTCTTCACATTCCTCGGTTTGTCAAACGGCAGATAACAGACAATGTCCGCTCCCCGGTAGTGCTTGCGCACTTCATAACCGGAAGGAGAAAAAAATGTCAGTAATATCTTATAGTCAGGATACTTTGCCCGAATCATTTCAATCAAGGGACGCCCCTGCTCAAACTCACCCAGAGAAGCAGCATGGAACCAGATATAGCGCTCCCCTTTCTCCACTTGTTGGCGCAGAAGTTCATATACCACCCAATGCCCCTTCATCATCTTTCGGGGCTTGCGGCTAAACGGAGCAGCTAAATGAACGATAAAGTCATAAATGACTATTGCCAGGTCGTAAAGCATAGTACTGTGTCAATTACTTCAAAACCTCTACTGCCCGCTTCATACGAGCCACTGTCTCTTCTTTACCCAATACCCAGGAAATATCGAACATATGCGGGCCTTTTCCTTCGCCAACCAAAGTCAGACGGAAAGCATTCATGATATTACCTGTATGATAGCCTTTTTCAGCAATCCAGTCCATTACGACTTTTTCCTGTCCTTCGATGCTAAAGTCCTCAATACCGGCAATCACTTCCGCCAGTTCAGTCATGCACTTGGCAGAATCTTCTTTCCAACGTTTCTTTGCTGTTTTTTCATCATATTCGGCAGGAGCCACAAAGAAAAAGCTACAAACATCCCACAGTTCTTTAACGAAACTTACGCGGTCTTTCATCATACCAACCACAGTCACCACCTTTTCAAAAGGAACATCCACACCGTGCTCTTTCAACATCGGTAAGAACAGTTCAGCAATTTCTTCGTTAGGTTTCTGCTGGATATATTGATGGTTGAACCATATCCCTTTTTTATAGTCGAACTTGGCTCCCGACTTGCTGCAACGATGCAGATCGAACAACTTAATCAGTTCGTCCATTGACATCACTTCCTGGTCATTACCCGGATTCCATCCCAGTAAAGCAAGAAAATTGATAACCGCTTCGGGCAGATAACCGGATTCACGATAACCTGAAGAAACGTCTCCTGATTTCGGATCATGCCATTCCAACGGGAATACAGGGAATCCCAAACGATCACCGTCACGCTTGCTCAATTTTCCATTACCTTCCGGCTTCAACAACAAAGGCAGGTGAGCAAATTCCGGCATTGTATCTTCCCAACCGAAAGCACGATACAACAGTACATGCAACGGAGCGGAAGGCAGCCATTCTTCACCACGAATAACGTGAGAGACTTCCATCAAATGGTCGTCTACAATATTTGCCAGGTGGTAAGTAGGCAGTTCATCTGCCGATTTATAAAGCACCTTATCATCAAGGATGGATGAATTGATTATCACTTCACCACGAATCAAGTCGTTCACACGTACATCCTCATTCGGTTCGATTTTGAAACGGACTACATATTGTTTGCCTTCAGCAATCAGTGCGTCCACTTCTTCTTTCGGCATAGTCAGTGAATTGCGCATCATTCCACGGGTAGATGCGTCATATTGGAAGTTAGCAATTTCAGCACGCTTAGCGTCCAGTTCTTCCGGAGTATCAAAGGCAATGTATGCTTTTCCATTTTCCAGCAAAATCTGCACATATTTCTTGTAGATTTCGCGGCGTTCGGACTGACGGTACGGACCATGTTCGCCACCGAAACTCACACCTTCATCAAAGTGGATACCCAACCACTTGAAAGATTCGAGTATATACTCTTCCGCTCCCGGAACAAACCGGTTAGAGTCAGTATCTTCAATACGAAATATCAGGTCTCCGCCGTGTTGACGCGCAAATAGATAATTATACAAAGCTGTACGCACACCGCCGATGTGCAATGCTCCAGTAGGACTCGGAGCAAAACGAACTCTTACTTTTCTTTCTGCCATAATTTGGGTTAGTATAGGTAAATCGTGGCAAAATTAAACCTTTTTTTCCACACTATTGTTTTTTTTTGTACTTTTCGCAAAAATTTCAGTGGATATGGAACATTTGAAGAAGAAAAAGAGTTTTTCATGGAGAGATTTGTTATATAAATCACTGCTATTTGTGAGCACTGTGGCATTGATAGTCTATTTCCTGCCACGTGACGGCAAGTTCAACTATCAGTTTGACATAAACAAGCCTTGGAAATACGGACAACTGATAGCCACTTTCGACTTTCCTATTTATAAAGGTGATGCGGTGGTGAAGAAAGAGCAGGACAGTCTGATGACTCTTTTCCAGCCTTATTACGAGCTTGACAAGAAAGTAGAAAAAGATGCGATAGCCAAACTGAAAGAGAACTACCACACGAATCTGAAAGGAATACTTCCTTCCATAGATTACTTGCGCTACATTGAACGCACTCTGAAAGCAATCTACCAGGCAGGGATTGTATCTACGGAGAATATCCAACAGTTGCAGAAAGACAGCACCTCATCTATCATGGTCATTGATGACAAACTGGCCAATTCACACCCGACAGACGATATTTATACTGTAAAAAAAGCATATGAATACCTGCTTTCGGCAGATTCCACCCACTTCAACCGGGAGATTCTCAGGCAATGTTCGCTGAATGAGTACATTACTCCCAACCTTACCTTCGACGAGCAGAGAACCCAGACAGCCAAAGAGGAGATGTTGAACAGCTATTCCTGGGCAAAGGGTCTGGTAGTAAGCGGGCAAAAGATTATTGACCGGGGCGAAATCATCAGTCCCGAAACTTACAACATACTGGAGTCGCTACGCAAAGAGTCCATCAAACGCAATGAATCCATGGGACAAAGCCGGCTGATTCTCGGCGGGCAAATCCTGTTTGTCGGCATGCTGATGCTCTGCTTCATGCTCTATCTCGACCTGTTTAGGAAAGATTACTACCAGCGGAAAGGGAGTTTATCGTTACTGTTTACATTGATTGTATTTTATAGCATCGTCACAGCTTTCATGGTGACGCATAACGTATTTAATGTGTATATCATCCCTTATGCGATGCTACCTATTATTATACGCGTGTTCCTCGATTCGAGGACAGCGTTTCTTACCCATGTCATCACAATATTGATTTGCTCCATATCCCTGCGTTTTCCGCATGAGTTTATCCTCACCCAGCTAGCAGCCGGAATGGTGGCGATATTCAGTTTAAGGGAACTCTCGCAGAGGTCGCAGCTTTTCCGTACAGCCTTGTTGGTCATACTGACTTATGCCGCTGTTTATTTTGCTTTCGAGTTAATGACGGAGAACGGACTCTCGAATGACCTCTCGAAGTTGAATATACGGATGTACACCTATTTCTTTATTAATGGAATCTTGCTGTTGTTCGCCTATCCGCTACTATTCTTACTTGAAAAGACATTCGGATTTACCTCGAATGTGACGTTGGTAGAACTTTCGAATATCAATAATGACCTGTTGAGACAAATGTCCGAGACAGTCCCCGGAACGTTCCAACATTCCATGCAAGTAGCTAATCTGGCAGCAGAAGCGGCTATCCGTATCGGCGCAAAAAGTCAACTGGTACGTACAGGAGCTTTGTATCACGATATAGGGAAGATGGAGAATCCGGCTTTCTTCACAGAGAACCAGTCGGGCGGAATCAATCCGCACAAGAACCTGGGTTACGAACAAAGTGCGCAGGTGGTTATCAATCATGTCACAGACGGGTTAAAGTTGGCCGATAAGCATAACCTGCCTAAAGCCGTCAAAGACTTTATCAGCACCCATCACGGACGGGGAAAAACGAAGTATTTCTATATTTCATGGAAGAATGAGCATCCGGACGAAGAGCCGAATGAAGAACTGTTCACCTATCCCGGACCGAATCCGTTCACCAAAGAACAGGCTATCCTAATGATGGCGGATGCTGTGGAAGCCGCGTCACGCAGCCTGCCGGAATATACAGAAGAAAGTATCAGTAACCTGGTCGACAAGATTATCGATTCCCAGGTTACTGAAGGTTATTTCAAAGAATGCCCCATCACTTTCAAGGACATCGCAACCGTAAAAGCTGTGTTCAAAGAAAAATTAAAGATTGCCTATCATACCCGGATCAGCTATCCTGAGTTAAAGAAGTAAGCAAGCCGGTACAGGCGTCTTCAAGCACATCGAGCACATATTCAAATCCTTCGGCCCCACCATAGTAGGGGTCGGGGACATGATCCGCAGGAATACGGGTGCAATATTCCGTCATGCGATGAATCTTCTTCCACTCTTCGGGAGAAGGGGCTTTATCCTTCAAATCATCTATATTCCGGTCGTCCATGCCGATGATTAAATCAAAATTATAAAAATCTTCCGTACGGACGGGACGCGAACGATGCACCAGTTCATAACCGCGCCGTGCCGCATGGGCACGCATCCGGCTATCCGGCAATTCGCCCTGATGATAAGACAGGATTCCGGCAGAGTCTATCACAAACTCTTTTTCCAGTCCCGCTTCTTTTATCAAGTGAAGCATTACGCCCTCTGCCGTAGAGCTACGGCAGATATTTCCCAGGCAAACAAATAATATTTTCTTCATAATTATTTTTTAATACTTGACAATACGCCGCAAGGAAACCTTGCTCCGGCGCTACGCCGGTTACAATGAATTCAATATCTGATTAGCCCGGTTCACGGTGACTGCTGCCGGAATCTCCGGCATATCTCCCAAATTGAACGGAGCCAACATCTTTTCTATTTTCTTCAATCCGGCTTTGTTTCCTTTCTTCTCGAATTCCTGGCGGAGAATATTTATTTTCTCATGTGCCTGTACTCCTTCTATCAAACGTTCGAAGCGGATACAGCTACGTGCTCCAGGATAGACCAAATACGTATCTCCAGCCGCCCACGTACGGAAACGTGAATCGAGCAACGGTTCCAACGGCCAACTATTATATGCCCAACGCAGATAACCGTCCAAATGTTTCTTTGAAGCATAGAAACTCATCCAGGCAGCTTCCGCCGGGTCAGAGAAAGTAAACGTATTAGGATGCGCTTCCGTGCAACAAGTATAATAGGTGGTACGCTTATTCTCGGCTTTACGGCGGATACGTACATCTTCGGGGTAGTTCTGACCGATTACAATGCAATAATCATACAAATCCGGTTCAATCTCCGCATGGTAATTTCCTGCCAATGAAACTTTAAAATCCGGATCAGCCTTGCGAATCACTTTCAATGTTTTCTGCATCACGTCCATCGGGCGTTCATCCATTGCAATAGTGCAAATATCAAACCAGCCTTTTTCTTTCAGATGCTTGGAGAAAGAAGCAAGCATTGCCACCCACATTTCTTCATAAGCCTGTTCGCCCGGAGCAGTCTTTACTGATTTCAAAGAGTTCGTTGCCTGGTCATAGTATTGGAAAGACAGTTCCCAGGGCACCATTGAGTAGCAGTTAATCTGCTTGTCAATGCCTACGCTCATCATAAACTCTACCCAACGGTCGAAAATGGTATAGTCAAATGCCCATGTACCGTCGGCACGCTTCATCCAGGTTACCATTGTATCGAAATAATCTTCCGTCTGCCCGTTCCAAGGCTTATGCATCAAAGTAGCCGTGATAATCTTCTGTCCGGCATTTGCCAGCATTTTCATCAAAGGACGCATGGCGTCGAGATGCTCCTGGCTCCACAGAGGAACCTGATAATAACGGGCTACGGCATACGGACTTTGCCACAAATCCAAATGGAAAGCCCATTCCGACGGCTGAGGAAGTTCTCGGGAAGAAACATTTATTTCAAGATTCAGACGTTGCAACAGGCGTGAACCGTCGTTGACCAATAACTCACCTTTATAAGTTCCGGGAGCAGCAGATTGTGGAATCCAACATTGCACCCAGATAGGTTGAACGGTACGGGCAGGCAATGCCATTGACTTCAGGTTCGAGTCAATCGGATCGGCTACCAGCAGCGAATCGTAATCCATAGACTTCCGATGACCACATGCCCCTCTCCCATCCTTGTTCAGTTCATCTGTCATCACATAACGTACAAAACCGGCAGTCAACGCATCTTTCGAAAGAGTATTCCCTTTTTTATCTTTAAAATCGGAGAAGCTGAAGTTCAGGTCTTTCAGGTCTGTTCCTGTCCATACAACAGCTTGCGCATTTACACGTTCACCACGCCATCCCTTCAAAGAAATATTCTTTTGAGTTTTCAACGAGGGAAGTTGATGTTTCGCATAGCGGGTATCTGTTGTACCCCAAGAGACTTGCGTTGTTGTGACTGCCGCCCATTCCTTCTCGGAAGGTGTCGCAGGGTCAGGCAATTCCTGATAAGTCCCTAAAGGGAATTTCGGTTGCCCTGTAGGGGTTCCACACTGAGTAACTCCTTGCTGGGCAAACAGAGAACTCATACTAAATAGACTGGCTAAAGAAATAATAGTAAGTCGTTTCATGGTTAGTTAGTTAATTAAATGAATAAAGGTTATTTATAAGGGGGAATAATTTCTTCATCACATAGGGTCTACATCATAATAGATAATCAAAGATTTGTAATGTTCGTCTTCAATCATCTCACGCTGGATGCGTAACAATAGTTCCCGTGCACGTCCCATCGGTGCATTCTGCTCAATCTTCACCACTATCTTTTTAATAAAAAGTGTCTGGATACGGGCAACCGGCGGTTTATCCGGCCCCAATACACGGTTACCGAATACGGCTCTCAGCTTGTTTGCCATCACTGCCGCCATTTGGTCGAGCAAGGCTTCATTATGATTTTTAAGATAGACATATACCAGGCGGTAATAAGGCGGATAATGAAACATCTGACGTTCCGCCAGTTGTCCGTTCACCATATCCTCATAATCATTGGCGATGACCTGGTGAATAATCGGGTGCTCGATGCTTTTGGTTTGCAGCACCACCCGTCCGCGCTTGTTCTTACGTCCGGCACGTCCCGCTACTTGCGCCATCAGTTGAAAAGCACGCTCGTAAGAACGGAAATCGGGATAGTTCAGCATGGTATCCGCATTCAGTATTCCGACGATACTTACATGGTCGAAATCCAAGCCTTTGGATACCATTTGCGTTCCGATGAGTATGTCGGTTTTTCCCTGTTCAAAGTCCGCGATAATCTTCTCGTAGGCGGAACGGGTACGGGTAGTATCCAAGTCCATTCGTGCTACGGCAGCTTCCGGGAAAAGAACTTTAATGTCATCTTCAATCTTTTCCGTACCAAAACCGCGGTTTACCAGTTCCGTCCCTTCACAAGCGGGACAAGCCTTCGGAAGCTGGTAGGTATAGCCGCAATAGTGGCAGGTCAGTTGATTGATTCCTTTATGATAGGTAAGGCTTACATCACAGTTCTTACACTTCGGCACCCAACCGCAGGTACGACATTCTATCATTGGAGCAAAACCACGACGGTTCTGAAAAAGAATCACTTGTTCCTTCTGTTCCAAGGCTTCTTTCATATATTGTATCAGAAGCGGTGAGAATTGACCGACCATCCTCTTCTTGCGATGCAATTCCTTTATATCTACCGGAATAATCTCCGGCAACTGGATTTCTTTATACCGCTCTTTCAGTTGTACAAAGCCGTATTTTCCATCCATCGCATTCTGCCATGTTTCGATGGATGGCGTAGCCGTTCCCAGCAAAGTTTTGGCGCCATACATGGCAGCCAACACAATCGCCGCACTACGGGCGTGGTAACGGGGTGCCGGGTCTTGTTGTTTATAAGTATTTTCGTGCTCTTCATCCACAATCACCAATCCCAAATTTTGGAAAGGCAGGAATACAGATGAACGGACACCTAATATAATATCATATCCATTCTCCCCGAGTTGCTTCCGCCATATTTCAACCCGCTCGGCATCAGGAAACTTAGAATGGTAAATACCCAAACGCGAACCGAAGACACGCTGCAAGCGTTCCGTTATCTGAGTAGTCAGCGCAATTTCCGGCAACAAGTACAACACTTGCTTGCCCTGACGAATAGTTTCTTCTATCAGATGAATATATACTTCTGTCTTACCGCTGGACGTTACCCCATGAAGCAGACAGACATTCTTCTCCTGAAAGGATTGTACTATTTCATCATGTGCCCGTTGCTGGAACTCATTCAGAGCATTCAGTTCAACAACTTCTTTCTCCTGTTTATTCAGTCGTCCGATTTCGTGATAATAAATCTCGAAAATCTTCTTATCCACCAGACCGTTCAATACGGCAGGAGCCACATCAGCCCGCTGCAATAGTTCTTTCTTGGAAATTTCTTTCGGAGTGCCATTTCCCAAAATACCCGAACATTCCACATATTTCATAAGAAGCGCCAGTTGCTTCGGAGCACGAGACAGTATATCAAACAGGATATGCAGTTGCTTCTCATCCGCCGTTCCGGCAAGACGAACCCGTGCTTCTGTCTTGGGCTTATAAGTACGTTTAAGTTCTTCCTTTACGAAAATCGCTTCTTTATCGAGCAAGGATTTAATGGCGGTAAGGATATTCTTGACACCGCTATCCTTCTCCAGTTTGGTGACGCATTGCTGCGAATCGACAGCCAGCAAATCCAGAATACGCTGTTCACGTTCCGGCAATGGCGCGTCCGCTTCGAAGTCGGGATTATATTCTACAATCGTTTCACTTTCAAGTTTCAGCCCCGAAGGCAGTGCCGCTTTATATACATCGCCCTGCGTACAGAGGTAGTAATCGGCTATCCATTCCCAGAATTTGAACTGATTCGACAATAAAATAGGAGAAGCATCCAGTAATGTCGATATTTCTTTCACTTCATATTCTGTCGGGGCACAATAATGAACGTTACGGACGATAGCTGTATAGAACTTCTTTCGCCCGAAAGGAACCACCACGCGGCAGCCTATCTTCACTTCTTCCGCATACTCGTCCGGCAAAGAGTAAGTAAAGCTCTTTGGGAGCGGAAGCGGTAATATGACATCTACATATCTTTTCATTGCAGGCACAAAGATATAAAAAAAGAGACTTCCGGCAGTCGAAAGTCTCTAGTTCTAGTATGTTAAAGAAATGTTTTATATCCATCATTGCATCCTCTGTAGCTCTAACATCACTTCATCTACGATATAAGCATCGCTCATATTGTGCAAATGATACATCTTGCGACTCATATAGCTGTACGTATCCGAATTGTAGAAAATTTCAAGCGCACGGGGATGGCTAATATCAAGTCGCTGCGCCAGCAAGTCAATGACACGGGCATACTTCATTTGCAACAGAGTTTCATTAATAAGCGGGTTCTCGTTCATCATTTCTTCTCCTTCCCCTTAACAGCAACCGAAGAGGTAACCTCTTCGGCAGCAATGAAGTGTAAATAGCGGTCTATCAGTTCCTGACGGAGCAGACACAGCTGATTATTAGGCTTTTCATATCGTAACTTCTCCAAAGCATCCTCACGAGGAGTAAGTCCGGCGGCATAAAGTTCGATAGTGTTGAATACCCGATCATTAGCGATACCACCTTCAATCAGGTCGTAAGTTTGCCAACGCTCTTCCCCGCGACGATTGGCTACAACAAATTCCAGCCACTCGAAATCATAACTACTAAAACGAAGGTAATGGTAACCGGAGTTAAGAATACCATCCATATCAAGTTCATAGACATTCAGCCAGTGCGGACGATTATTATTTACGGGACGATTAGCCCAAAATACAGCTTGGTCACGTAAGTCGGTGACATAGAAACCAGTGCCGAAATCCAAATTGCGACGTCCTGCATTGGCAAGCGGCTGACGGATAATTTCCGTAGAACCATGAAAAACAATCATAACTGTACCTCCTCACTTGCTTTCCCCGGCCGGAAATCGGGATTGTGGCGATAAATATATTCCAAAACTTCATCCACAATATAATCTTTACCTTGTGTATGCAGGGCAGGATAACTGGGATATAGAAAACTCCTTATTCCATCGGTACGTTGCAATTCAAGGAATACATCATGTCCGGAACATCCCAAGCGAACAGCAACGTTCTCTATGCAATAGACCGCAAATTCGGTAGCTCGCTGGTTTTCTGTCATAAGTTGTAAACTTCGCTTTTTTAATATATTAAGTTAGAATATATAAGCAACGGATACTTGCCAGGTCTTGGTTTTATAAGAACCGTCTGTTCCTTCAATCTTAGCTGTATCACCCAACGGAATGTTATAATTGGCACCAACCTGCAAATGATTGAGCAATTTCACACCTGCGCCGACGTTAATACCGACTTCGGCTTTCTTCTTGTCAATCCCTGACTTCTTCTCAAAATCGAAATAAAAATCAGGTCCGGCAGCAATATAAAGTCCTAACAGACTTCCCAAACCGATGTTATACTTCAAGTTAACCGGAATATCAAGACCGTTTTGCTTAACAGTAAGTTCATCATTCCCTTCAGACACTTTTACACCTCTTTGGGCAAAAAGCAGAGAAGCATCTACTCCCAATCCTATGATTGGAATATTAAACTCAGCCATCGGTCCGATAAAGAAACCGGTAAAATTATCCTTCTTAAAGTTGCCGGGGACATCGGACAAACTTGCTTTTGACAAGTTCAAACCTCCCTTTACACCAAAATGTATTTGAGCCTGAGCAGGCATTGCCATACCAATACATACAGCAATCATTAAAGCACCAAAAATCTTTTTCATAAATTTACGTGTTTATAATTCGGGACAAAGATATATAATTAGAATAAATAAACACAATTTATCGGTTTTTTGTTCGCTCAAAGTCGCTGTTGTTTATCCAATCCTGCCCCGTATCTTTATAATGAACTGAAAGCGTATGATAAAGATGTTTTTTGAAATGCAGTAGAAATATAGGAGTAAATGCCGCAAGTTCTGTATTATCCGCTTACTCTCTCTTATATAAAAAATGAAAATCCTCTTTCAACCTATCACCACCATCTCCAAGACCCTTATTCATCGCACTTTCAGAGCGGTGATAGGTTGTTGGCAACCTATCACTGCATCTATCACCTATCACCGCCTTATTTAGAATAAGTCTACTGTAAACGGAATTAACAACTAAGAGTTATTTTTGTTTCAAATAGTGAAACAAAGTGTTTCATGCGGTGAAACGAAGTGTTTCACACCGAGAAACATTTAGTTTCAAGCCTTTGAAACTAGAGTTTCAAGCGTTAGAAACTAAAGTATCCAGCCTTAGAAACTCCAATTTCCTACCGCAGAAACTAGAGTTTCGACCGTTGGAACTGGAGTTTCAAAGCAGGAAACAAGTAATTAGACCGTATGTTTTCCGGTTTAGCTAACGGTAGACAATTAGCTGTTTAACTATAAACGAACGAGAAAATAAGGTTGCAGATACTTTATCTGCAACACATCTGCCACAGGTATCTGCAACGATGTAACCATCTACATTCCAACTGTTTATTTCAATTTCGTTGCAGGTGGCAGATGTTTTTATATTATTCAAACTTTAGTGTAGGGGATAACAGCATTTTAATCAACCACCTTTTCCACTTGCTCCCAATCAATCAAGTGCCATGACTGCAATACCCGCCTCAACTCATTTCTTACTTCCATCAAAGCGAAACCTAACAGATTCTCTCCTTTCCATAAAAACGGATTATGTGCCTGAGGGTCAGTCTCCTGCATACCAATTCCCCATATGGTATCATATGGACTGGCTTCGACCAGAACTTTATCGCCAGTACTCAGTAAAAAGTCAAGTTGGTCCTGGTTTTGGATAAACTTAGCATAATTTCCATTGAGAACGATTGAATATTTGTATTGATCCCACACACTCTGCTCGAATCCCTCTACTTTTCGTCCCAATGCCTTTATCATTTTGGGGTCTGTTTCATCTAATATCAGCTTTCTTGTATCCCCATCTTCAAAAAGACGTGCTTTTTCAGCCATCATATACTGCTCCATACAGCAATATTTATTAATATCTATCCGAAAAGACGTCTGCCACCATTGGCTCAAACACGATTTACTGATTCCCGCCTTCTTATGATGTCCCCAAAAGAAGAGATAATCAAACTCTTTCCCATTCGCAACTTCCGTTCTGAGTTGCTCCAATGAATATTCAGGAACTCCGTCCGGTTGCCGAAAGTAGATACCTTCCAGAGAATAAATATCTTTCTCTTCAAACGCATCTTCATAATATCCCCGCCATGAGTAAGGGGCAGGAAACATCTCACGATACTTCGATTGTTCTTCCTGAGACAATCCAGCAAACCAATCATTAAATAACCATCTGTAACCCTCACCATATCCCATTCGCCACCCTATACTATACTGAGATATTTCAGGATATGTCAGCCACAATGGCGGTAACGGATTGTCTATTGTAAAATGGTCCGTCTTCATATATTCATAGTTGTTGTATTAAACAATTCTCCTATTTGCAATTATTCAAATAGTACGATAACCTATATCGGCATAAAAGTAGTACTTTTCTTTTCTAAAAGTTACTATTATGAGAATAAATCATTCAGTGCTTCGCTCATGCTGGGATGAGTAAAGATGAAGTCACGCAGGAAAGTATAATCCTGCCCTGTCTTCATAGCAATGGCAACCGTATTGATAACTTCGCTGGAATCGGGCGCAAAAAGCATACAGCCTAGTATCTTTCCCGTGTGCTTATCAATGACAGCTTTCAGCAGACCATCTGTTTCTCCTAATGTTTTCGCTCTCGGTATAGCCATGACGGGCAGCTTCTTCACAATAATATCCAAGTTCTGCTTGCGGGCTTCCTCTTCATTCAGTCCGATACGCGCCAATGGCGGGTCGATAAATACAGAATAGCTGACAGGATTACGGTCACTTGTCTTCCGTTCCTTATCTCCGAATAAATCCTCACGGACAATCCGGTAATCATCCAATGAGATATAAGTGAACTGCAAACCACCTTTCACATCACCTACGGCACGTATATTGGGGTTAGTTGTTTTCAGATATTCATCGACAATGATAGCACCACGCGTATCCACCTCTACTCCGGCGGCTTCCAGATTAAGCCCTGCCGTGTTAGGCCTGCGACCTGTCGCCAGCAATACCGCTTCGGCTTCAAGCTCGAATGCCTCGTTAGTCTGCGAATCAGTGAAGGCGACGATTGCCTTGTCTTCATCATGCTTCACCGACTGTACCTTTGCGTTCATCCGGAAAACAATGCCTTTTTTCTCCAATGTTTCTTTTACGCTTGCCGCAATATCACGGTCTTCACGGGCAATCAGTTCGGGATAGCTTTCGAGCACAGTCACTTGCGAACCGAACGAAGCATACATGGACGCAAACTCCAGTCCGATATAACCGCCGCCGACAATGACCAGACGGCGGGGAAGGTCTGTCAGTTCCATGATTGAAGTACTGGTATAGACAAAAGGATTGCCCGCCACTCCGTCAATAGATGGAATGACCGTTTCCGCTCCTGTATTGATAATGATTTGTTTGGATGTCAGCAGGATTTCTTCCGTAGCTGTGCGGACTGCGACCGTATCGGAAGAAACAAACGAGCCTGTACCTGTATAAACAGTTACATTGGGATTGTCCGCCAAGTTATGGTAATTCTTGTTTCTCAATGCGCCGGTTACCGTTTCTTTCACGGTAATCGCTTGCCGGTAAAAATCACTTTTCTCCTCAAAGGTGGCCTCTTTCCTACCCCAAGCTATTTTAGCCTGATGTACTAGCGTCTTTGTCGGGATACATCCGATATTAATACATGTGCCACCATACATTTTGTCGGAACGTTCGATAATAGCTACCTTCTGTCCGCGTTTTGCAAACTCTGCCGCAAGGGTCTTTCCGCCTTTGCCGAAACCAATGATTATAACATCAAATACATTCATATTCCTATCTTTTTATAAGTTTAAAATCAGCTTTTTCAGTTTGTTTTATTTCATATTGCAAAGGTCGCCTCTTTCGAGATAACGGACAATAACGATTTTGCCGGATAAGTTAGCAATTATTCCTATAAGAAACAAAAGTAAGTATAATTAAAATCGCCGGAGCAGATATTTATCCACTCCGGCGATTTCTCTATTGATTCTATTTCCACTTACTATAACATCAATCAACTATTCAGATGAATGTCCAACTTCACAGGTTTTATCATATTCTCCGGTTTCAGAATGGTATCCAAATCTTCTTTGGAAAGGATATTATGTTCCAATACAAGTTCATAAACTCCCTTTCCGGTCTCTAACGCTTCTTTGGCAATTTTCGTAGAGTTCTTATATCCGATTACCGGATTCAAGGCAGTCACTACTCCGATGCTGTCGTGTACGTCCCGGCGGCATTTTTCTTCATTCGCCGTGATACCGTCCACACATAGAGTACGCAGAGTATCAAAACCATTCATAAACAAGTCGGCAGATTCGAAACAGCATTGCGCCATCACCGGTTCCATTGCATTCAGTTCCATTTGGGCGGCTTCGCCGCTCATGGCTACACAAAGGTCGTTTCCTATCACTTTATAGGCTATCTGATTCATGACTTCGGGAATCACCGGATTTACTTTTCCGGGCATGATGGAAGACCCCGGCTGCATAGCCGGCAAGTTAATCTCTCCCAATCCGCAACGGGGACCGGAAGCCAATAGCCGTAAATCATTGCATATCTTATTCATCTTGACAGCCACACGTCTCATAGCAGCCGAATAACCTACCATGCAGGAAGTATCCGAAGTGGCTCCTACCAAGTCGTCTGCCAGTTTTATATCCAGTCCGGTGATTTTACGCAAAGCGGCAATACACTTTTCGGCATATTCGGGCTCGGCGGTGATTCCGGTTCCGATGGCAGTTGCCCCCATATTGACCGTCAGAAAATCCTGTGCGGCAAAGTCAAGGTTCTTCACTTCATGTTCCAGTATGCTTGCAAATCCGTTGAATGTCTGTCCGAGGGTCATCGGCACAGCATCTTCCAACTGAGTACGTCCCATCTTAATCACATGCGCAAACTCTTTTCCTTTCTTGCGGAGAGATGCTATCAACTCGGTGAAATGTTTCACCAGTTTCAGGTGGGTATAATATAAGCCAATGTGAATAGCGGTAGGATACGCGTCATTGGTAGATTGCGAACGGTTCACGTGGTCGTTGGGGGAACAATACTGGTATTCGCCGCGCTGGTGTCCCAGCAGTTCCAATGCACGGTTGGCAATCACTTCATTGGCGTTCATGTTCGTCGTAGTTCCGGCTCCGCCCTGAATCATGTCAACAGGAAATTGTTCGTGATGTTTCCCTTCGAGGATTTCCTTACAAGCCTTCAAAATAGCGTCTGTCTGTTCTTCGGTCAGCAAATCCAATTCACGGTTGGCGACGGCAGCCCCCATTTTCGTGATAGCCAACGCCTGAATAAATAAAGGATACTCATTCAAATGAAACTTGCTGATGCGAAAGTTTTCAATACCACGGAGTGTCTGTACTCCATACAATGCGCTTTCGGGCACTTCACGACTTCCTATCAAGTCGCTCTCTGTACGAGTTTTCTTCGATAAATTCTGTTCCATATCGGTTGTTTTATAACAATAACATTTTAGTTAGTACTTATATAACCAACCAGCGAGGTTATTGTTTTTATAAATATGCAAAAACTATTCAATAAGTTTTTTGTTGTTAATAGAAGAAAAAGAAAATACAAAGAACGAAAACGGTTATCTTTGCGTTTAAATTTTAAAAAGTAACAACCTATGATATTACAATTAGCATTTGTTCTGACTGCCATTATTATTGGCGCACGCCTGGGCGGTATTGGTCTTGGCGTTATGGGAGGCGTTGGATTGGCGATACTCACGTTCGTTTTTGGTTTACAGCCCACCGCTCCGCCTATCGATGTCATGCTGATGATTGCCGCCGTTATCTCGGCAGCCGCTTGTATGCAAGCCGCCGGGGGGCTAGACTACATGGTAAAGCTGGCAGAACATTTGCTACGAAAAAATCCGTCACACGTCACTCTGTTAAGCCCGCTGGTGACTTATCTGTTTACTTTCGTAGCAGGAACCGGACATGTGGCTTATTCCGTATTACCCGTGATAGCGGAAGTTGCCACCGAAACAAAAATCCGTCCGGAACGTCCGCTCGGCATTGCGGTCATCGCTTCTCAACAAGCCATCACAGCAAGTCCTATCTCCGCCGCCACCGTTGCTTTGCTCGGACTGCTGGCGGGATTTGATATTACCCTCTTCGATATTCTTAAAATTACAATTCCCGCTACGATTGTCGGTGTTTTGGTAGGCGCTTTATTCTCCATGAAAGTGGGGAAAGACCTTGTAGACGACCCCGAATATCAGAAACGGTTGAAAGAAGGTCTTTTCAATGACAAGAAAATAGAGATTAAGGATGTCAAGAACAAACGTTCAGCGATGATTTCCGTCATCATCTTTATATTGGCAACCGCTTTTATCGTACTCTTCGGCTCTTTCGAAGGCATGCGCCCGTCTTTCCTTATCGACGGTGAAATTGTGACATTGGGAATGTCGTCCATCATCGAAATTGTCATGTTATCGGCCGCAGCCATCATCTTGTTAGTAACGAAGACAGACGGAATCAAGGCAACACAGGGTTCCGTATTCCCTGCCGGGATGCAAGCGGTTATCGCTATCTTCGGTATTGCCTGGATGGGTGATACGTTCCTTCAAGGGAATATGGCACAACTAACTTTCTCTATTGAAGGCATTGTCCGCGAGATGCCGTGGCTTTTCGGAATTGCGCTATTCGTGATGTCTATCCTGCTTTACAGTCAGGCAGCCACCGTGCGGGCACTTGTGCCACTGGGTATCGCACTGGGTATCTCTCCGTATATGCTGATTGCCCTGTTCCCCGCTGTTAACGGATATTTCTTTATCCCGAACTACCCCACTGTGGTGGCCGCCATCAATTTCGACCGGACAGGGACAACAAAAATCGGCAAATATGTGTTGAATCATTCGTTCATGATGCCCGGACTGGTGTCCACAGCCGTCGCTATTGCGTTGGGACTGCTTTTTATACAAATATTCTAATAATATATTATTAACCTAAACTTCATTCAGTTATGAAACAATTCAAAAGATTTGGTCTGGTAGTAACCGCCCTGCTACTTACCGTAACGATGGCTTTTGCCGCAAAACCGAATATTCACATTCTTGCCACCGGTGGAACTATTGCCGGTACGGGAAGTTCCGCCACCGGAACCAGTTACACGGCAGGACAGGTTGCCATCGGCGCATTGCTCGATGCCGTTCCCGAAATTAAGGACATCGCCAACGTGACAGGCGAACAGATTGTAAGAATCGGCTCGCAGGATATGAACGATGAAGTCTGGCTGACACTTGCCAAGAAAATCAATGAGCTGTTGAAACGCCCGGATATTGACGGCATCGTCATCACTCACGGAACGGATACGATGGAAGAAACCGCTTATTTTCTGAACCTGACTGTCAAAAGCGACAAACCGGTAGTACTGGTAGGCGCCATGCGTCCTTCCACTGCGTTAAGCGCTGACGGCCCGCTGAATCTTTACAATGCCGTCGTTACCGCCTCTGCCAAAGAGTCCAAAGACAAAGGCGTATTGGTAGCCATGAACGGACTTATCCTGGGAGCAGAAAGTACAGTGAAGATGAACACTGTCGACGTACAGACTTTCCAAGCTCCTAACTCCGGCGCACTGGGCTATGTACTGAACGGAAAAGTATTCTACAATCAAGTGACGCTCAAAAAACATACAACTCAGTCTGTATTCGATGTAACGCACCTTACCTCACTGCCTAAAGTCGGTATCGTATATAGTTACTCCAACATCGAAGCGGATATGATGACTCCCCTGCTCAACAACGGATATAAAGGTATCATCCATGCAGGAGTCGGCAACGGAAATATCCACAAGAACATCTTCCCGTCATTGATAGACGCCCGTAGAAAAGGAATCCTCGTAGTCCGCTCTTCCCGTGTACCGACCGGTCCTACCACTCTCGATGCCGAAGTAGATGATGCCAAGTATCAATTCGTAGCTTCACAGGAACTGAATCCGCAAAAGTCCCGCGTATTGTTAATGCTCGCATTAACCAAAACCACAGACTGGAGACAAATTCAGCAATACTTTAACGAATACTAAAAACCGGACTGACTTATGAAAAAATTAATCCTTATGCTGCTCCTGGCGGGCAGCATACAGGGAGTATATGCTCAAAAAACGGAGAAGAAAGACAAATTCTCGCCCAATACTCCCTTATTTGAAGAACTGACAGACGTCAAAAAGAAAACGGATAAGTTCAATCTTTATCTGAATATGCAAGGTAGTTTCGACGCTCATTTCCAGGACGGATTTCAAGAGGGCGACTTCAATATGCACCAGCTCCGCATCGAAGCGAAAGGAAATATCAACAACTGGCTCTCTTACCGTTACCGCCAGCGCCTCAACCGTTCGAACGACGCAAACGGCATGATTGACAATCTCCCGACTTCCATCGACTACGCCGGCATCGGCATCAAGCTGAACGACCAGTTCAATCTTTTCGCCGGAAAGCAATGTGCGGCTTATGGTGGCTTCGAGTTCGACTTGAACCCGATTGACATCTATCAATACAGCGACATGATCGACTATATGAGCAACTTTATGACCGGATTGAATGTCGGCTATAATGTCACTCCCGACCAGCAGCTTAACCTGCAAGTCCTGAACAGTCGTAACGGCTCTTTCGACAGCACCTACGGAATCACGGAAGATGCGGAAGGGAATATTCCCGATTTGAAATCCGGCAAAATGCCATTGGTTTATACATTGAACTGGAACGGTAATTTCAACAATGTATTCAAGACCCGTTGGTCGGCTTCCGTCATGAACGAAGCCAAGAGCCATAATATGTATTATTATGCTCTGGGAAACGAACTGAACCTGGGGAAATGGAACGCTTTTGTGGATTTCATGTATTCGAAAGAGGATATCGACCGCAAAGGTATCATAACCAATATCGTCGGTCGTCCGGGCGGACATAATGCTTTTGACACCGGTTATCTTTCTGTGGTAGCCAAATGCAATTATCGTTTTCTGCCGAAATGGAACGCCTTTGTGAAAGGTATGTATGAGACGGCTTCCGTCACCAAGGCTTCCGAAAGAATCGAGAAAGGAAACTACCGCACTTCCTGGGGCTACCTGGCAGGTGTCGAGTTCTATCCGATGGAAACCAACCTGCACTTCTTCGTCACCTACGTAGGACGTTCGTACGACTTCACTTCCCGCGCTAAAGTGTTGGGACAGGAGAATTACAATACCAACCGCATTTCTGTAGGATTCATTTGGCAAATGCCTGTATTCTAAAGAAAAGAAAGTGACACCTCGCCACAATCACAGTGACGAGGTGCCTTCGTTTTTTAAGAGAGAAAGAAGATTCTGTCTTAAGAATCTGTTTATTTTGGAAAACTGTTTTATTTACCAGTTAATGCCTGCTTAATTTTAAAGGCCAAACTCTGATAATGAGCGCGGGTAGTAGTATCTCCTGCATTTGCTTTACTTTGGAGCAGGGCATAACTATCCATTATTTTCTGATGAATAGCCGGATTCTTTATCATCCCTGTATTACTGAGCGGATTTAACTCGAACCCTGCCTTTTGCCAATCTACACGTTCAGTAATAAAACGTTCCTCAACCTCATTCTGTGCTTTAAAAGAAAATAGAGAAGCTTTCTGTGTCACCAGTCCGCCTTCTTTCAACAGTTTCTCTACATAAGCAATCTGTAAATTGCGGTCATACATATTCAGCCCGGAACCGGATTTGGTTTTCTTCCATACAAAATTATAAATATCATCCATAAACTCGCTGTAACGGTAAGCCTGTTGAGGATACAATTCTTCGTACAGAACGAGGCTCGATGTCACATAAGGGAAGAACAGGCGGTTGAGAACCATATTCTGCAAAGAACTCGGCGAATAAATGGGACCGGTGTACTTTATCACATTTCTGTCCAACAACCATTCCGGCAGTTCCATCATCGTCTCCAATATAAACTTCAAGGCTTCCTTCTGTTCCGTTTTCGGAACAAAACGTATAACGGACTTCTCACTGTCCCGACGCGGTTCATCCAGATAAATGCCACCCACCGTCACCATAGCGTGCAGGAGATAACGCTGCATCTGTATGATGACTTCCTTATAGGATTCCGTCAGACGTTCGTATTGGTTATCATCCTCACTAGTCCATTCCGGCAGGTTCTTCACGATCAGTTTCAGATTTTTCAACCCATACATTCCCGCTTTTACCGCGTTGTCTCCCAAATCTTCCGCCTTGCAAGACGGGTCGACCTCATTAATAAATGGCTGCGGGCCGTATTTATACATCGGGTCATGCTCTTTCTCTTTAATCCATTGATTCAATGTCGTTTTTTCCTCATCAGGAGAAGCAGCGTCCAAAATGGGTTTATATCCCCACTTGATAGCAAACTTGTCATATACCCCCAGAAGCGGCGGAGTCAAAACAACGCCTTCGTCACCCGGTTGGGCTACATAATTGAAACGGGTATAGTCCATGATAGAAGGAGTCGTACCATATTTTCGGGTAAAGGTGGCTGAACGCAATGAATCGACAGGAAACGAATAGGACGCGCCGAAATTATGCATTAATCCCAATGTGTGACCAATTTCGTGCGCAGCTACATAACGCAGAGAGCTTCCCATTGTCTCATTATCGAATACAGCCTTACGCACTTTCGGGTCTACCGCAGCAGTTTGCACGAACCGCCAGTTATGCAGCAATTTCACGAGATTCGAATAGAAAAGTACATCTCCCTGAATAATTTCTCCCGACCGCGGGTCGACGCAGGAAGGCCCCATGGAGTTTTGTTCGGGAGTTGTAATCATCCGGTAGCAACTATACCGGATATCATCGGGATCAAAATCCGGATCATCTTTCGGATAATCCCGCGCCACAATCGCATTCTTAAATCCTATCTCTTGGAATGCAACCTGCCAGTCCTCGATTCCTTTCTTTATATAATCCCTCCATTTATCGGGAATGGCGGTATCCACATAATAGATAATCGGTTTCTGCGGCTCAACCAGTTCCCCCTGCCGGTAACGTTCCAGTTCTTCGGGTTTAGGTTGCAAATTCCATCGGTTGATATACGAAAGTTCCTGCAGGCCGTCTTTCTTTTCCGTATATAGCCTTTTGGTTTCATCAAAATAACCGATACGCGAATCACTGTAACGGGGACGCATAATCTTCTTCGGCAATAGAATAATATTACGTGTCATAGTCACCGTAAACGGGCCGCCGTCTACGGTATAGCTCATCAATGACTTGATATTAATATTCAAGGGAAAACATTTCATTCCCAAAATAGAAGACTTGGAAGCGACAAGGCTTCCTTTCATCGCTTTCTTCTTCCTCAACACGTCCATGATATTCTCCGAACGGAACGGGCTGAACTCCGGTACGTCGGTAATAAAAAGCGGGCTCATATTGATAACGTATGCCGAAGAATCCGGCGACAGGCTCTCTATCTTGTAAGCCTCCCAGATAGGGTCTGAAAAGTTACGCAGAAAAGCTTCGTACATGTTGGAAGTGGTATCGCATAGGTTACGAACCATTCTCCTGTGCATATACACTTTCTTTTCATCTGCCGAGAAAGTCACCAATACCGGATTGCGTGGCATTTGTCCGGCAGCTATATCTTTGTTATTACTGGTGCTCGACACTCTGGACGAAATCATGAAATCCCGTTTCATCAAGTCTTTGGGAATCTCGAAATAATATTTATCCTTGACGATATGTATCTTGAACATACCGTCAATAGTTTCGGCTCCCTTTAATAATTTGTTGTATTCCGTCAAACCATTCCTGGCAGAATCCTTCACCGCAGTCTGTTCCGTTGCCGCTTTCTTTTTCTTATTTTTCAGGATCTGGCTTTCAGCATTGGCAGTTGTCACTCCGGCAGCCAAAGTCCCTACAAGAAATAAACTGATAATCTTATTCATATAAAGTTTCTTTAAATCTATAATTCCAACTTGGACAGGTCGAATCCGTTTTCAAGCATGGCTTCACGGATGATATCATACTTTTTCTTCATCACAGGATATTGAGCACAGATTTCCTGAATCTCGGCAGGAGTCTTCGCAAAAACGAAGTTCATCCATTGAGATAAATCCGTCTCCCTGGAAGGGGCATAGAGTGAATAAAAAGGCCAGTCCTCATCTTCTTCATCCACAAAAGAACGGTCGGGGTCATAGCTGATAAGCCCGTAATAGTAAAAATCCGTATCGTAAGGGGTAGCGTCATAACCAAAATAGAACCAGTCATACACACCCGCTTTCACCTCTTCGCTAGCTGCGTAGAAAGCGTCGGAAATAGTAAATAGCCCTCTGACTTCGGACATATATCTCGCCCAAAAAGTTGCGTTCACATCTGCCCTGATCTGCCTGAATTCTTCCTGCGGCATTGTTTTCAGGCCGGATGTCACATTGCCTACGGCAATAAAGCTGCCACTGGCATAACAGTTCATGACTGTCGTTTCGCCATAAGAATCCATTTTTACCTCTTCTGCCAATATCACCGAAAACGGCAAATTCTTCTTCAGAAAATCATCCGGATATAAATCCAGCAATACCTCTTGCAGAAATTCAATGCCTTCATCCATTACTTCCTGCTTCTGTTCGGGAGCGGTAATCTTAATACCGTTGTCAGAGGTGAAGTTAAATTTATAGTCCGCTTCAGTGGGATTGGTGATGATGACGGTCTGATATTTCTGATAGAACTCATGGATAAAATGCCGGGTAGGGTCCGACGGGTCATCCTCCAGGACATTGTACTTGTCCGGCTGGTCGGACACGTTCAACGCATCCTCATTATAACAGGAAGACATTCCTGCCAACAAACTTATTAACAATATAAATTTCCTCATAATCAGTCAATTATTTAATAGGTTCACTAACCGGACGTTCAAATATCTCAATTTCCGTATTCCTGTCTCTCTCGCTTTTAGGAATCGGCAATACATACCCCTTTTTGTCCTGAAGCTTGAAAACATCTCCCGCACCCTCTGTTTCTTTCGAGGTATATGTGTGTTGCAGAGGCGGACAGCCATATCTGCGCAAATCAAACCAACGGAAACCTTCAAAGGCCAATTCACGGCGACGCTCCTTACGCACAGTAGCCACAATCCCTTCGGGGTCGATAACCAGGGGATCAGCTCCCTGTTTCATCCTGTTATCCCGAAGTTCATTCAGGTCGGCAAGCGCCTTGTTCGTATTGCCGGACACTGCATAAGCTTCCGCACGGTTCAAATAGGCTTCCGAAATGCGGAAGGCATTCGAGTAGACTGTTGCCGAATTGCTTTTCCACTTAAAGGGAGTATAGAAACAATACTCTTTCGCAGAAGGGCTGGTCTGACGTCCCACCGTATTCTTAAAGTACCGTACAAGGCGCAAATCATCTGCCGAATACAATGCCAGCAAATCATCAGACACCACTATCTGTCCCGCATACCTGTAATCTTCTCCCATGTGCGACTCGAATGTAGTGACTCCATAGGACAACAGGATTTCTTTATTGGCAACGGAAAAGAAATTATGGCTATCGTCTTCGCGCAACTTATAAAGGGGATGGGAAGTCGCCCTCAACACGGAATCGCAATATAAAACCGTTTCATCATATTTTTCCTGGAAAAGAGCAATACGCGACGCCAGCAGATAAGCACTCGGCAAGTTCGGACGGAAGATAGTCTTTTCACCGTCCACTGCCTTGAAACACTGGATAGCCCGGATGATGTCTCCTTCCATTTTCGCATAGACCACGGCATTGGTTGCCCGTTTCATCATTCTATCCGACAAACTGACTTCATCATTGACCGGTACACAGAGATCTTGGTCTGCCGTAGCGGGAGTGTAAGGTTGCCCGTACAGATTGGCAAGCATGAAATATGAAAGAGCTCGCATGAAATAGGCCTCACCGGCCAAGTCCCGGCGTTCCATGTCCGTCCCGTTCATTTCGGGAAGCTGGTCGAGGATGATGTTGGTCATCAGAATTTTATGATAATAGGAATTCCACGCCACATCGGATGAAAACTCATTCGACATGCCGACTTCCGGATTTGCCTGCCAGGTATAGTATGCCCATACGGATTCTCTGAAGTCATTAGACAAAGGAGTGGGACGGGTCCCATAGTAGCATTGGTCCTGCACATCATCGGTCATATACTCCAGATAGGGATGAGGTATCTCCCTGGCTTTCGTCTTCATCACCTCGCCGAAGAAGAACTCCTTATAGTCCTTGACCGACTTGGGTATCATCAAATCCTGTGAACTTTCTTCTAAAAAGTCGCCACATGATGACAGTATGCCCGCAAGCAATAAGATATATAAATTATACTTTTTCATCATTGTTTCCATAATTAAAGAGTTATACTAAAGCGAAGTGAATACGAACGCTGCGGCGGAATACTCCGCGAACCCAGTCCTATTTGTTCCGGATCTCTTCCCTTCAAGGCTTTGTCTTTAATGACAAACACATTGCCGGCATCGAAACTGACACTTGCGCCTTTCAGGAAAACAGGCTTCAGCCATTCCCGTTTGAGGTCGTAACGGACAGACATCGAGCGGCATCTGAGGAAACTGCCCGAAACGACTCTGATATCACTCTTATTATACATATCCCAACCGTTATCCGCAATGCGATAAGTCACATCTCTCTCATTAATCGTCAGACTCTTATCTGACAGTACCGGTATATTGGTCCTGTCTTCATCGCCCGGTTCTCTCCAACGGTTCACAAACTCACTGGACATATTCTGATCCGGATAAGGAAGGCGCTGCCCGGACGATTCGTACAAATCGTTCAAGCGGAGCTTATTGCCGAAGCTGAATGAGAACAATGCATTGAACGTGATATTCTTATAGCGCAGATAAGTAGAGAAGCCCCCTGTCAAGTCAGGTTCGCGCTTTCCGGAAAGCACAAAGGCGCGGTCATACATTTCCTGTTGTGAATGGACAACTGTGTTTCCTTCTTCATCCTTTTCATTGATATCCTTGAAAGTAGGATAGCCATTCGCGTCCAGCTTATCGAATTTATAGGAATAGAAGCTGTTGACAGCATTCCCATTGCTTACCAGCGTACCCGAGATATAGTCTTCCCAAGTGACAGCCGAATTTCCGGCATTCAGCACCTTATTGTAGTTCTTTCCCGTATTGAATGAGAGACTCCACATCCAGTTTTTGGTCTGAACCGGCACAAAAGACACTGCCAGGTCCCATCCTTTGTTTTCCACGTCTCCGTCATTAATGGATACACTCATCGCCCCCGTGGAAGGAGCTACATTCTTCGTGACCACCTGGTCGACGCCCTTTTTATAATATACATCGAGCGAGCCATAGATCCGGTTATTCCAGAAAGCCCAGTCGAGTGCTATATTATACGACCGCGTCTTTTCCCATTTCAACTTATTATTCGGCAGTTTGTGAAGGGTGGACACATATTCCTGCGGCAATGCTTCCAGCGTTCCCAAGCTTGCTATCAGATTGGGTGTCTGGTCCGGGTGTACATTACCCTGTATGCCATACGAAGCACGGACTGCCAAATCATTCAGGAAGTTGACATTCTTCATAAACTTCTCATTGATAACGTTCCAGCGTGTAGAAACCGACCATATAGGCAGAAAGCGCACGCTCCGGCTCTGACCGAACTTATTGGAACCGTCCGTCCTTATGTTAAAGTTCAGGATATAGCGGCTGTCATAGACATACGCCGCCGTAGCGTAAAGCGAAACTACATTATTCTTCGTATCGGTCACCACATCCGGGCTGTTCTTCATCAAAGTTCCGTATCTTGTCCATACAGTAGGGTCAATGTCTACAAACTTCTTACCTCTGTCCGGCAGATAACCATACTGTGTAGACCGCAGACCGTCATACTTGGAAGACCTGACTTCCTGACCGATACTTCCGGAAATCTCATGTTTGCCGAAACTATGCATCAGGCTCATGCTATTTCTCCAGGTATAAGAGGTATGGCGGGTGTTCGATGTCACCAGCTCTCCACCGAACGGAAGCAGACACCTCTGTTCGGCAAAAACCGGGTCTTCCAACGGATTCGGCAACATCGTACCATAGGGAGTCAGTCTCATGGAAGAGATGTAGTACGATTGCTCATCCGCCCAGTTTTCCTGCGTCACATGACTTCTCGAAAGTCCCAGGATAGACGAGAACTTCAGCCATGAGGCTGGTTTCCAGTCCAGGTTAATAGCTACGTCAATGGCTGAGTTGTCATTTTTGTTTCCGCTATGGTTCAGTTCATTAACGATATTATAAGGTAAATTGCCATTATAGCCCGACGCATTGGAATAAAAATGCAAATCATTGGAAGCTGTCCGCAAAGGAATAGCCCGCGAGGTGTTATAGGCATACTCGTACACATCAATAGAAGTATGAGGGCGATCCGCCTTAGAGAGCGAGCCGCTTACTTTTAATCCTAATTGCAGGTTCCGGTTGATCCGGGTATTTATTTTAGCCAGCACGTTATAACGTTCCAGCCCTTCCCCGATTGTGACACTCTGGTTATTGGCATATCCTACGGACATATAATAATTGGCACGGTCGTTACCGCCCGAGATGGCTACCGAATGTTGATGGGTAAATGCCGTACGGAATAACAAATCATACCAGTCTGTATTCAACCCCTTCAATGCCTTTACTTCTTGCAGAAAGTCCTGATAGGAGATATCCTTATTCCACAACTGCTGTAATGCCCCTTCATAACCGATATCCGACGGCTTATAACTTCCGAAAGCGAGTCCTCTTTCGTGCATCTCGATAGACATATCAATTCTGTCTGCGGAATTCATCCTGAACATTTTATCATAAGTGGGGGGAGCCGTTATCCCCAGTGTAGCAGTGTATGAGATGCTGGGCTTCTGGCTTTTGCCCTGTTTGGTAGTCACCACAATCACCCCATTGGCAGCCTTTATACCGTAGATAGCCGTAGCACTGGCATCTTTCAGGATATCCACCCGTTCAATATCTTCCGGATTCACGGAACCGATTGCATTTCCAATCAAATTAATCTTGTCAGGACTGTTCAACTCTTCCGTGGAGATATTGACCGGTTCTTCCAGAATGATCCCGTCAACCACCCACACCGGCTCTCTGTTTCCGGTAATGGAAGAAGAACCCCGGATTCTGATTTTAGGAGCTGCTCCCGGAGTGGAAGACATATTCATTACAGCCACACCCGGCAGGCGCCCTTGCAACATTCTGTCAATGGACAAGTACTCTCCCCCTATCAGGTCCGCTCCCTTTATAGAAGAAATAGAGCTGGCCAGCTTGCGTCTGTCAATCTCCTGATACCCTGTCACGACCACCTCGTCAATGGATTTCACGTCCGACTTCATCACTACTCTCAAAGGTTTTCCGATGACGACTTTTACCTCTTCCACCATCATTCCCAGATAAGAGACTTGCAATAACGGTTCTTTCTGCTGCAACAGGCTGATTGAGAATTTACCCTCACTGTCCGTTATAGTCGAATGGTCTGTTTTCATTAACTTAATATAAGCTCCCGGCAATGGCAGTCCGTCTTCATCTACCACAACTCCCGCAGCAATACGAGATTCATTCTTAGGCTGTTGATAAACAATCGTCACGATGTTTCCTTCAATTTCGTAAGTATAGCCCGTATTTGACAATACCTTATCCAACACCTCGCCTATCGGCTGACTGTTACTCCGCACAGTGATGCGAGGCATGTTTTTCACTTGTTCCGTGCTATAAATAAAGTTCAGACCTGTCTGTACCTTCACAGCATCAAAAAATTCTTTTACCGTAGCAGACTTCAGATTTAAGGATACCCTCTTTGCACTCGACTGCGATGTAGCCAACACCGGCGTAAACAACAGGAAAATGAAACAGAGAATCATAACAATACGTTCACGAGCTCTCTTTTTTTGCATGTGCCCTCCTTTTTTAGAATAGTATTAGTAATAGGTAATTTGCTTATTTTCTTATTTTCTTATAACAATGCTTTCTCCCCGGACTTCCGCCTCCAGATGCGTCACACGTTGTATGGCTTTCAGTATGGGGGATATAGAACCGTAACGATCAATATCACCCGTAAAGCGTATTTTCTTGATGTCTTCCGATTCAAATATGATTTCTTTATTATACCAACGGGATATCACGTTCATCAAACTTTCCAACGAGCAGTTGTCAAAAACAAAGCGTCCGTTATTCCAGGCAACATAAGGTTCTATGTCTACCTCACTAATCTGCACTTCCTGCGTTGCGGCATGAAGCACAGCCAGTTCTCCGGGTTTTATCTTATATTCTCCCCCCAGATTAGGCAGGACGCTGACGGAGCCGTTTACCAGGACTACTTTCGTGATTCCGGCCATATAGGTATTGACATTAAAGGAAGTGCCATATTGGCGGACCACTCCATTTGCCGTTACCACCCGGAAAGGACGTTTGCTGTCTTTAGCCACCTCAAAATAGGCTTCACCGTCCAGATAAACCGTACGGCTGCCGCTAGAGAAATGCGACGGATACTTTAACGTTGTATTATAGTTCAAATGTACCCTCGTCCCGTCCTCGAATGTCATCCAGAATTCGCTGTCATCATATGTAGACAGTTTGTTATTCTCCGCCACAGGGGTTTCTACCGGCATATCTTCTTCCGCTTGAGGTTTTGCCGACGGCGGAACGAGTAATTTCACAATCGTATCCTGTATCGAACTGGCAGGTGCTGATTTCAAGTCTACCTGCTGCCCGTTCGTCAAGACAAGTGTCGCCTTTTGTTTTCCCATTTGCTCCGAACGAATCATTGCGATACGGGTTTCTTCCGAGATTACCGGTTTGGAATCCATCCGATATGTTCCCCAAAGCCAGACGGCAAGTCCTATCACGGGTATCATAAAGATAGCAGCGTAACGTCCTATCCTGCCCCAACGCATAGTCCGGACAGGGAAATGCTCTTTCTGAAACCGTTGCCATGCACGTTCTTCATCCACTCGGGCAAACTCCCGATACCGGTCTGCCAGACAAGTTTCCCGCATCATACGTTCATAGTTCTCTCTATTTTCCGGAGAACTATCAAGCCATAATTGCAACTGTTCTTTATCTTCTTCCGAAGCATATCCCAGCAACTGATCATGGATAATGGAGTTTATACTTCTTTTACGCTTCATCATATTATTTCATACTTATTTATATCAAAGACGATTAAGCAAAAAGAATGAGGGACAAGTTTCCGAACTATTTTCTTCAAAAAGATATTTTTATAATTCAGAATTAGTTCTTTTTGCACAAAATCAGCCACATACAACGAACATTTTGTTCATTGCAAACAGGTGTTAACAAATGTAGTCAGTCGAGTATTTATATCTTATTTTATGGAAGCAGCAGTTGGAGCAACAAGAACTGATAGGAACTCAGTTTTTTCCGAAGGATGGACATCGCCCTTTTCTTCTGTGTCTTTACCGTTTCAATAGAGACATGAAGCGCCTGGGCTACTTCCTCATTCTTTTTGCCTTCCATATACATCAGGAACACTTCACGGCAACGTTCCGGCAAAGCATCAATCGTTTCAAAAAGCCGGCGATAGACTTCCTCACTAAAAAATCCCTCTTCATCCTCTTCTCCTGTCCGATAAGCCGGATGAGCGTCGAGCATTTTCTGTAGATAGTTACCTTCTATGTTTTTGTGTTTCAGATAATCAAGTGAAGCGTTCCGGACGGAATTATACAAATAGGCTTTAAAAGATACCAGTGATTGAAATACCATCTTCTTCGCCCAGATAGTAGAAAACAATTCCTGCACAATGTCTTCCGCTGATTCGGAAGTGCCTATAATCTGAATCGCATAGCAAACCAACCCTTTATAATAACTCTTATAAAGCAGTCGGAAGGCTGTGACATCCAGCTTATTTATCTGTTCTATTGAAATCTCATTGCTACCCATTGCAGGAGTTTTGCGCCAAAAATACAAATTTAATAATAATATCCTATACAGAAGAACGGATATTTTTCTTCAGGGCAACAAAGAAAAAAAAATCCCCGGCAACCTTTTTCAGAAAGGTTGTCGGGGATTTTTATATGCTCGGTCATTTATAAATTAATACTCTTCCTCGTTAAAGAAAAAATCTTCCTTACTAGGATAATCCGGCCAAATATCTTCGATACTCTCATAGATTTCGCCCTCATCTTCCATCTCTTGGAGATTCTCAATAACTTCAAGAGGAGCACCCGAACGCATGGCATAATCAATCAATTCGTCCTTGGTTGCCGGCCAGGGAGCATCTTCAAGTTTTGATGCTAGTTCCAATGTCCAATACATAATTTTGAGTATTTAAAGTGAATACTTAATTTGTCTTGCTTTCTATTTTTCGGCAAAAGTATAATAAAATCTATCATTTCCAACTATTATCCCAAAATATTTCGTTGTTTTGTTCATCAAAATTAATTTTTCGGGATAAAACAAACAAATAATCTGATAATCTGTTGACAAAAGCTAGGACTTTAGGCGAAATTGTACAAGTTTCGGATAAAGTCAGAATACGTCTTTCCGCTCTCCGGCAAACAGTACGGCAGATGTGGCAAACAGATGCCCCCCGACTTCCGCCCGGAATAATAAACGCGCAAAGTTCCGGTAGTTGCTCGTCCAGTTTATCTATCTCCTGTTCGATACTTTCCACATCTTCCGAAGAGATTATACTGGCAGGTTTCAGTTGTGTCTTCTCCTGGTCGGTGGCAAGATGTGACCCGATAGCGAAGAGCTTATGCTGAATACCCAGGACAAAGTCACGGTCTGCCTCATCCAGCAGATAAGTATGTAACCATCCTAAATGGGAATTCAGTTCATCCACTGTTCCGTAGGCTTCCAGACGGATATGAGTTTTCGGTACACGGCTACCGCCAACCAGGCTGGTAGTCCCTTTATCACCGGTTTTTGTATATACAAGGCTCTTTTTCATAATGTTCTTTTTTTAGTCATCTATATAAGGTAAACGTACAAAGGTTCTCAGAAGTTGACGATATAATGCTGTTTTATTTTTGTTTTATCAAAAAAGAGCAGACCGAGGTCGTATAAGTCAAAAGTAATCCCTACCCGCTCGTCCTCTTGCAATCGTTGCCAAAGCGCTTTCATCTCTTTCGAATAGCAGATGCCATGTACGACAAATACACTTTTCAGAGTAGTCCGCTGCGCACAGATACCAAACACTTCTTCCAATAATTCAGGATTCCGGTAATCATTCAGATAGAGAAAATCGACCGGAACGTCCGTATCCAGGAACAGCTCCGACAAGTCAGGAGCAAAAAGATACTCAGCAGAAGGTTTAGCCGATTGAAGGTAAAGTGAGGTCACCGAAGGACGACCTACTTCAACGATAGTGGCAGGTTGCACCTTATTCACCAGCCGGAACAAGAAACGATTTACTTTTTGTGAACCTTTACTGTACCCACGCTCTCTTACCAACTTCTTCTGTTCCTTTTTCAAAGAATCGTAAGCATAATAAGGCATTTTTTCATATATCACATCTGTTATCAGACTGAAAGCAAAAGGGGAATGTACACCATATCCGCAACGATAACGGAAACGGGAAAGCCAGATAAAAGGTCTTTTTATACAGAGTAGAAGATTCATAAAACCATCATTCGTTTTTTATTCGTAACGCAAAGATATGTTTTTTTATCTCACAGAAGCAAACCGGGAAAGAAATGTTATAAATATTCGGCAATTTAAGGAAGCGGATTTCATTAGAAAAGGGTTGGCTCCTTGCGGAACCAACCCTCATTACTCATCTATTCCAAGTTACTACTGTAGTCTGAATACCACAGGCACAGTATATTTCACTCGAACTTTCTTGCCATTCTGTACTCCGGGTTTCCATTTCGGCATAGAGCTTATCACACGGATAGCTTCTTTATCCAAATAGGCATCTACCCCTCGTACCACTGTCGGATTCGTAATCGTTCCGTCTTTGTCAACGACAAACTGGACAATCACTCTTCCCATTGAACCCATTTCTTGAGAAATAGTCGGATACTTGATATTTGTACCCAAATACTTCATCAAGGCAGCCGCGCCCCCAGGAAATTCAGGCATGATTTCGGCAGTCACATGAATGACGTCTTCTTCAACCTTTTCAGTTTCCACAACAGGCGGTACCCAAACGATTTCGTAAGGTTGACCTTGATCTTCCGAGACTGTTGTAACTGCATCCGTCACCTCTTGTTCGTTAGTTACTATTTCGATCAATTCTGATGCTTTAACTTCCGGTGGTGGAGGCGGTTCCAGTTTCTCTTCGGGATACGTGATCGGAACGAGTACCTCTTCAAAGATGGGGTCGTTAGCTAACGAATTTGCCGCTAATCTCACATCATGCTGTGTCCATTCGAACGAAACAAACATGAAAGCAAGCGCAACAACTGCACCCATCAGCAACCAAGAACCACGTTGGTTCTCAATTGCAGCCTTTTTTGACTTTTTGGCTTCCATAAAAAATGTGTTTAAGTAATTAATAATAGAAAATATATAGTATATATACTACTTTTCGTTTTTCCTCTTAAGCATTACTTAAAGTGCTCTCTAGCTGCAATAAATATAGTATTTTTATGGATAGGCCGTTACATTAGCTCTTGTTTATTTCATTCTTTTGCTATCTTTTGGATAAAATTTATGAAAAGTACCGGTTATTTTTTCCCAATCACAATATAAACAAAAAAACACTCAACACAAAACGTCCGGATATCCATAGAAAGTGTTACATTTGTAAGTTAACTTACAACTCTTCAAACTCAAGACTTATGAAACAATAGTAATACCACCCGGCAAATACAGCTTCTTAAATACTATAAATAAATATGGGATGATATACGCAGAAAAAGATGAAATTATTCAGCCTTTCATATATAAAAACATATATACGTTGAAAGATGGGCTTGTTTTTGTAAACACTAATAACAAAGCCGGAATGTTTGATAAAAACTGGAATATTAAATTAGCTTTTGAATATGATAGCATATGCGATCGTATTATAATAAGCAAATATGATTTCATTATTAATGATATGCCCATAGAAGATATCGGAGACAAACGAGAACCCAAATTGATTGTATTATTGAATAATACATGGAACTACTATGATGGTCAAGGGGAGATTATCCGCAAAGATGTCCCCAAAGAAATAATTATGGAAAATTATGGATACATACTGGAATGGGGTACACCATCTAATGAAAACCCAGACTTTAGTATGAAGCATGCGAAGAGTAATTCTAAAAATTAATCAACCCATGAAATCATTATTTCAAATTCCGAAAGATAAGGCAAAATTAATCCCGTATGCAGAAATCATTATAGGGATAATTCTACTCAGCCTGGAAGTTTATGACTATTTTACTTTGTACTCTATGGAGGAAGTCGATGCGATGTATGGTGGCATTGTTGATTTCTGCAAATATAGAGAAAACACATTTTGTCCTGCCTTTCTATGGACGATACTTATACTTACAGGGATAAGTTATTGGAGTAACAAAAAGCTATATTGGATTTCGACACAGGCATTGATACTGCTACTTTTATTGAAGGCAATCCTACCATTCTATGAAATTTTTATAGAATTAAACCCGATAGCTTTCTATATCCTGCCACTTTTGTACTTCACATTATTTATCGCAATAGAGATACAACTATTCAAAACTAAACAAATAGAATCAATAGATATTAGTACTAAAACGAAGCTATTGGGACTTGGAGTTGGCATTCTATGTTGCATAATTTATATCTTACTTTTATAAAGACCATAGACGAACTACTCAAGGACGTATAAGCCGTTAAGCAGAAAAGACAACACTATTACCCAGGAAAAAGAAAAACAAACAATCGAATGAAAAAATAGAGCATCGGACTATTAGTGATTCAATAATTTACTATCTTTGTGACGTCGTAGCGCGACACGCATTTTACATTTTAAGAAAAAAAGTGTTTAGCTGATTTCTGTGTCAGAGAAAAGTCCAAATTTATTAATGCCACAAGAAACAGATGAATACTCCTTGCAATAGGCGGGGGGTGTTTCCTGTTTGTGTGCATAGGGCTTGGACTCCCTCTCTGACGGATAGGTAAATACCTTTCCGCTTTTTTTATGTCTATACGTTTGCAAAAAAGGTATGATGCACAATTTTGTAATAACTATGCAAGGGTAAGTAAAATCAGACAGGGGCGACTGGCGGCTGACGGCTATAAAGTCGAAAACGTAACATTCAAGTGTTACTACTTGCCTTTTACAATATTTTATTTCAGAGGCTAGCAAAACCCGAAGGGGAACAGCAAGTGGATTTATCCGGCTGTTCCCCTTATTTTTACTACTTCCAATATACACTAATAAAAAGGGGCTTCAGCTTTCAGCCACCTTTAAAAAGCCCCTTTTCATCGACACTTTTGGCTGAAAGCACACCTGAAAGCAAAAAGGAATTGATACTCAGCCCACACTCTGCACTCTTTAGCCCACGTGTCAGATTTGTTTTCAACTACTGATGCGCATAAGTATAACATAAACTTTTGATTCATAAGTTCCACCAGTTTCACCTTACATCTGAAACATCGATGAATAAGGAGATAGCGGGTGAAAGCGTAGGGAAAAACAAGGTGAAGTCTTTCATTATCGCTTTCACCTTTTGAATTTATTTATACCGATTGCTGGACATATAGAGCCACCGTGCTGAATATATAGATTCAATACGGTGAGTATATAGATGCAATCTGTTGAATATATAGATGTACCAATTCAAGTATTAATAGATGACAACCAAGGTATTAACACCTGACAACTAGGCTATTAATACCTGACAGTTCATCTATTAATACCTGACAGTGAGTTTGCTATTAGCATATTTCGATTAGCTATAAGCATATCCGGATTAGCTATAATGATATTGGTTTTAGCTCAAGGGATATTTTGAAAAACAAAGGATATTTTGAAAAAACAAGGTGAAACCGATAATGTCCGGTTTCACCTGAATTCACCCCTTGCTTTCACCCGCTATCTCCTTATTCATCGGCATTTTGAGAATCAGGTGAAATCGAGGAACAGCAAGTTCTTATAGCTGCATTTATGATACTTTATTTGGTTCTCTTCTTTCTATCTGCATTTTCCTTTTTACGTATATCCTGATACTTCTTATATTGTTCATCAGTCAGGATACTTTTTATTTTAGCTTCTCCTTCTGTTCTCCTTTTTTGCATCTCTTCGCGTGAAGGTCTTTCACCTGAGTTACTCTTTGCAGGTCGCATTTCTCCTATTGCAGCTTTAAAATCTTTAGCCTGCTTTTCATCCAGCCCCAAGTCGGTTATCATCTGCTCCATACGCTTCTCTCTATCAACTTTCCCTTTTTGACGATTTTGAGCCATACATACCGTTGAGCCAATCAAGAACACAACAATCAAACTTAAAATTTGCTTTCTCATAATTCTAACATATTATTAAATGAATAATGTATGTTAGACCTCATAAATGACTGAAAGTTAATTCCATTCCAAAGAAAAGAAGACTGTTTTCACATTATTTATCTAACGAAGAATAAATCTAAAACATAAATAGGTATGTTTTATCTCCCTCCTATCCACCTGCCCTGCTTCCATTTCATGCCCGAAGGCATCAGGTTGGTTACGGAGTTATTTCGTTGTTCTGTTTTTTTGACGACCATATTCCATCCTTTTTGAAGGTTCAGGTTGTAGACTGTGCGATTTCCCCACCAGTCTTCGCCTGTTCCGGTGACGGTTGTGGAGCGGTCGCAATAGATGTATGTCTGTTCATAGCATACATTTTCTGAATCTGAAACCATATAAAGAAAGTCCGAAAAACGGTTCTGTGCGGAGATATTGCAAGCTATTTCCACAAAAGCGATGGTCTTTGCCTCTGGATTACTTATTTCGAATCCTTTGGGGAAATCCAATGCTATGTTGCCCAAAAGTTCCTGTGGCGGATTTTTCGGCAGGACCAACGTTGTGCCTTTTGCATCGAAGGGAACTTTCAACATCACGCGGATGTCTTTACCGTCTGCATCGGTAAAGACACCCGCGTGATCGTTGAATCCGTGAAACCGGGCAACGAAAGCTACCTCTGTAATCGCCGAAGTAACAGTTTCGATATCCGATATCTTTATTTCATCAATCAAGCCCACTGTTTTAAATTCAGGTTGGTCAGATGATTTGTCGCAGGCGGCAAGCATGAACAATGCTGAGATAATAGCCAAATACTTCTTCATAGTTTGTCATATTTGACACAAATGTATATAATATAATTGAGTTTGTTTCAACTTTCTATGGAAAATTGAAAACAGGCGCTGCAACGCACTATCAATTTCAGATAAAAAAGACTGCAAAGTCATATTAAAATAACTCTAAGCTACGTTATGTCAGGTTCAGAGATTCGGCACACACCGTCCGCCGAATTACAATTAACTGATGGACAAAGCAATGTGTTGGTATTACCATCTAAAAAGCTATTTAATATATGGTTCAACTACCCGGTGAGGAAGAGATAAAGAGATTTATTTCTAAGGATATCTAATATTTTAAATGAATAGAAAAGAAACATTGCTTATCTGGTTCTCTTAGACCTCACAAATGACTGAAAGTTAATTCCATTCAAAAGAAAAGAACACTGTTTTCACATTATTTATCTATGAGATATTATTTCAAAACATAAAATGGCTGCAATACCCATTGCAGTAATCACAAGCAATCAAACAGTTGTAGTCATTCTTTGTCTTTATTCGGAATAGGGAAACCGATAGGATTACGTGGCTTGTCCGCTAACACCTTTTGAGCTTGTAACTCAGCCAATGTTTGATTGATTAGTTCCAGTTGTGTCTGGGTGTCTTCGTTGATGTCGTTATAGTCGGCAAATACTTCTTCGATGTACTCCTTCAATTCCTTGACTTCGTTTTGCAATTCATGAATCGGACTAACAGGGGGATTTAATAGCAATTGGCGAACTGCAACAAAAGCCCGCATGATACTCATATTTATTTGTATTGCTGTCTTTGAATTGAGAACACTACTAAGCATTGCTACGCCTAACTCCGTAAATACGTAAGGATTGCGCCGAATACCCATTTTTACAGAATTGGTCATCACAATTTGTGATTTCCAATTTCCCGTTTCTTCATCCGTCAACTGAAACATGAAATCTAAAGGAAAACGATCTATATTACGTTTCACCGCTTGATTTAAAACCCGGGTTTCGACTCCATACATTTCCGCTAAATCACGGTCAATCATTACCTTTTGTCCACGTATGTCGTATATCTTACTTTGTATTACTTCGAGCTGTTTCATGCTATTCTGCTTTGATATAAAAAGAGGATTCTTTTACCAAAAAGTTTCAGTTACATTTCGGCATAAAAAAAGAAAACCTTCATAAAAGCCCTTTTATTAGCTGTTTATGAAGGTTTTTTAGTACCCAGACCCGGGGTCGAACCGGGATGGAAGTGAATCCACTGGTGTTTGAGACCAGCGCGTCTACCGATTCCGCCATCTGGGCGCATACTTGATTTCTCAATTGCGGTGCAAAGATACGACATTATTTTGAATCTGCAATAGTTTGGCAAAAAAAAGGAGAAAAAAATAATAAAACATGTCTTAAACGCTTCTCTATTCAGAGAATAAACCGTACATTAGCAGAAACTTTAAAATAGAGTCACTATCATGACAAATAAGGATAATTATTGCGTGATTATGGGTGGCGGCATTGGAAGCCGCTTTTGGCCGTTTAGCCGCAAAACATTGCCCAAACAATTTTTAGATTTCTTCGGAACCGGTCGCTCACTCTTGCAACAGACTTTTGACCGCTTCCAAAAGGTGGTTCCAACAGAAAATATTCTCATCGTCACCAACGCAATGTATGCAGACTTAGTGAAGGAGCAATTGCCCGAAGTGAGCGAAGAACAGATTCTACTGGAACCGGCTAGAAGAAATACCGCTCCATGTATCGCATGGGCTTCCTACCATATCAGGGCACTAAACCCGAACGCCAATATCGTAGTCGCCCCTTCGGATCACCTGATTTTAAAAGAGGACGAATTTCTTGCCGCTATTGAAAAAGGACTGGATTTTGTTTCACGCTCGGAAAAACTACTCACTTTAGGAATCAAACCCAACCGCCCGGAAACCGGATACGGATATATACAAATCGACGAACCTGCCGGTGGCAATTTCTACAAAGTAAAGACATTCACCGAAAAACCGGAACTTGAATTAGCCAAAGTATTTGTGGAGAGTGGAGAGTTTTACTGGAACTCCGGACTGTTTATGTGGAATGTAAATTCCATCATTAAAGCAAGCGAAGAATTACTACCGGAATTGGCTTCCAAGTTGGCACCGGGAAGAGATATCTATGCTACTGACGGAGAAAAAGCATTTATTGAGGAGAACTTCCCTGCATGTCCCAACGTATCCATCGACATAGGCATCATGGAGAAAGCGGATAATGTATATGTATCTTTAGGAGATTTCGGCTGGTCTGACCTTGGAACATGGGGGTCGCTTTATGACTTGTCGGAAAGGGATTTGGAAGGTAATGTTACCCTGAAATGCCATTCACTTATCTATAATAGTAAGGATAATATGGTAGTGCTCCCGAAAGGGAAGTTGGCTGTGATTGACGGACTGGAAGGATATCTGATAGCCGAATCAGACAACGTCCTGCTGATTTGCCGCAAAGACGAAGAGCATGCCATCCGCAAATATGTAAATGATGCCCAAATGCAATTGGGTGATGATTTTATTTAGTGGATTGAATCAAAGACCGAGCGGAACAGCTCAGATTAGATAATCATATAAAAAGTAAACGGTGAACGCTCTGCAAGCAATTAGGCAGTTTGTTCACCGTTCTCTGTTTCTATAATCGAATAAAACTTTGTGTGTCTTAACTCTTCAATCGTATATGTTTAGATAATCTCTATCCCCTGCTCTTTGCAAAGTTGCAGACCCAGATCTTTCAGCCTGAACTTCTGAATCTTTCCACTGCCCGTCATCGGGAATTCGTTCACAAAGAAAACGTATTTTGGTATTTTATAGCGGGATATTTTATTTCTACAGAAGTCGCGCACATCCTCCGCCTGCATCGTCACACCTTCCTGCAAGATGATAAACGCCCCGACAGCCTCACCGTATTTCTTTGAAGGAATACCCGCTACCTGAACATCTTTCACTCCATCAAGTTTATAAAGGAACTCTTCGATTTCACGCGGATAAATATTCTCTCCGCCACGAATAATCATATCTTTGATTCGCCCGGTAATCCGATAGTTTCCATCTTCGTCTTTTATACCCAAGTCACCGGAATGTAGGAAGTTGTTGGCATCAAGCACTTCGGCGGTTGCTTCGGGATTCTTATAATATCCTTTCATGGTGTTATAGCCACGATTGCACATCTCACCTTGTACACCGACCGGACACTCTTCGCCTGTTTCCGGATCAAGCACCTTCACTTCTGTAAATTCAAAATCACGGCCTACCGTATTGCAACGTACATCGAACGGGTCGTCAATGCGGGAAGCCGTCATACCGGGAGCGGTTTCCGTCAATCCGTAGACGCTGGTCACCTTCATATACATCTTCTCTTCTACCTGCTTCATCAATTCGACAGGGCAGAGAGAACCTGCCATAATACCCGTACGAAGACAAGACATGTCAAAGAGGTCGAACATCGGATGATGCAACTCGGCAATAAACATAGTCGGCACTCCGTAAAGAGCCGTACAACGTTCTTTATGAATAGAAGCCAATACAACCAACGGGTCAAAACGCTCTACCATTACTTGCGTACAGCCATGAGTGAGGCAGTTCATGGTAGCCAGCACGACTCCGAAGCAATGGAACAACGGGACGCAGCAGCAGAGTTTGTCATCTGCCGTGAACTTCATATGTTCACCGGTCAGGAAACCGTTGTTGGCTATATTATAATGCGTCAGCATCACTCCTTTCGGAAAACCGGTAGTTCCTGATGTATATTGCATATTTACCACATCATGGCAGCCAACCTTACTTTTGAGTTCGCTCAAACGGGTATCTTCCACATTACCTCCCAACAGCAGAATTTCAGCCGTGTTATACATTCCACGATGTTTTTCCTGCCCCACATACACTACATTTTTCATGTACGGGAAACGCTCGCTCTTCAAATGCCCGCGTTCGCAGGTTTTCAGTTCGGGAAGCATGGTGTAAGTCATCTGTACGAAATCGCTGTCCTTCTCACCATTTACGATGCAGAGGGTATGCATATCCGAATTCTGGCAAAGATATTCCAGTTCGGATTGCTTATAGTTCGTATTTACAGTAACATATACCGCACCAATCTTGGCACAGGCATACAGCAATGTCAGCCAATCGGGCACGTTAGCCGCCCAGATACCGACATGTGTACCACGCTCCACCCCGATGGCGATAAGCCCTTTTGCCATATCATCCACACGGCGGTTTAACTGGCTCCAGGTAAAACGGAGATTGCGGTCGGAATATACGATATATTCTTTATCAGGAGTCTCTTCAGCCCAGTGTTCGAGCCACTGTCCCAAAGTACGGTCAAATAATTGCATGTAGTCAGGATTAATTGTTAGTGATTAATGGATAACCGCCGAGTCGTTAAATCGGCGTATAAACTACCGCGAGGATTTTGGCAGCTTGTCCCTCATAAGCATGTACGTGATGGGGAACAATAGAATCATAATAGATGCTGTCGCCTTCTTCGAGCAGATAGGTATTCTTGCCATAACTGATTTCCATGATGCCTTCCATGACCATAATAAATTCTTCGCCTTCATGTGAAGAAAGCACGAAGTCGGTATCTTCCGTCGGCATCACGTCGATAATAAACGGTTCCATGTGACGGTCTGCCTTCGACTTGGACAGGGAATGGTACTCCATATGTTTGCGGGAATGAATCGCATTATTGGAAAAACTGATTGCATCCTTGGCTTCCTTCTTACGACATACCACCGGGCCTACTTCATCCTGGTCGTCAAGGAACGTGCCCAAACGTACCCCTAGCACGCGGGCAATCTTAATGAGCGGCGCAAGAGAAGGGATATCTATATTGTTTTCAATACGATCAATCTGTTCGATGGCCAAACCGGAGCGTTGTGCCAACTCTTCTATGGTAATTGATTTATCTTCGCGGAGAGCTTTAATTTTTTCGCCGACAATTTTACTGGTATCCATATTGTAAGTATTTTAGTTATCAAAGGTGATAAATTATAATAATCCGGTTGCAAAAATAACAAATTCTTTAGATGAGCACAATTATAATCAAAGAAAATATAACTATCCGACAGAAAAAGAGGAAACTAAAAAAGCCGTTCCCCCATAACGGGAAACGGCTTTCTAAACTTTTCGCGGCAAGTGGATTACTTACGCAAACCGAGTTCTTTAACGATAGCACGATATCTTGTGATATCTTTTGCTTTCAGATAGTCGAGCAAACGACGACGTTTAGCAACCAACATTGTTAAAGCTCTCTCTGTACTATAATCTTTTCTGTTGAGCTTCATATGCTCAGTCAGGTGAGAAATACGGTAGGAAAACAAAGCTATCTGTGCCTCAGTTGAGCCAGTATCAGTGTTAGACTTCCCGTGCTTTCCGAAGATTTCTTGCTTTTTAGCAGCGTCTAAATACATAATTCTTAGAATTTTAATATAGTAAATTATTCTTTTGAGCGTGCAAAGATAGGGATTATCTTTATATCCCACAACGATTTACAAGAAAAAATTGCCGCCATTGCATATATTTCTAATCCTTATTTCGTACCTTTGCAGCCAAATAATAGGTATTATATGCAAAATATTAGAAACATTGCAATCATTGCCCATGTCGACCATGGGAAAACAACGCTGGTTGACAAGATGCTATTGTCCGGAAATCTATTCCGCGACAATCAAACAAGTGGTGAATTAATTCTGGATAACAACGACTTGGAACGTGAGCGTGGAATTACTATTCTTTCGAAAAACGTTTCCATCAATTACAACGGAACTAAGATTAACATTATTGATACTCCGGGACACAGCGACTTCGGCGGTGAAGTGGAGCGCGTATTAAATATGGCCGATGGCTGTATTTTGCTGGTTGACGCCTTCGAAGGCCCTATGCCACAAACACGTTTCGTATTGCAGAAAGCATTGGAAATCGGACTGAAACCAATTGTCGTTATTAATAAGGTGGACAAACCGAACTGTCGTCCGGAAGAGGTGCACGAAATGGTATTCGACCTTATGTTCAGTCTTGACGCCACAGAAGAGCAACTCGACTTTCCTACCATCTACGGCTCGGCAAAGAACGGGTGGATGAGTACCGATTGGCAGCAACCTACTGATACCATCACTCCACTATTAGATTGTATCATCGAAAACATTCCGGCTCCCGTGCAACTGGAAGGTACTCCGCAGATGCTGATTACCTCGCTGGATTATTCATCATATACAGGTCGTATCGCCGTAGGTCGCATACACCGCGGCACTTTGAAAGAAGGTATGAACGTATCGCTGGCTAAAAGAGACGGCAGTTTCACGAAATCCAAGATTAAGGAAGTGCACGTATTCGAAGGTTTGGGCCGTGCGAAGACAACAGAAGTTTCTTCAGGTGATATTTGCGCACTGGTAGGTATCGAAGGATTCGAAATCGGTGATACAGTTTGCGATTTCGAAAATCCGGAAGCATTGCCGCCTATCTCGATTGACGAGCCGACAATGAGCATGCTGTTTACTATCAATGATTCTCCATTCTACGGCAAAGACGGCAAGTTTGTAACTTCACGCCATATCCATGACCGCCTGATGAAAGAATTGGATAAGAACCTCGCCCTTCGTGTCCGTAAGAGCGAAGACGATGGTAAGTGGATCGTATCCGGTCGCGGCGTACTTCACTTGTCCGTACTTGTAGAGACTATGCGTCGCGAAGGCTACGAGTTACAGGTAGGTCAGCCACAGGTTATCTTCAAAGAGATTGACGGTGTAAAATGTGAACCAATCGAAGAACTGACTATCAACGTTCCCGAAGAATACTCAAGCAGGATTATCGATATGGTAACTCGTCGTAAGGGTGAAATGACAATGATGGAAAGCAACGGCGAACGTGTAAATCTCGAATTCGACATGCCGTCACGCGGTATCATCGGCTTGCGTACCAACGTATTGACAGCTTCTGCCGGTGAAGCTATCATGGCGCACCGCTTCAAAGAATACCAACCGTTCAAGGGAGATATCGAACGCCGGACCAACGGTTCTATTATCGCGATGGAAGCCGGAACGGCATTTGCTTATGCTATCGACAAACTGCAGGATCGCGGTAAATTCTTTATCTTCCCGCAAGAAGAAGTGTACGCCGGACAGGTAGTAGGCGAGCACTCACACGATAAGGATCTCGTTGTGAACGTTACCAAATCAAAGAAGCTGACCAACACCCGTGCTTCCGGTACGGATGATAAAGCCCGCCTGATTCCTCCCGTTCAATTCTCATTGGAAGAAGCATTGGAATACATCAAGGAAGATGAATACGTGGAAGTTACTCCGAAGGCAATGCGTATGCGCAAAGTGATTCTGGACGAAACCGAACGTAAGCGTGCGAACAAGAACTAATTCAAAATTAGATACTATAAAAGGGGGGGGGATAAAACTCTCCCCTTATAATGAAGTCACCCACACTACAGATGATGCAGCGTGGGTGATTTTATTTTGTCATTACTTCCGATCCACAATCTCAAAAGGCACACGTAGTGATACTCCTTTTTTCATCAGATCCATAAGATTAGGATAAAGACGTCTTTTAAATGATTCCCAACCGCGATGCTCCATTTGCGTCCACGCGGCTTCCGCCAATGCCAGTCCACGAGGATAAGTCATATAGGTCGCCCGGTTTATGTCCCGGATAGCTTCTCCCCACAGAGTTCCCATAACACCTTGAATATGCGCTTGTTCCTGCGCGGGCACTCCATATCCCGGATCAAACTGATAAGATTTTTGCAAGGTGGTGACAGGCATTCCCCAGTTATTAAATTCAGGCAGGTCACCTTTGAATTGGGGATAATCGAGGTAGGCATACTCTCCCGGCGCCATAATCAATGGATTACCATGTTTCCGGGTAAGCTCCAAGCAAGTAGGAGTCAGACCGCCCCGCCAACTGACTAACGTTACATTCTTCGGGTAGGGAAACAAATAATCATTGGCCGGCGGATAGATATTATCCAATTCACACCAAAGTATAGGAGTCTTGCCATTATCCTGCACAAATGAGAGCATACGGTCAAAGAAAGGGATCATCAATTGAGACGCTTTTTGATAACCCAGTTCTTTCATCATGGCCTGGCAGCGTTCGCATTTAGTCCAGTTCTTTTCTATGACAGCCTCATCTCCGCCCAGATGAATATAACGGGATGGGAACAAAGCAGCAATTTCTTTTATAATATCCTGGTAAATGGTATATACCTTTTCATTGTTTGCACACAACATCAGATCCACTGTTTCACCTACATTCTTGGGCAAGGTATCTGTGTGCGTACAGCCTAATTCGGGATAGGCGGCCAATATAGCTACGGTGTGTCCGGGAATATCCAGTTCGGGGATAATTTCAATATGACGCCGTGCCGCATATTTGATTAAGTCCGCAAGCTGTTCCTGTGTATAGTAATCTTTACCCACCAGTTTGGGGTGCTTTTGGATTTCTACCCGCCATCCCTGATCGTCCGTCAAATGTAATTGGAGAATATTATACTTGTACCGCGCCATTTGGTCGATATAGAATTTAATATCATCCACCGGAAGAAAATGACGGGCAGGGTCGAGCATCAGTGCACGGTGCGCAAATCTCGGCGCATCATCTATATAAACAGAAGAGAGTTTCTTTTGGGAAGTAGCACAAACATCCCCCAACAGAAGCTGATCGAGAGTCATTACACCATAGTAAACAGCAGCAGCAGTCGTTCCTTTAACAGTTATGCCTTTAGCGTTTATTTCAAGGACATAATGTTCTTTTCCTTCCATAGCAGAGTCAATCAGCAAACGAATATCTGCACGCTCTGATTCTGAAACAGGGATTTCTATCTGCATCCTGTCCCGCAAAACATCTTGCAGACTACATGCCATGAGTTCCAACTCCGGACGATTCCAATAAACCGCCGTCTTACCGGGACGAATGACAAAAGGCTTTTCTTTACTTAAAGTGATCTGATTGGGCATAGGCAGCAATGCAGAAGTTATATCCTGGGCAGGCAGATGCACAGTCAACAAAAGCAGGCAAATACAAATAAAGGTTCTCATAATAGCATCTATTTAACTAAAGAATTTATTTAATACAAGACGAGCCCGGCTAGACCTGCCAGGCAAATCAGCAGGATGGGATGAAGATGCCACTTCCACGTCACTAAGAAAGCGACCGCAAAAATGCTTATACTTTTATAGTCGATAAAATTCTCCCTATTCATCATAAGCAACGCCGCCGAAGCAATCAGCGCAACCGACATGGGAAGCAGACCGGACATGGCAGCCTTGATATATTTATTGTCCTTACATTTGGCAAAGAAGTAGGAAATAAGCAGTACCAGGATAAAAGACGGCAAACAAACCGCCACGGTAGCCACCACTGCTCCCCAAACACTTTGCGTCACCGCATAGCCAACATAGGTAGCACTATTTATACCAATCGGCCCCGGAGTCATCTGCGAAATGGCCACTACATCCGTAAACTGTTGGGGAGTCAGCCAATGATGCAGGTCTACTATCTCGTGCTGAATAAGGGAAAGCATCGCATATCCACCACCAAAACCAAACGTACCTATTTTAAGATACACCCAAAGCAACTGCAAATATATCATACCTGTTTACTTACAATTTTTTCTTTCAACCACAATGTATATACTAATCCTCCAATAATCCCTGCCAATACGATATAAACTGGCGACAAGCCGAACTGCCAAATCAGAACAGTAGCTATGGCAGGAGCAATCAACTGAAAATATTTCAACTTCAAAGCCCTTGCAGCCGAAATACAAGGAAACAGAATGAGCGCCACCACCGCAGGACGTATTCCATTAAAGATACGAATCATTATTTCATTGTCCTGAAACCGGGCAAAGAACATGGCTATCAGCATCATTATAACAAAGGAAGGAAGAATAGTAGCCAATGCACACACCAGGCTTCCACCTACCTTATATAGTTTATATCCCACAAAAATAGAGATATTTACCGCAAACACACCCGGAAGTGACTGCGTCAGAGCAAACATCTCCATAAATTCCTCTTTACTCATCCATTGTTTCGCCACAATCTCCCGCTCAATCAACGGAATCATGGCATAACCGCCACCAATCGTGAACATTCCTATTTTAGCAAATGTCACAAACAGTTTTAAATACTCCAATACCAT